>NZ_JBTHHU010000041.1:0-61625 GCF_059089585.1 Streptomyces sp. SX-6 | reverse complement strand
ACCGCCCTGCGGACGGGACCTGAACGATGGCAGCAACGGAGCGGCCAGTTCCCACAACCCGTCAGGAACCAGCCGCCGCGAAAGATCAACACTCACAAGCGACCATGATGCCGCACGTCACCACAGCGCCACGTGAGACATCCTCTTAATGGGTTACTGGCGAGTCGGGTACGGGTTTCCTCACGAAAACTGCCCTCAGCCGTAGGGAAACCCGTACCCGACTCGCGCAACGGACGCCGCCCCGCCCTACGTTTCCGGGCCTGTCGCGCCAACTCATTGGTCGCGCAGGCGCATGAACTCCTCGGCGACGCCCCGGAGGAATGTTGTCGCCTCCGCCCCTCGCAGGGAATGTCTCAGGAACAGGTCGAACAGATTCAGGTGGTGCGAGATCTCCTGCGGATCGTGCAACACCACCTCACCGGAGAACAGTTCGACCGTCACCAGTTGGTCGTCGTAGATGACGAAGATGTTCAGCGGTGTGGCGGGGATGTGGGCTGCCTGGGGAAGGACCGCGATCTCCACGTTCGGTTTCAGTGACACGTCCGCCATGTGCGCGCACTGCGCCGCCATGACCTCAGTGGATGCCCGGCGCCACCTGACGGCCTGCTCGGTGAGCAGGAAGGTGAAGCTTCGTTCTTCGTCGTCGAGGATCGCCTGGCGGTCCATGCGCGCTTGCACGGCGCGTCTGACGTCTTCGGCGTCACGGGAGGGGCCGCCACTCACAGTCTCGGACAGCGTCAGTTCCGCGTACTGGCGCACTTGCAGAAGCCCGGTGGGGACAGTCGGGAGGAAATGCCGCATCACTCGCGATGAGGATTCCCGTGCACGCAGCTCGCCTTGCTTGCCGTAGAGATCCACTCTGGCGGAGGCAGACCGTTGCTCGCCGTCCAGGCGCATGAGAGACCCCTTTTCCTCACATGCCATACGTGGCCCACCACTCGGTGAACGGCTGTGCGTGAGCAAGTGCTGTGTCCCGGTAGCGGGCGAACTCTGCTGTGCTGCTCAGTGGCAGGACGTCTGCTCCGAGGAAGCCCCCGTAGTCGTCGTAGCGCATGGACGCCACGTGCCGTGAGTCGAAGAGCCAGAAGTCGTCGACGCCTTCGAGAGGGTTGGCCCGTCCCGTGATGTCGAGGATGAAGAACTCCTCCCCGCCCGTCATGTTCTTCTGGTATCCCCATCCGAGTTCGTACCTGAGGTAGTCCGTCAGTGGGCGGGTCACGATGTGTACACGGTAGATGCGTTTGCCTTTGTCCGCGTGCGACCGCACTTCCTCGACCCAGTCAGAGTTGTAGTCCGCTGGCTGCTGGCCACCGGCCAGGAACATCTGATAGACGTCGACGTTCCCGGACTTGCTGTAGTCGTCCAGCGTCTCCAGCCGGAACGCTTCTTGTTCAAAAGTCTCGAACATGTCGGCGAAGCTCTTGGGCGAGCTGGTCATGGACCACCTTCCAAACGGGAGGCAACTATGCGACAGGGCAGGGCTGTTCAGGGATAGCACGGTTGGGTGAGCATGTCACCAGGGCCATGCTCAGGAACAACGGGCGTGCGAGGTAGAACCCTAGGGAAACGTCCCCGTCGTGTTCGAGGGCCTCCGTCACGTATGCGACCTTGTCTGTGAGTCGGCGTGCGTCGCGGTCAGTCGGTGAATCGAAGCGTGGTGCGTACTCGCGCAGTTGCCCGGCCAGCCACTCGGCTGCATCTTTCGTGTGCTCCCAGGTTCCCCGAACCAATCTGGCCGGCTTCAGTAGCCAGTACGCCGTCTCCAGCGGAGGTACGTCCGTGACTCGCCACTCCGTGACCGCTTCGCGATACCTTTCCAGCACATCGGGCGGGCTGGTGGCTGTCGGCTCCAACGATGTGGGCGGGCGCCGAACGCTCTCCTTGTCGAAGACCGCCTTGTCGCCGACCCACAGATAGCCGTGGAAGTGCAAGGTGCGTCCTGTTGTTCCATTGCGAGGTCCCGCTCTCGTGGATACGGAGAGCGGGAACCGCAGTTCGAGGGGTCAGGCCGAGAAGCCGAACCGCGACAGGGCGATACCCGCCGCGTTCAGCTCGTCAGTGGTGAACCGAAGCGGTTCGGCGTGCGGGCGCTTGCTGTCGCCCAGGGCCCAGGCGTTGTCGCCGATGCGCGCGAGAGTGACACACGCTTCGCCGTCGGGGTGCGTGTTGCCGCCGCACGCCTTGATGAATCGGGCGCCGTCGAGAGGTAGGCCGTACAGGTCAGTCATGGTGAACCTTCCTGAGAGGTGATGGGACACCGAATCAGTCTCTGTAGCCGAGGGCACGTTGCTCCTGCTTGCGCTTTGCGGACTGCGCATAGACCAGGGTGTCGATCAGCTTGCGCACGGTGGGCAGCGGGACCGTCCCCAGGAACACGGACGGTTCGCCGGAGAGGGAGGCGCGGCCGGTGAGTTGAGGCCAGGAATCCCGGTCGCCGACCCTGATGCCCATGTCCGCCAGCACGCGCTCGAGCATGAATGCGGTGTCGTCAGACTTCCGCTTGCCTGCCATGAAGGCATCGGCTTGTCGTGCGGCGGTATCGGTGTCCGATGTCATGCGCCCATCGTGAGGCCGAGGCTGATGCTTTCCTAGCCGCTTTCCTGATTGCGAAAGAACTCGTCCCGGATGCTCTCGAGCATGGTTCGCATGCTGTCTCCGTAGAGCGCCGCCGACGCAAACCGCTCGAACGTTTCGGAATATGTCTCCACGTCTTTGGGGTCACGCGTGGTGATCTCGGCATGAAACGTTTCGACGAGCACCAGACGATCGTCGTGGAGACTGAAGCACGTCATCGGGAAATCGGGCATCTTGCGGTGAAGCGGAAGAACACCGATGGTGACGTTGGGGATCCTGGAGAGCGACACGAGTCGGTCGAGCTGGACTGCCATGATCATGGGCTCGCAGATCAGCCATCGCAGGACGTGCTCACAGATCAGAAAGTGGAAGGATTTTTGAGATTCATAGAGCGTGCTCTGGCGTTCCAGTCGCGCGGCTACGGTCCTGGCCTTGGTCTCGTCGGGCAACGCTGGGGGTAGCGAGAACACCGCCGAGACGTATTCAGGCGTCTGTAGGAGCCCCGGGATCAGCTGGCCCTGGAACAACCTGAGCCTGGTGGTCGCCGCTTCGATGGCCTTGATCGCTTGCTGGTGCTTCCACGGGCCCATCCGGCGCAGCATGCGCCAGGCCGTGGCCTCGGTGGCCTCCGCTCGGGCCGCTTCCAGGAACTCCGCCTTGGCTTCCTCGGAAACGCCCACGGCAGTGAGGATCAGATCCACGTCCCGGACCGTCGGCCGGACGCGGCAGTTTTCGATTTTCGACAGTTTTGCGGCAGACATGGATGCCCTACGGGCCACGGACTCCCCGGTCAGGCCGGATGCCGTCCGCAACGCCCGTAGGGCTTTGCCCAGTTCTGTCTCGTGGCTCAGCTCAGCTGTTCCCAGTATTCGGCGAACGGCGCGGCGTGGGCCTGGGCGATGTCCTGGTACTGCCGATACTCCGACAGCCGGTCGGAAGGCAGAAGCTCCGCTCCTACGAACTTCCCCGAGTCGGTGTAGTGCATCCGATAGACCTCGGTGTCGTCGAAGAGCCAGAAGTCGTGGTCCGGCAGGCCGGTCACTTTCTGCTGTGCCAGATCGATGATCCCGATGGATTCACCGGCAGTGATGTTTCCCGGGTATGCCGACAGTTCGTAGCGCAGGTACTCGGTCAGTGGTGACGTGAGTACGTGCACACGTGACACGGTTTTCCCGAGATCGGTCATCGAGCGAACCCAGGGGTTGTCGCTCCACTCAGGAGGCATCGGCTTCCCGGCCAGGAACGCCTCGAACTCCTCCCGCTCTTCCTCGACGTCGTAGACGCTCAGGGTTTCCAGCCGGAAAGCGGTGTGCTGGAAGACCTCGAAGAGGCGCCCGAACTCCTCACCTGCGAGCAAGGAAGTACTCCTCCAAAATAGCGGCGGGGACCAGGACTGCCGTTTCTCCCTCGGGCAGGCTGAGCTGTTCCAACTGCGCGGGGTCCGTGACAATTTCACCCTGTACGAGGTAGCTCTTGGCGTCCTCCGTACCCCACAGGGTCGGGCACGACCCGTTCTTGCACGACGGGTCTCCGGACAGCTTCCGCAGCATCGATGCCCCCTCACGTTGTGTGGTGGCCTCGATGCTGTCGAGTGATCGGTCGTGCGGTCAAGAGGCACGCCTTTCCACAACGGGAAAGTCGCCGAAGCCCGAGGTCCGAAGCTCGGGTCGGGGCGTCAACTCGGCGCGTGGCGGCCACACCTGGGCGTTCGCGCGCCCACCCCGACCGGCGCTTGAGCTTCGGGTTTCGGGGGTCGGGATTCGAGCCCTGTTTCCAAGGAATGGTTTGTTGGGTTTGAACCCACCCATCCGCCCAACTCCCGTGTGCACACGGACGGATGACATTTCGTGAATGCGGAGTCGATGCCCTCCAGCGCCGTGTAGCGTGCGGCGCACAAGCAAACGGCCCCCGACCGGTGCGCTAACACCAACAGAGGGCCTGACCATCAAGATCGAACCAAGGACGATCTCATGGCTGTCGCCTACCCTATCGCTGCTCCCCCTATGGCCGCGCCTGGTTACGGCAAGCGCTCCGCACCAGATCATCAAGCGCCCCGCACCGCCCGCGACTTCGCACACCTGCCCGCCCGCGAGGCGGCCATCGCCGCGCACATCGACCGGCTCCCCGACGGGGCCGCCATCGACGCGAAGACGCTCGCCAAGGAGATCGCCGCCTACGGGCAGCAGGCCATCCGCACCGCCCTGAACAACCTCTCCGAAGCCGGGCACCTCCGCCGCATCCGCGAGACCACCGGCACCCAGTGGGTCACCCGCAGCCACTTCAGCCGGACCGCCCGCGACAACGACTGGTGGGCAGCCGTCCTCGCAGGAGACGTCCCGCAACAGGAGCAGCAGCAGCCACAGCCCGGGCGGTCCGTCGCGTACACCGCCCTCGCCGCCCTCGGCCGGACCAGCCCCCGCGTCGCGCTCTCCGCAGCCGAGTGCTCCGCCCTCGAACCCCTCGCCGCCGAGTGGTTCCAACGCGGCATCACCCCGCCCGAGTTCGCCCGCATCCTCACCACCGGGCTGCCCGCCGAACCCATCCACTGCCCCGGCGCCTTCATCCGCCGACGCCTCAACGACAAAATGCCACCCGAAGCAGTCGAAACAGCAACACCCACCCGTCTCATGGAATGCACCAACTGCGGCGACCCCGGCCCGTCCCACGCCCTCCCCGGCGGCCTCTGCCGCCCCTGCCACGGCGAGCAGCGACCCACCGACGCAGGCCCCGACACCCCCTACATCCGCGACCGCGTCGACGCGCTCCGCGCCATGGTGCGGGACCGCCCCCGGATCCCGCACCACCGACGCTGAGCGATCAGGCCGTGGTCGTCCGCTCCACCGGGATCCACAGCTGCGCGTCCGCCTGACCCTTGTCGTCCGGCCGGACCCGCAGGAACTCCGGGCCGGGCCTGCTGCGGTACGGGTTCGACGGGAACCACTCCGTATACACGTCCCGCCACATCAGCTGCAGCGCCTCGGGGAACGCCCCGGAGTTGTCGAAGACGGCCCACGTGCCCGCGGGCACGGTGAGGGCGTCCATCCCCTCCGGCACGGGCACGGACGTACCCGTCACCACCCCGTGCCAGTAGTCGAGCTCCGTCCCCTCCGCGCGGCTGGGGTCGATGTTGTCGGTCACCGCGACGATGCCCTGCGGCTCCTGGCCGGACAGTCCGTCCAGGCTCCGTATGGCGTCCTGGTCCAGGCCCCGGATGAACTCCGCGATGTGCGGGTTCACGCCCGCGTGGATGAGCGGGACGCGCGCCTTCCAGCCGACCACCCGCAACTCCTGCTTCTCCACCACTCGGTATCGCATACTGCTGCTCCCTTCGACGATGAGGCGGAAGGACATCCGGGGCTGCGACTGCAACGCCGCACCGGAGCGCCGGGCCTCGCCGGGGCCGACCCCGTGCATGGCGCGGAACGCCCGGGCGAACGCCTCCCCCGAGGTGTAGCCGTAGCGCACGGCCACCTCGAGCAACGTCCGCTCGCTGCCGAGCACTTCGGCACCGGCGACCGTGAGTCGCCTGCGCCGGATGTACTCGGACAGCGGGATCCCCGCCAGCGCGGAGAACATCCGTCGGAAGTGGTACTCCGACGTCACCGCGATCCGGGCCAGTTCGGCCACCTCGATCCGCTGGTCGAGGTGGTCCTCGATGTGCTCCATGGCCCGGTTCAGCTGCTCCAGCATCCCGACCCCTTCCTTCCCTTGCGATCACCACCGTAGGAAGGGAACAGCCTCCCCCACCCGACTTTCCGTGCCCGCTCCGGTCAGGCCGCGAGGCGGTGGTGTCCGGCCTCGTACTCGGGCAGGCCCGCGACAGACGCGACCTTCTCGCCCGCCTTGAGCATCAGGTTCAGCAGGAAGGGCGTGGACAGCATGCGGTTGCGCATGCGGATGCCCCTGGCCGTGCCGGGGGCAAGGAACTTGCCCGTGCGGTCGCCGCCCTTCTGGCAGCGCTGCGCGTAGCCGCGCAGCAGGGACTCGTACCGGGCGAAGGCCGCGCGGTGGTCGCCGCCGGAGCGGGCCAGCTCGCCCGCCAGGACGTACGCGGCGACGATCCCGGTGCCGGTGCCCATACCGCCGATCGTGGCGCCGCAGGCGGCGTCGCCGACGAGGGCGATGCGGCCCTTGGACCACGTGGGGACATCCGCCCGGCTGATCGAGTCGAAGTAGAGGTCGTCGGCCTGCCACAGGGAGTCGAGCAGGCTCGGCACCTGCCAGCCGAGGCCCGCGAAGGCGTCGGCGATGAGGCGCTTCTGCTGCTGCACATCGTGGCGGTCGTACGACAGCTGCGGTGCGGCGAAGACGAACATGGCTCCGGCGCGCCCGTGGCCCCGGCCGACGGAGGCCATCCGGCCGGGCACGTTGTAGCAGAGCGAGCCCTGCTGCACGCCCGCGTCGCCGGGCAGCTCCCAGGTGGCGGCGTAGTAGCCGAGGTGGCGGACGTACGACTCCTCGGGGCCGAAGGCGATGCGGCGGACATTGGAGTGCAGGCCGTCGGCGCCGATGACATAGTCGAACTCACGGGAGGCGCCGTGGCGGAAGTCCGCCCGGACGCCCGTCGCGGTCTCGGTGAGGGCGGTGATCGAGTCGCCGAAGACGTACTCGGTGTACGGGCGGCTGTGCTCGTACAGCACCCGGGCCAGGTCGCCGCGGTGCAACTCCAGCCCGCCGCCGGCGAACTCGCCGGGAAGGTGGAGGAGTTGCCGGTCGTCGGCGTCGACGAAGGTCATCGGGCTGCCGCCCGTAGAGATGCGGCGGAGCTCCGGCAGGAGGCCCATGCGCTCGAGGACGGTCATATGGGTCTCGCCGCGGAAGTCGACGGCCTGACCGCCGCCGCGCAGGGCGGGGGCCAGCTCGACGACGGTGGGCCGGAAGCCGTACCGCCCCAGCCAGTAGGCCAGCGCCGGGCCGGCGACGCTCGCGCCGGAGATGAGGACGGTCTTGTCGGTCTTGCCAGTCATGGGGTTCCCCTCCGCAGCGGATCCGTACAGAAACTGTGTCCGTCGGACACATTCAATACTGTGTACCTTGGACGCAGTTTTGGCAAGCGCGTAAGACGAAAGGCGGCACACATGGGCGGCACGGACCACGCCGTGACGGCACGACTGCTGTGGGGACCCCCTCCCCCCGGGCCCGCGCGAGGGCCCAGGCGGACGCTCGACCTCGGGCGCATCGCACACGCGGGGATCGCGATCGCCGACGCGGAGGGCCTGGACGGCGTGTCCATGCAGCGGGTCGCCGCCGAGCTGGACGTCACCAAGATGGCGCTCTACCGCTACGTGCCCGGCAAGGCCGAACTGGTCGCGCTGATGGTGGACGCCGCGATCGGCCCGTACCCGGCAAGAGACGGCAGACCTCGCGGCTGGCGCGAGGAACTCGAGGAGTGGGCCGGTCAGTTGACCGAGACGTTCGAGCGGCACCCCTGGGCGCTGGACGTCACGGTCGGCCCGCGCATCATGGGGCCGGGGGAACTGAGCTGGCTGGAGCGGGCCGTGTCAGCGCTGGACGGCACCCCGCTCAGCGGCGCCGAACGGATGGACGCCGCCGTGCTGTTGGCCCATCACGTACGCGGCCTGGTCCAGCAGTCCCGCGCGGCGGGCCCGGAGGACGACCCGGAGGCGCAGCTCGGCGCGGTCCTCGGCGGTGTGCTGCGGGAGCACGGAGAGCGCTTCCCGGCCGTGACCGCCGCGTTCGCCTCGGCGGCGGCGCCCGGCGGCGGGCAGGACCGGGCGGGCGAGTTCGGGCTGCACCGCATCCTGGACGGGCTGGCGGTGCTCATCGACCGGCGCGCGGAAGTCCGCCAGAGCATGCAGTAGCAGTGCAGTAGCAGTAAGGACGGACCGGGCCACCGCCGCAGAAACGACGATGGCCCGGTTCTCTCAGGCAGAAATGCCGTCGATCCGGGCCATCGCGTCCTCCGCGCCGTAGGCCTCCAGGTACGGAAGCCAGCGCGGATCCCTATGCCCCGTGCCGATGATCCGCCACGCGAGCCCCGACGGCGGGGCCGGTTGGTGGCGCAGCCGCCAGCCCAGCTCCGCGACGTGGCGGTCGGCCTTGACGTGGTTGCAGCGGCGGCACGCTGCCACCACGTTGTCCCAGGCGTGCTGGCCGCCCCGGCTGCGCGGGATGACGTGATCGACGCTGGTTGCGACGCCACCGCAGTACGCGCAACGCCCGCCGTCACGGGCGAACAGTGCACGGCGGGTGAGGGGGACGGGGCCCCGAAAGGGGATCCGCACGAAACGCTTGAGCCTGACGACGCTGGGTGCGGGGATGGTGCAGGTCGCGCTGTGCAGATAGGCGCCGGTGTCCTCGAGGCTGATCGCCTTTTCGTTGAGGACGAGTATGAGCGCGCGGCGGAGCGGTACGACGCCGAGCGGCTCGTACGACGCGTTGAGGACCAGGACGTGCGGCACGGATGCCTCCTTGTACGCCGGCGGCGCGTGGCTCGCGCCGGGACGATCTCCTGCAAGTGTCTCCCGCCTTCTGGCCGCGGCGCCACCATCGGCGGGTAACGGGTCACAGGTGTTTTGTGACACACCTCGGTCATCCCCGCACAGGACCTGCCCCACTTCGAACAGAACAACGGACAGTCCGCCCTGCCCCGATAGTGTGGTGGGTCTGCCCGTGTCGCCTTCCGGTACGGGCGAGTCCATCACGAAGGGTTTCCCGCTGTGTCCTGGTCCGCCGCCCCGGCCGCCGCAGACTCGACGCCCCGTCCCAACAGCCTCGACGAGGCCCAGCGAACGGCGGACAATGCCGCCAGCTGGGTCGAGCAGAACTGGTCCACCTGGCTCAGCAACGGCCTGCGCATCGTCCTGATCATCGTGATCGCGGTCGTCCTGAAGTCGTTGATACAGCGCGCGATCACCAAGCTCATCGCCCGGATGAACCGTGCCGCCAAGTCGGCCGAGCACGGGTCCATGTCGCTGGGCGGACTGCTCGTCAACGCCGAGCGACGGCGGCAGCGCTCGGAGGCCATCGGCTCCGTGCTGCGCAGCGTGGCCTCGTTCCTGATCATGGGAACGGCGGCGCTGACCGCTCTCTCGGTGTTCAAAATCAACCTGGCTCCGCTGCTGGCCAGCGCCGGTGTGGCCGGTGTCGCCATCGGTTTCGGCGCCCGCAACCTGGTCACGGACTTCCTCTCCGGCGTCTTCATGATCCTCGAGGACCAGTACGGCGTCGGCGACGAGATCGACGCGGGCGTGGCCAAGGGCACGGTCGTCGAGGTCGGCCTGCGCGTGACCAAGCTGCGAGGTGCGAACGGCGCCATCTGGTACGTGCGCAACGGCGAGGTCAAGCGCATCGGCAACCTCAGCCAGGGCTGGGCCATGGCCGAGGTGGACATCACCCTGCGCTATGACGAGGACCTCGAGCGCGCCCGTGCGGTGATCCAGGCGGCCGGCGAGGAGATGGCGAAGGCCGGTCCCTGGGACGAGAAGCTCTGGGACCCGGTCGAGGTGATGGGCCTGGACACGCTGTCCCTGGAGTCGGTGGTGGTCCGTGTCCAGGCCAAGACCGCGCCGGGCGAGTCGGCGGCGGTCGAGCGCGAGCTGCGCTGGCGGATCAAGGCCGCCCTGGACGCGGAGGGCATCCGCCTGGGCTCCGTCCAGGCCTCCCCCGAGGACGCGGCGGCCCCCGATCCCGCCGTGACCGTGACGGCGCCCTCGGCGCTCGCCAACCCGAACTCCCCGCAGTCCATGGCGACGGCGCCGATACCGGGCGCGACGCTGGACAAGTGAACGCGGCCACGCCGCGGATCTGTTGCGGGTGCGGTTCCCCCGATAGGTTGACCGTTGGACGACAGAGCCACAGGAGCCAACCGCAAGGGGACCGCACCCGTGAAACTCGCCGTGGTCGGCGGAGGGTCGACCTACACGCCCGAACTCATCGACGGATTCGCGCGGTTGCGCGAGGCCCTGCCCCTGACCGAGCTGGTGCTGGTCGACCCGGCGGCCGACCGTCTGGAGACGGTCGGCGCCCTGGCCCGGCGGATCTTCGCCCGGCAGGGCCACCCGGGCCGGATCACCTGGACCGCCGACCTCGACGAGGGCGCGGACGGCGCCGACGCGGTGCTGCTCCAACTGCGCGTGGGCGGGCAGGCGGCCCGCGAGCGGGACGAGACCTGGCCGCTGGAGTGCGGCTGCGTCGGGCAGGAGACCACCGGGGTGGGCGGCCTCGCCAAGGCGCTGCGCACGGTGCCGGTGGTGCTGGACATCGCCGAGCGCGTACGGCGGCGAAGCCCCGATGCCTGGATCGTGGACTTCACCAACCCGGTCGGCATCGTCACCCGTGCCCTGCTGACCGCCGGGCACAGGGCGGTCGGCCTGTGCAATGTGGCGATCGGCTTCCAGCGGAAGTTCGCGGCGCTGCTCGGTGTCGCACCGCACGAGGTCGAGCTGGAGCATGTGGGCCTCAACCACCTCACCTGGGAGCGGGCCGTCCACGTCGGCGGCACGGACGTCCTGCCGAAGCTGCTGGCCGAGCACGGCGAGGCGGTCGCCGCCGACCTGCGCATGCCGCGCGCGCTGCTGGACCGCCTGGGCGTGGTGCCCTCGTACTACCTGCGCTACTTCTACCAGCACGACGCGGTCGTACGGGAGTTGCGGACCAAGCCCTCGCGCGCGTCCGAAGTCGCCGCGATGGAGCGCCGGTTGCTGGAGCTCTACCGTGACCCGTCGCTCGACGAGAAGCCGGAGCTGCTGGCGAAGCGGGGCGGCGCGTACTACTCCGAGGCCGCCGTCGCGCTGACGGCGTCGCTGCTGCGGGACACGGGGGACGTCCAGGTCGTCAATACGTTCAACAACGGCACGTTGCCGTTCCTCCCCGACGACGCGGTCGTGGAGGTGCCCGCGGCGGTGGACGCGCAGGGCGCGCACCCGCTGCCCGTACGCCCGTTGGAGCCGCTGTTCGCCGGGCTGGTCGCGGGGGTGACGGCGTACGAGCGGCTGGCGCTGACGGCGGCGCTGGAGGGCGGGCGCGACCGGGTGTTCGCGGCGCTGCTGGCGCACCCGCTGGTCGGCCAGTTCGAGCAGGCGGACGCGCTGACCGACGCCCTGATCGCGCACAACCGGGACCACCTCGCGTGGGCCTGAGCGCGCTCGCCGTCGACGCGGGCAACAGCAAGACGGACGTGGCGCTCGTGGCCGCCGACGGCACGGTCCTCGGGGCGGCGCGCGGCGGCGGTTTCCGGCCGCAGACGACGGGGATGGCGGAGGCAGTCGCCGCCCTGGAGCGCCTGGTGGGCCAACTGGCCTGCGGGGAACTGCCGGAGCACGTCCAGGCGTGTCTGGCCAACGTCGACCTGCCCGTCGAGGAGCGGCGGATCACGGCCGAGCTCGAGGGCCGTGGCTGGGGGCGTACGTGCACGGTCGTCAACGACACCTTCGCCCTGCTGCGGGCCGGGCTGCCCGACGGCGCGGAGCCCGAGGGCGTCGCCGTGGTGTGCGGGGCGGGCATCAACTGCTCGGGGCTGGCCCGGGACGGGCGCACTGCCCGCTTCCCCGGCCTCGGGCGGCTCTCCGGCGACTGGGGCGGCGGCGAGGGGCTCGTACGGGAAGCGCTGTGGTGGGCGGCGCGGGCGGACGACGGGCGGGGCGAGCCGAGCGAGCTGGCCCGCGCGCTGCCCGCGCGCTTCGGGCTCGGCGGCATGCCCGAGCTGATCGAGGCGCTGCACCTGGGCACGCTTCCGGCCGCGCGGCGGCACGAGTTGGTGCCGGTGCTGTTCGCGGTGGCCAGCGGCGGGGACGCGGTGGCGCGGGCGATCGTGGCGCGGCAGGCCGAGGAGGTCGTCGCCATGGCGCGCGTCGCTCTCGGCCGGCTCGGCCTGCTGGGTGCCGATGTGCCCGTCGTGCTGGGCGGCGGGGTGCTGGCGGCCCGTCATCCCCTGCTGCACGACCGGGTGGTGGAGCTGCTGGCGGAGTGCGCGCCCAAGGCGGTGCCGGTGGTCGTGACGGCCCCGCCGGTGCTGGGCGCGGGGCTGCTCGCCCTCGACCGGTTCGGGGTACCGGTCACCGCGCACGCGCGGCTGCGGGCGCACTACGCGTAGGCATTACACGTAGGTTCGCGCCATGTTCATGACGTGAGACAAGCCACGTTAATGCGGCATGCACCGAAAATTTTCCTGCCATGATCGATTTGTAACGGCAATCCTCCTGACGTTGCCGTCAATAGCGGGATGGGCCAGAAATTCCTGCCACCGCGCTGGTTGACCCTTCATGCACCGAGTGTCCGTATTAACGGGCCATCCCGTCTCCCCCTTCACACCCGCGTGCCAGCATCCGTTCCACACGGATTGTTCACGAAATACCCACAAAACCCATGCCCAAAAGGCCATTTACGGGTATTTCGTGACAACTCCTACTTCGGACACCACTTCCCGAGGAGGATCCCGCATGTCTTCTCGCCCCACCCGTCGCGTCGTGCTCATAGGTTCCGCCGCAGCAGCGGCCGGGGTCGCGCTGGCCACTCCGTCTGCCTCTGCCGACTCCATGGGCCACATGCCCATGCCGTTCGACGAGACGTACCTGGGCCGGCACATCGTCGGCAGGCCGGCCGAACCCGGCAGCCACGGCGCCCACCACGGCGGCGGCTTCTCCGTGTTCATCGACGGCGAGGAACTGCACGTCATGCAGAACGCCGACGGCACCTGGATCAGCGTGGTCAACCACTACCAGCCGTTCCCGGACGCGCGCGCCGTCGCCCGCGCCGCCGTCGAGAAGCTGCGGGGCGCCACGCTCGTCCCGCTCATGGCCGCCTGAATCGCCTGAATCGCCTGAAAGGACACCTCGCCATGGCAGTACGCAAGAACCAGGCGGACCTCTCGGCCACCGAGAAGCGCAACTTCGTCAACGCGCTCCTCGAGCTCAAGCGCAACGGGCGCTACGACGAGTTCGTCAGAACCCACAACGGGTTCATCATGAGCGACCGCGACAACAGCGAGCGCGTCGGCCACCGTTCGCCGTCCTTCCTCCCCTGGCACCGCAGGTTTCTCATCCAGTTCGAGCAGGCGCTCCAGAGCGTCGACTCCTCGGTGACGCTCCCCTACTGGGACTGGACCGTGGACCGCACGACCGATGCCTCGCTCTGGGGCGCCGACTTCCTCGGCGGCAACGGCCGTCCCCGCGACAGCCAGGTGACCACCGGACCGTTCGCCTACAGCGGCGGCAAGTGGCCCATATCCGTGAACGTCGACAACCGCCCCTATCTCCAGCGCGAGATGGGCTCCTCCGGCGACGACCTGCCCACCCGGGCCGACCTGGACTCCGTGCTCGCCATGGACACCTACGACATGGCCCCCTGGAACAGCGCCTCGGACGGCTTCCGGAACAACCTGGAGGGCTGGCGGGGCGTGAACATACACAACCGCGTCCACGTGTGGATGGGCGGGCAGATGTCCACCGGTGTGTCGCCCAACGACCCGGTCTTCTGGCTGCACCACTGCTTCATCGACAAGCTGTGGTCGGAGTGGATGGGCATGCACCCGAACTCGCCCTATCTGCCCGGCGGCTCGACCCGCAACGTCGTCGACCTGCACAAGGCCATGAAGCCGTGGAACAACGTCTCCCCGGCCGACCTGCTGGACCACACCAGGTTCTACTCGTACGACCGCTGAGATCCCGCTGATCCTGCTGATCCCGCTTCCTCTGCTGCGGAACCGTTTCACGCGTCCCGCGCGTGAACAGGGAAGAAAGACCCGCGCGGACCCCGACGAAGATCGCGATCTGAACAAGATCACTGCATAACCGGTGTTTTTGTCAGTGCCTGCGGCCATACTGCTGGCCAGGCGTCCGCGCCCTCGCCGTCACCGGGCGGCGGGCGCCGCCGGCGACCAAGGGGGGTCACGTGTCACAGCCGCAGCAGGCCGGCGCAGCCCCGGGCCCACGCCCGGGGCTCGCCGTGTTGCGCGAGGGCGCCAGGCGGGTCTGGACGGCCGCGACCACGACGGAGCCGGGCCGGCTGCGCCTCATCGGCGCCGTACTGGCCTTGCTGCTCGCGGTGTTCGGCGCGACGACCGCCTGGCAGGTCTCCGCCCGGGCGACGGCCGCGGACGCCGTGGCGGAGCACAGCCAGCCGCTGAGCGCCGACGCCGCGGACATCTACCGCTCGCTCGCGGACGCCGACACCACCTCCGCGGGCGGCTTCCTCGCCGGCGGCAAGGAGCCGCGCGAAGTCCGCCGGCGGTACGAGACGGACATCGCCACCGCCTCCGACCTCCTGGTGAAGGCCGCGGCCAACGCGGGCGGTTCGTCGGACGAGCGCAAGCAGATCGCCACACTCAACCAGCAACTGCCCGTCTACACCGGCCTGGTGGAGTCGGCGCGCGCCAACAACCGCCAGGGCCTGCCGCTGGGCGGCGCCTATCTGCGCAACGCCAGTGACCGGATGCGTCTCGAACTGCTGCCTGCCGCACGGCGGTTGTACGAGGCGGAGACCTCCCGCCTGAGCGCGGACTACGACGACGCGGAGGCGTGGCCCTGGGCCGCCCTCGCGACCGGCGTGCTCGCCCTCGGCGCGCTCGGCTGGGCGCAGCACCGCAACTACCGCCGTACGAACCGGGTGTTCAACCACGGCCTGCTCACCGCGACGGCCGTCTCCACGGTGGCCCTGCTGTGGCTGGTCGCGGGGCACGCCGTGGCCCGCGCCGGGCTGACGGATTCGTACGACCATGGGGCCAGGGCGCTCAAGGTGCTCAACACGGCCCGGATCAGCTCGCTCCAGGCGCGCGGCGCGGAGAACCTCACCCTGGTGGCGCGCGGCGCGGTCCTCACCAAGGACAACAAGGACCGGTACGAGGAGAGCTACCTCTCGGACATGGACGCCCTCATCGGCGCCCGGGGCGCGGACGCCGCGCCGCGAAGAGGGAGCCTGCTGGACCGGGCGGCCGACCTCGCGGACGGCACCGAGGGCCACCAGGCGGTGTCCCAGGCGATCCAGGGCGTACGGGAGTGGCAGCAGCGGCACCAGGTCGCCCGCGCGACGGACGACGCCGGGCGCTATGACGACGCGCTGCCCCAGGTGATCGGTGCGACGCACAGCACGGGCGAGTCCTTCGACCGTGTGGACACGGAGCTGCGCAAGGCGCTGGACCACGAGCAGGACGAGTTCCAGCGGAATGCCGACGACGGGCGCGGGGCGCTCACCGGGCTGGCCGTGGGGGCGGTGGTCCTGGCCGTGCTGGGCGCGGTCGGCGCGGTGCTCGGCATCGGCCGCAGGCTGTCGGAGTACCGGTGACCAGGGCGACCAGGGGAGGCGACGGGATGCGCACACGACGGGCCATGGGTTCGAGGGCGTTGGCCACGGCCGCAGGGGCGGTGTGCGCCATGACCGCGCTGATCGCGACGGTGCTGCCCACGCACACGCTCACCACCGGCCACCCGGCGGCCGTCCGCGCACCGGCCCGCGCCGCCAAGGCCACGCCCGCCTCGTGCGTGAACCCGGAGGCGAGCCTGCGGCCGTCCACCGCGGACGGCGACGCCGTGCAGAAGATCAAGGCGCGCGGCAAGCTCATCGCGGGCGTGGACCAGAACAGTTACCTGTGGGGCTTCCGCGACCCGGCCTCGGGCACGCTGAAGGGCTTCGACATCGACCTGGTGCACGCCATCGCCAAGGCGGTCCTCGGCGACCCGGACAAGGTCATCTGGCTGGCGATCCCCACCAGCCAGCGCATCCCGGCACTGCAGTCCGGCAAGGTGGACGTCGTCGTGCGCACCATGACCGCGAACTGCGACCGCATCGGCCAAGTCGCCTTCTCCACCGCCTACTTCAAGGCCGGGCAGCAGCTGCTGGCCCCCAAGAACACCACGATCAAGGGGTTCGACGCGCAGTCCCTGCGGGACCGCACGGTCTGCGCCGCCACCGGGTCCACCGCCCAGACCGCGCTGCAGAACGAGCTGAAGAAGGACCGGCACTTCACGTCCGTGCGGCCGGTGGACAACCAGCTCGACTGCCTGGTGCTGCTGCAGCTCGGCCAGGTCGACGCGGTGCTCACCGACAACGCCCTGGCCGCCGGGCAGGCGGCCCAGGACCCGTCCGTGGGACTCGTCGGCAAACCGTTCACAGAGGAGTACTACGGCGTGGCGATGAACCTCGGCGCCACGGACCTGGTACGCCGGGTCAACGCAGTACTGGAGGACTACCGCCGCGGCGGTTCCGACAGCCCCTGGATGGTGGCCTACCGCAAGTGGCTGGCCGCCGCGAATCTCGGGATCACGGCCCCGCCGGAGCCCGAGTACAAGGACTGACGGGGGCAGGCGCAGACTGGAAGGAACGGCGCACCGCCGCGTAGCGGCAAGGACGGCTGACAGGCTTTCGGAGCACCACCGGACGACGCGGCGAGGCCGCGGACAGGAGAGGGGATCGATGGCGGTCGCGGGATCCACCGGGCCGGCGCTGAGCCGGGAGGAGGTGGACCGTGCGCTGGCGAGGCTCGGCGCGGAGCACGAGGCCGTCGAGTCCTCGCTGCTGGCCCTCCAGGACCACGCCGGCCGCAGGCTGCTGGAGGGCGCGGAGCTCAGCGGCGTCACCAGGAGCCGGTGGGAGGCCGCCGAGCAGCTCATCACCCGGCTGTGGACGTACTTCGACACCTACACCGCCGCCCTCGAGGCGGCCCGCGAGCTGCGCGGCCGCCGCCGCTGGCCCACCCAGGGCGAACTGGGCGAGCTCACCGACCTGCTGCTCGGCGACCGCGTCACCCTGCCCGGCGGCAGGCCGACCGCGGCGACCGGGTCGCTGACCGCACCGAAGCTCAGCGAGCGGCTGAGCCTCCAGGAGCTCGTCGACCGGATGAACGGCTGGTACGCCGAGGCCCTGGACGTGGTCGTCATCGCCGACACCGTGTGGTCCGCGCTGCCCGCCCGCATCGACCTGCTGGCCGCCGAGCTCCAGCGCACCCGCTCCCTGGCCCACTCGGTGGGCGTGCGGCCCGGTGAACACCCCTCCGGCGACGACCTGGAGCGCATCACCGGCGAACTGGCCGCCCTGCGAGGCGAGGTGATAGGGGATCCGCTGGCGTTCTGGACGGGTGCCTCGCCCAGCTCCGCGCCGGGCGGCGGCCGCCCCGACACGTCCCGCTACGACCGCGCCGCCCGCGCCCTGGAGGAGGTGCGGCGCGAGATCGAGGCCGTGCTCGCGGTGCGGCAGGACGCCGAGCAGCGGCTGATGCGCGTGCGCGATGTGCTCTCCCGCGCGGACCGCACGCTCATCGAGGCGCGTCAAGCGCGCGTAGAAGTGCTGTCAAAAATCGCGGCGTCCGTGGTGCCCGCCGTGTCCGGCCCGCCGACCGCGCTCTACGAGCAGTTGTCGGCCGCCGCGGAGCACCGCAGACGCGCCCAGTGGAACCGGCTCTCGCCGCTGCTGGAGGGCCTCGAGCAGCGCGCCGAGGAGGAACTGCTGCGCGCCCGCGACCAGTTGACGGCCGTCACCGCACCGCTGGCGGTGCGGGCCGAACTGCGCGGCCGGCTGGACGCGTACAAGGCGAAGGCGTCCAGGCACGGCCTGGCCGAGGACCGCACTCTCGTCGAGCGCTACGACGTGGCCCGCCGCATGCTGTGGAGCGCGCCGTGTGATTTGGTGGCCGCCGAACAGGCAGTGCTGCGCTATCAACAGGCGATGGCCGTGGCCCTGTCGGAGTTCACCGACCGTAGGGGGGAAGCATGAGCGACACCTGTCAGCGGCCCGGCTGCGACGGGACGTACGAGGACGTCGGCGACGGCGAACTCTACTGCGGCGTCTGCGGGCTCGCGCCGGTCGTCTCGCCGAGCGGCATGATCTCGTCGCCGCCCACCGGCATGGCGGGCGGCGGGATCGGCGCGCAGGGCTCGGCCCCGTCGTCGCGGTCCGTGCGCTCGACGCGCTCGTCGTCGTCGCGCAGGTCCGTCTCGGGCCGGCTGTCGCGGTCGCTGTCCGGCGGCTCGGAGGGGTCGTCGCCGACGCGCTCGGTGTCGGTGCGCAGCGCGCAGACCGCGGCGGGGTCCGCGGCGTCCGCCCGCAACAAGCTCGGGGCGGGCCTGGTCAGCATGCCGGGCGTGCCGCGCCCCGACCCGCGGGCGGCGGTGATGGCCGATCCCGAGGTGCCGGAGCGCAAGCGGTTCTGCAGCAAGAGCGACTGCGGTGCGCCGGTGGGGCGTTCGCGCGGCGACCGGCCGGGCCGTACGGAGGGCTTCTGCACCAAGTGCGGCCATCCGTACTCGTTCGTCCCGAAGCTGGGCGCGGGCGATGTGGTGCACGGGCAGTACGAGGTGGTGGGCTGTCTCGCGCACGGCGGCCTCGGCTGGATCTACCTCGCCATAGACCGCGCCGTGTCCGACCGCTGGGTGGTGCTCAAGGGCCTGCTCGACACCGGTGACGAGGACGCGCTCGCGGTCGCCCTCTCCGAGCGGCGCTTCCTCGCCGAGATCGAGCACTCCAACATCGTCCGCATCTACAACTTCGTCGAGCACCTCGACCAGCGGACGGGCAGCCTCGACGGCTACATCGTCATGGAGTACGTCGGCGGCAAGTCCCTCAAGGAGATCGCCAACGAGCGGCGCACCCCCGACGGCCGGCGCGACCCGCTGCCGGTCGAGCAGGCCTGCGCGTACGGCATCGAGGCGCTGGAGGCGCTCGGCCACCTGCACAGCCGCAACCTGCTCTACTGCGACTTCAAGGTCGACAACGCCATCCAGCAGCAGGACCAGCTCAAGCTCATCGACATGGGCGCGGTCCGGCGGATGGACGACAACAAGAGCCCGATCTACGGCACGGTCGGCTACCAGGCCCCGGAGGTCGCGGACATCGGCCCGTCCGTCTCCTCCGACCTGTACACCGTCGCCCGTACGCTCGCCGTGCTCACCTTCGACTTCCAGGGCTACACGAACGTCTTCGTGGACAGCCTGCCCGACCCCGACAACATCGAGGTCTTCGCCCGCTACGAGTCCTTCTACCGGCTGCTGGTGCGGGCCACCGACCCGGACCGGGAGCGGCGGTTCTCCTCGGCCGCCGAGATGGCGGACCAGCTGACGGGGGTGCTGCGGGAGGTCGTCGCGCTCCAGTCCGGCACGCCGCGCCCCGCGCTCTCCACTCTGTTCGGGCCGGAACCGCGCGTCGTGGACACCACGCTTTTCGGTGAACTGACGGGCGAGACCACGACGTTGGGCGTCCGTGCGAGCACCGCACAGGCGCTGCCGCCGTCGCCCGCCGCATCCGTCGCCCCGCTGGACGTGCGGGCCGCCGCGCTGGCCCTGCCCGTCCCGCTCGTCGACCCGGCCGACCCCAACGCGGGCTTCCTCGCGGGCCTGTTGGCCTCCAAGCCCGCCGAGCTGTACGCCGCGCTCCAGGCGGCGCCCGCCGACTCCCTCGAGCTGCGGCTGCGCCGTTACCGGGCCCAGCTGGAGCTGGGCGAGCCGCAGGCCGAGCGGGCGCTGGTGAGCCTGGAGAGCGACCACCCCGACGACTGGCGCATCATCTGGTACCGCGGACTGCACGCGCTCGTCCACGGCGACCACGAGACCGCGGCGCTGTCCTTCGACGCCGTCTACGACGCCTTCCCGGGCGAGCCGGCGCCGAAGCTGGCGCTCGGCGTGTGCGCCGAGGTGCTCGGCCAGCTCGACAACGCGGCCGAGTACTACCGTCTGGTGTGGAGCACGGACCCCAGCTTCGTCAGCAGCGCCTTCGGGCTCGCCCGGGTGCGGCTCGCCACCGGGGACCGCGCGGGCGCGGTGAGCACGCTGGAATCCGTGCCGGAGTCCTCCATCCACTTCACCGCGGCCCGGGTGGCGGCGGTGCGGGCCCGGCTGCGGCAGCGCTCGCCGCAGGAGTGGCTGCGCGAGGACCTCCGGGACGCCGCCGGGCAGGTGGAGCGGCTCGCCGACTTCGGGCTGGACCCGGTGCGCCGCGAACGGCTGGTCACGGAGGTGCTGGGCACCGCGCTGGACTGGGTACTCTCCGGCAGCCAGGGCAACGCCACCGGGCCGGGCGCCCTCACCCTGCTGGGCAGCAACACGGACGAGCGCGGCCTGCGCTTCGGGCTCGAGCGCTCGTACCGGGTGCTCGCGCGCCTCGCCCAGCGCGGCGAGGAAAGGATCGAACTGGTGGAGCGGGCCAACCGCCTCCGCCCCAGGACATGGGTGTGATCGATGTCGCAACTGCCGCAACCCGCACAGCTGACGGCGTGTCCGGCCTGCCGTGAACCGCTCGACCCGGCCGACAATTACTGCGGCCGCTGCGGCGCGGATCTCTCGGCGGCTCCGTCGGCGTCCGGCGGCGCACCACCGCGGCAGCCGCACCCCGCCGGCGACTACCGGCTCGCCCCTCCGGGAGTACCCGTGCAGACGCCGCACGGCACACCGGCCCCGGCCGGCGCCGGACGCGTCTGCGCGGCCTGCCGGTCCGGCATGATCGACAACGACGGGTACTGCGAGACATGCGGGCATGCACAGCCGCGCGAACGGGATCACATGGAGCACGAGACGGCCGGCGTCGCCGCGGTCAGTGACCGGGGCCTGCGCCACCACCGCAACGAGGACGCGTACGCCCTGGCCACCGTGGCCCTCCCGGAGGGCGGGCCCGCCGCGGTCGCCGTCGTCTGCGACGGCGTGTCGTCCGCGGCCCGGCCCGACGAGGCGTCCGCCGCCGCGTCGTCCGGCGCGCTCGCCCACCTCCAGGAGGCCCTGGCGGCGGGCACTCCCCCGCGCGAGGCCACCCGCCAGGCGATCATGCGGGCCGCCGAGGCGGTCAGCGCGCTGGCCGGCCCCGGCCACGAGCCGCGCGACCACAGCCGCTACCAGCACGAGAACGCCCCCGCCTGCACGATCGTCAGCGCGGTCATCACGGGCGACCTCCTGACCGTCGGCTGGGTCGGCGACAGCCGCGCCTACTGGGTGCCCGACGACCGCGGCACCCAGCCCGCCCGGCTCACCGAGGACGACTCCTGGGCCGCCCAGATGGTGTCCGCCGGGCTGCTCTCCGAGGCGGAGGCGTACGCCGACGAGCGCGCCCACGCCATCACCGGCTGGCTCGGCGCCGACGCGTACGAGGTCGAGGCGCACACCGCGGCCTACCACCCGGACCGTCCCGGGGTGGTCGTCGTGTGCACCGACGGGCTGTGGAACTACGCGGAGACCGCCGAGCACATGGCCTCCGTCGTACCGGCCGACGCCCGCACCCAGCCGCTGGAAAGCGCCCGGCAGCTCGTGGAGTTCGCCCTCGACGGAGGTGGCCACGACAACGTAACGGTGGCGGTCATGCCGTTCCCGTCCCGTCCCGAAGGGGCAGGATCGGCCTGACGCACCACGCGTCCACGGGGGGATGCGCGCCGGTGCCGGGGGTCATCCGGCCCGTCGCGCCTGTCCGCCCGCCCATTGCTTGCGAAGCATGCACCTGCGAAGGAGCGGAACGGATGTCCAACTTCACCAAACCGAGCGTGCCGCGGTTCTCGGTCGACGTGTACCAGAACCCCTCTCTGCCCGAGGGGGCCCAGGTGGTCGACGCGATCGTCACGGTCACCTCGACCGGCGGCGGCAGCCTCGGCGTACCGGCGGCCGGCCCCGGCGCGGCCGTCGTCATCATGGTCGACTGCTCCGGCTCGATGGACTACCCGCCGGCCAAGATGCGCAACGCCCGCGACGCCACGGCGGCCGCCATCGACGCCCTGCGCGACGGCGTGTCCTTCGCCGTCGTCGCCGGCACCCACCTGGCCAAGGAGGTCTACCCCGGGGTGGGCCGGCTCGCGGTGGCCGACGCCACGACCCGCGCCCAGGCCAAGGAGGCGCTGCGCAAGCTCGGCCCCGGCGGCGGCACGGCCATCGGCACCTGGCTGCGCCTCGCGGAGCGGCTGTTCGCCTCGTCCGAGGCGTCCATCCGGCACGGCATCCTGCTCACCGACGGCCGCAACGAGCACGAGGAGCCTCAGGCGCTGCGGGCTGCGCTGGACGCCTGCGCCGGCCGGTTCACCTGTGACGCGCGCGGGGTGGGCACGGACTGGGAGGTCAAGGAGGTCAAGGGCATAGCCTCGGCCCTGCTGGGCACGGCCGACATCGTCGCCGACCCGGCCGGGCTGGCCACTGACTTCACGCAGATGATGGAGTCCGCGATGGGCAAGGAGGTCGCGGACGTCGCGCTCCGGCTGTGGACCCCGCAGGGCGCCGAGGTGACGTTCGTCAAGCAGGTCGCCCCGGCCATGAAGGAGCTCACGGACCGGCGCACCGAGGCAGGGCCCCGCGCGGGCGACTATCCGACCGGCGCATGGGGCGACGAGTCGCGGGACTACCACGTGAGCGTCCGGGTCCCGGGCGCCGCGGTCGGCCAGGAGATGCTGGCGGCCCGCGCCTCCCTCGTCGTGCCCGCACCGGACGGTTCGTCGCCGCAGGTGCTCGCCCAGGGCCTGATCCGGGCGGTGTGGACGGACGACCTGGCGGCGTCGACCGCCATCAACCCGCAGGTCGCGCACTACACGGGCCAGGCCGAACTGGCCCAGGTCATCCAACAGGGCCTGGATCTGCGCAAGTCGGGCGACCTGGACGGGGCAACCGCCAAGCTGGGCCGGGCCGTTCAGCTGGCCAGCCGGTCCGGGCACGAGGACACCGCCAAGCTCCTGTCGAAGGTGGTGGACGTCGTCGACGCGGCGAGCGGTACTGTGCGCCTGAAGGCGAAGGTCACCGCGGAGGCGGAGATGACGCTGGAAACGCGCTCCACCAAGACGGTCCGCGTCAAGAAGTAGCCGGACGAGGGGGAATCGACCGACATGCCGACCTGCCCGAACGGCCACCCATCGGTGGCCGACGACTGGTGCGAGGTGTGCGGCCACCGGATGTCCGCCGCGCCCACGGGCCCCGTCCCTCCGCCGCCGCCCGCGCCGGTCTACCCAGGCCAGGCTGCGGAGGCCACCATGCGCGCGGAGCTGTGCCCGCAGTGCCGTACGCCGCGTGAGGCGGAGGCCCCGTGGTGCGAGGAGTGCCGCTACAACTTCCTGACGCAGACCGCCTCTTCGTACGTCCCGCCGCCTCCGCCGCCGCAGGGGTTCCAGTCGGCCCCGCCGCCCTCGGCGCACCAGGGCTCGCCGTCGCAGACCTTCGAGTACTACGGTTCCAGCCGGTCCCAGGTCAACCGCGAGGCCGAGCCGCTCTCGCCCGAGGGCGACGGGGACTGGCTGCTGTCCCCGCCGACCAACCCGCCGCCGCCCGCCCCGCCCATGTACGGCTGGTACGCGGTGGTCACGCCGGACCGCGACTATTTCCTGTCGATGATGAACCGCAGCGGCCCGGAGGCCCAGGGGCTGAACCTGCCCGCGTACTCCCCGGAGCAGCACGTCCAGCTCACCGGCCCCCAGGTCAGCATCGGCCGCCGCCGGCACAGCACGGGCGAGGCGCCCGACATCGACCTGTCGCGCCCGCCGGAGGACCCGGGCGTCTCGCACCAGCACGCGCTCCTCGTCGAACAGCCCGACGGCACCTGGGCGGTGGTCGACCAGGACTCCACCAACGGCACCACGATCAACGACATCGAGGAGGCCATACAGCCGTACGTCCCCGTCACGCTGCACGACGGCGACCGGGTGCACGTCGGCGCCTGGACGACGATCACGGTCCGCCGGGGCTGAGGAACGGACTTAGGGACTTAAGCCGGAAGTCCTCCGCCGTGCCGTCTGCGACCATGGAAGGGTGAATGAGATTCGGCGCGGCACGCTTCAGGAGCAGACCTTCTACGAGCAGGTCGGCGGCGAGGAGACCTTCCGGCGCCTGGTCCACCGCTTCTACCAGGGCGTGGCCGAGGATCCGCTGCTTCGGCCCATGTACCCGGAGGAGGACCTCGGCCCGGCGGAGGAGCGCCTGGTGCTGTTCCTCATGCAGTACTGGGGCGGGCCGCGCACGTACAGCGACAATCGTGGTCACCCGCGGCTGCGGATGCGTCACGCACCGTTCACGGTTGACCGTGCCGCGCACGACGCGTGGCTCCGCCACATGCGCGACGCGGTCGACGAGCTCGAGCTCTCCCCGGCACATGCCGAGGAGCTGTGGCGCTACCTGACGTACGCGGCGGCGTCCATGATCAACGCCCCGGGCTGAGCTGCCCGTTTGGATCCTGCCCCGGTCCCGCCCTTTCACCGTTTCCTCCGGGGGCAAGCCCCCGGACCCCCGAAACCGCGCTCCGCGCGGTTGTCCTCAATCGCCGGACGGGCTGGAATGTCGGGGCCGCCCTGGATTTTCGCGCCCGCGCTGAAAATCAAGCCCGGCCCGGCACTATCAAGCCCGTCCGGCGATTGAGGACGAGCGGCGAAGCCGCGACAAGGGGGGGCTGGGGCACAGCCCCAGGAAACGGCGAAAGGGCGGGACCGGGGCGCAACTCCCTACGCCGGGGTGAGCGTCAGCCCCGATACCCCGGCGACCCGCACCACCACGGACCCGTACGGCGTCCGCACCCGCAACCACCCACCGGCGGCTGCGAAAAGCCCCAACTCCGCCCCCACGGGGCCCAGGAACCCCAGCGACTGCGCCGCATGCACCGCCCGCAACGGCAACTCCGTCTCGCCGAGCGTCCGCGACCAGATCTCCCGCCCGATGCGGTCCCGCTCGACCCGCGTCCGCCGCTGCTCCGGCAACGCCCCGTCACGCGCGCGGAATTCGGCGACGGCAGCCGCCACCGCACCACGCGCGTCGTCCGCGTCCAGGTCCGCGACCCGCTGCCAGCCGCCGCGCGGCGGCAGCACGCCGGCCCAGGGCGGGCCGGTGACGGCGTCCGGCACCGTGACATCCACCCCGGAAGCGGCAGCGTCGAGCGCATCGCTCAACTGCCCGGCGGACACGGTCACATCGAGCTCGACATGACCGTCCAGCCGGGCGGTACGGATAGCGAGCACCTCGAAGGACGGCGGGCGGCCGAAGACGCCCAGCACTCCCCCGCCGGCCTGCAGCCGGACCACCGCCGCACGGTCGTAGTGGATCAGCCGGGCCAGGAAGGCGGACAGAGAGGCCGCCTCCCCGGCTTCGGCGAAGCGCAAGCGCGCCGACCCCGACGCCGTCATACTGCGACGGCCTCCTCCGCGGACCCGTCGACCGGCTCGTCCCGGTATCCCTCGAGGAGCTCGAGCTCCCCGGCCGCGATCCGGCGCGGCCGACCGCTCTCGAGATCGACCGCCACCACCTTCGTGGCGGCCCGGACGTAGGTCTGCTCCGCGTCCTTTATCTCGTAGGCGACGGTCACGGCGACCCGCCTGAGGTCGGTGACCCACATCTCGATGGTCACCGGCTCGGCCCGGTGGACGAGCGGACGGACGTAGTCGATCTCGTGCCGGGCCACGACGGCCCCGCTCGTGACGGACCCGGCCTCGTCCGACGTGGCCAGCGCGGAGAAGAAGTCGAACCGCGCCTCCTCCAGGTACTGGAGGAAGACCGCGTTGTTCACGTGGCCGTACGCGTCCATGTCGGACCAGCGCAGAGGGCAGCTGTAGACGTAGCGCGCCATGATCAGCCCCGGGTCAGCTTCTTGTAGGTGGCCCGGTGCGGACGGGCCGCGTCGGGACCGAGCCGCTCGATCTTGTTCTTCTCGTACGACTCGAAGTTGCCCTCGAACCAGAACCACTTGGAGTTGCCCTCGTACGCCAGGATGTGCGTGGCGACTCGGTCGAGGAACCAGCGGTCGTGGGAGACGACCACAGCCGCGCCGGGGAAGTCCAGCAGGGCGTTCTCCAGCGAGGAGAGGGTCTCGACGTCGAGGTCGTTGGTCGGCTCGTCGAGGAGCAGCAGGTTGCCGCCCTGCTTGAGGGTGAGCGCGAGGTTGAGGCGGTTGCGCTCACCGCCGGAGAGGATGCCGGCCGGCTTCTGCTGGTCCGGGCCCTTGAAGCCGAACGCGGAGACATAGGCGCGGGAGGGCATCTCGACATGGCCGACGTTGATGTAGTCCAGCTCGTCGGAGACGACGGCCCACAGCGTCTTCTTGGGGTCGATGTTGGCGCGGCTCTGGTCGACGTACGAGATCTTGACGGTCTCGCCGACCTTGATGTCGCCGGAGTCCGGGGCCTCCAGGCCCTGGATCATCTTGAACAGGGTGGTCTTACCGGCACCGTTGGGGCCGATGATGCCGACGATGCCGTTGCGCGGCAGGGTGAAGGACAGGTCGTCGATGAGGACCTTCTCACCGAAGGCCTTGGAGAGGTTGTTGACCTCGACGACGATGGAGCCCAGGCGCGGGCCCGGCGGGATCTGGATCTCCTCGAAGTCCAGCTTCCGCATCTTGTCGGCCTCGGCGGCCATTTCCTCGTAACGGGCCAGTCGCGCCTTGGACTTGGCCTGGCGGCCCTTGGCGTTGGAGCGGACCCACTCCAGCTCTTCCTTGAGGCGCTTCTGGCGCTTGGCGTCCTTCTGGCCCTCGACCTTCAGACGGGCGGCCTTGTTCTCCAGGTAGGTGGAGTAGTTGCCCTCGTACGGGTGGGCGCGGCCGCGGTCGAGCTCCAGGATCCACTCGGCCACGTTGTCGAGGAAGTAGCGGTCGTGGGTGATCGCGACGACGGTGCCCGCGTACTTGGAGAGGTGCTGCTCCAGCCAGTTCACCGACTCGGCGTCGAGGTGGTTGGTGGGCTCGTCGAGCAGCAGCAGGTCGGGGGCCTCGAGCAGCAGACGGCACAGGGCCACGCGGCGCTTCTCACCACCGGAGAGGTTGGTGACCTGCCAGTCGCCGGGCGGGCAGTCCAGCGCGTCCATGGCCTGCTCGAGCTGGGCGTCCAGGTCCCAGGCGTTGGCGTGGTCCAGCTCCTCCTGGAGCTTGCCCATCTCGTCGAGGAGCGCGTCCGAGTAGTCGGTCGCCATCAGCTCGGCGATCTCGTTGAACCGGTCGAGCTTGCCCTTGACCACCGCGACACCGTCCTGGACGTTCTCCAGGACGGTCTTGCTCTCGTCGAGCTCCGGCTCCTGCATCAGGATGCCGACGCTGTAGCCCGGGGAGAGGAAGGCGTCGCCGTTGGAGGGCTGCTCCAGACCGGCCATGATCTTGAGGACGGTGGACTTACCGGCACCGTTCGGGCCGACCACACCGATCTTCGCGCCGGGCAGGAAGCTCAGCGTCACGTCATCGAGGATGACCTTGTCGCCGTGCGCCTTGCGCGTCTTGCGCATGGTGTAGATGTACTCAGCCAAGAGAAACCGTCCGGCAGATCGAGAAGGGCCAATGTGCGGCTCCGCCGCATGAGGGCAGACACAACCATCTTGCCGTACGGGCGGCCCTGGGCGGAAACGCGTTGTCGCCCGGGCCCGCCTGCGGGGCTTCCCCTACTGCTCGTCCGTCGTCTGCCTCCTGCGGAGCGCGAAGACCGCGGCGCCGCCGACCACGATCAGCCCGGCCGCCACACCCGTGAGCAGCGGGGTGGCACTGCTGCTGCCGGTCGTGGCGAGGTCACGGTCCGTGGCGGAGGCGGAGGGGCCGGGCGTACCGGGGCCCGAGCGGCTCACGAAGGCGGGGGTGGCGGAGCGGTCGGCGGAGGCGGGCACGGCGTCGCCCGTTCTGCAGTCGAGGACGCCGGTGAAGGTCCTGGCGAAACCGTGCGGGCCGGTCACGGTGATCGCGTAGGGCCGGTCCTCGTCGGCCTTGACCAGGGTGGTCGCGGAGCCGCCCGGGGCGAGGGTGTGCCGGGTCGTGCGGGCGGCGCCCATGCCGTAGGCGAGCTTGCGGTCGCCCTTGTTCGTGACAGTGACCTCGAGGCCGCCCTTGGTGCAGGCCTTCTCGGCGGACACCGCGGGGGCGGCGCCCTTCCGCGCCCAGTTCACGGTGGCGGTGGCGGTGACGGTGCTCTCGCTGGAGCCGGCGAGGACCTGGGTCTGGGTCCTGATGTTGTCGCCGACGAAGACCCGGCCGACCGGCACCTTGGTGGCGGCCGTCACCGTGAGCGAGGCGGCCCCGTCGGCCGCGCCGGACGGCACGTCGAAGTAGAGCCTGCTGCCGTCGGCGGCCGAGGTGACGCGCTTGCCCGCCTTGTCGACGACCTTCACCTTCTGCGCGGCGGCGTCACCCGAGGGCATGACCGAGACGGTGTCCGCGGTGGTACGGACCGTGACCGGGCCCAGCCTGCGGCCGGGCTTCCCCGAGACGGCGGGCGGGGCGAGGGCCAGGGACGCCTGGGGCTCGGCCAGGTCATCGGCGTTCTTGTAGAGGTAGTCGGCGAGCTTCTCGGCGGCGGGGTCGGTGGCGTCGACCTTGATGCCGTCCGAGTAGCGCCAGATGGCGACCTGGGTGCCCGCGGCGGCCTGGCCCGCGTCCAGCGTGCCCGCGCCGGACTTCTCGCTGAGCCGAGCGAGATCGTTGACCTGCGGGTAGGAGTTCTGGAGGATCCACCGGATCCGGCCCGCGTTCTTGTTGTTCCCCAGCGACGACTCGCTCCAGGCCGCCTCCTTGTACTTCGCCTCGGTCACGGTGCCGGTGAGGATGTCGACGCAGTACGTCTGGAGCGTGCCGCCCCCGTCGACCTTCATCTCGAACAGACCCGCCCGCAGGGGGCCGGTCCGGCGCGAGTCCTTCACATAGGCGCCGGAGCCGACCGTGATCTCGCCGAGGGTGGCGCTGACACCTGCGGAGCTCTGCGGCGCGTCGTCCGCCGCGGCGGACGACGCGATGGCTATCGCGCCCCCCGCGGCCAGGCAGGCCGCCAGCACGGCCGCGGCAAGACGGGTGGCCGCCCGTCTCGTGACAGAGTTCATCGAAGTCCTTTCGGGCGGGCGCGAGTGACGCAGAGCACAGATCACAGGGCACGCCTCGCCGGGCAACTCGAAATGCAGCAGCCCCCGTTGTCCGTTGGGATCCTAGGGATCACCCACCGTGCCGGAACAACGCAGGTCATGCGCACGGGCGATCCGAATCGGAATCGTTATCGGACGCAGGTGTTCCGCTCGGCATTATCGATAAATCGTCGGGACAAATCCCCCCATTTCACGGGGTCGTTGCCTCGACGAGCTCGCCCTCCTGCGGTCTGGACCATTCCGGGGCCGGAGCAGGACCCGCCATCCGCACCGGCTCCACGGGCAGCGGCCGGACCTGGGACACCCGGCGGAACGCCGAGGTGCCCCGCGCGAGGTCGTGCCCGATCGACACAGCGTCAATATCGGCCGACAGCCACCGCTTTCCCTCACGCTCCTGCTCGGCGATCCTCAACTTCCCCCGCACGATGAGGGGTTCCCCGAGCGACACGGACGCGACCACATTGGACGCCAGCGTCCGCCATGCCCACACGGTGAAGAAGTTCGTGTACGCATCCGCCCATTCCTCCCGCCCCCGGTCCCAGCGCCGCGTGGTCGCCGCGAGCCGGAACCGTGAGACCGCCGCTCCGTTCGCCGTCTCCCGGAAGTCCGGCTGCGTCGCCACGTTCCCCACGACCGTCACCAAGGTCTCGTTCACCGAACTCCCCCGCTCCCCCGCCGGGTCCCTCACCCGGCCTGTGAGCTCATGGTGCCCTTGATCACCGGATCCCGCCGGAGCCTGTGGACGACCCCACGACTGTGGACAACTCCGTCACCCCTCCCCGGCCGCGATGACGAACTGCGCCCGCACCTCCTGGTACCGCAGCAGCTCCGCCGCCACCGGCTCCAGCACCCGTGCCCGTCCGCACCCAGCGGCGGCGCTCCGCAGCCGGCGTTCGGTCTCCAGCCCATGGCTGCGCGCGGGCCCCCGCGCCGCCAGCCGGCAGCACCACGCCAGCACCGGGGCGCTCAGCCCGCAGGCCACCACCAGTACCCCGGCCGTCCACCACTCCCCGGGCAGATCGGACGTCACCATCCCCACCAGCCAGGCCACGCCCGCCAGTTGCAGGAGCAGCAGCACCGCCTGGGCGCCGGCCGTCATCGCCCACCACCGGGGCCGCACCGGCCGTACCGTGCCCGTACGTCCCGTGCCCGTACGCCGCTCCCCCGTGCCGCCGCGCGGCTCGGGCACCACCGCGCCCGTCGCGTCGAGCGCCTCCGCCAGCCCCTCCGCCCCCTTCGCCGCCGCCTCGCGCACCGCCTGCGCCCACGGTCCGGGCAGCCCCGCGGAGGCCTCGTGCACCAGCGACCGTACGGCCTGCTCGACCAGCGGCCGCGACGCCGTCCGGCGCTGGGCCTCCTCGCCGTCCTCACCGGCACCGGCGAAGGCGTCCTGCCCGCGCAGCCTGCGGTACAGGCCCCGGGCCCGGGCCCATGGCGTCCCGCACGCCCGGCCCGCGTCGCGCAGCCAGGTCCGCTCCGCGGCCAGCCCGGACGCCCGGGCGCCCACCGCCTCCGCCAGCCGGTCCTCGAACTCCTGCCGGGCCTCCTCGGTGAGCCCCGGACGCCCCTCCTCCGTCACATAGGCCGGCCTCAGCCGTGCCGACGCCCCGTCCACGTCCGCGGTCAGCCGCAGCTCGGCCGCGCACCGCCGGGCCACGAACTGGCCGAGCGTCTCGCGCAGTTCCGCGACCCCCTCCCCCGTCAGCGCCGACAGCGCCAGCACCACCGCCCCCGGCTCGCCGTGCTCGCCGAGCGCCAGTCCGTCCTCGTCCAGCAGCCGGCGCAGGTCGTCCAGCACCTGGTCGACGGCCCCGCCCGGCAGCCGGTCGGACTGGTTGAGCACCACGAAGGTCACCTCCGCGTACCGGGCCAGCGGGCGCAGATAGCGCTCGTGGACCACCGCGTCGGCGTACTTCTCCGGGTCCATCACCCAGATCACCGCGTCCACCAGCGCGAGCAGCCGGTCCACCTGTTCCCGGTGGCCGGGCACGGACGAGTCGAGGTCGGGCAGGTCCAGCAGGACGAGCCCGCACAGCGCGGGGTCGTACGGGCGCGGCGGCTGCCGCCGCGCCCTGGCGGGGATGCCCAGCCGGTCGAGCAGCCCGTCCGCCCGGTCCGTCCAGGTGCAGGCGACGGGCGCCGCGGTGGTCGGGCGGCGCACCCCGGCCTCCGAGAGCTGGGCCCGGGCCAGGGCATTGAACAGCGTCGACTTGCCGCTGCCCGTGGCACCGGCGATGGCCACCACCGTGAGGTCCAGCGCGTACCGCTGCCGGGCCGCGGCCTCCTCCAGCACCCGGCCCGCCTCGGCGAGCGTGCCGCCGTCCAGCCGGGTCCGCGAGAGCCCGGTCAACTCGCGCAGCGCGTCGATCCGTTGCAGCAGGTCCCCGCCGAGGGCGGCCGTCTGACGGGACTCCCCGCCCGGCGGGGAGGGCTCGCCGGGTGCCTTCTCGCGAGTCCTCTCCTCGACGTCCTTGGCGTCCTTGACGTCCTTCTCCGGGCGGGCGCGGCGCGCGATCAGCCCGTCGTCCCAGGCGCGGTCGTCGGCGTCGGGCGCGGGGCCCTCGCCGCGGCTGTCGGTGCCGGCCACCGCGGTCACCTCTCCTTCTGCAGTACGGACAGGGCCGCGATCAGTTCGACCTGGGGGTCCGGGGTCACGTCGAGGGCGTCGAGCGGGGCGCTCCTGCGGTCGCGTTCGGCGTCGAGCACCCGCTCCAGACAGTCGGCCAGCAGATCGGCGCCCCGGTCGCGCAGGCGCTGCGCGCTGCGCGCACCGAGGAGTTCGGCGAGGTTCTCCCCCGCGAGGTGGGCCCGGCGGCCGCCGAGCAGTGCGGCGACGAGCAGCGCGGCAGCGCGCTCCGCGTCGCCGGCCGTGGGGCGTTCGAGGGTGCGGACGGCGTCCTCCGCGATCTCCTCGACGCAGCGCCGCCAGTGACGGACCGCCACCCCGATCCGGCCGGCCGCGCCCTGCCCGTCGCGCGGTGCGAGCGCCGCCTCGGCGGCGGGGTCGGAGCCGGCCTCGGCGATCTCCTCGTCGGCGGCGTCCACGGCGCAGGTCAGCAGCGCGACGAGGGTGGCGGACAGGGAGGTGAGGAGCTCGTCGGAGGTGCTGTCGCGCGGGTGGCCGCGCCAGTGGGTGAGCGCGTCGCCCGCGAGCGCCTCGCCCGCGGCGGTCTCGCGCCGGACCCGCTCCAGGGCGCGCGTGTACGCGTCCTCGGTCCGCTGGAGCAGCCGTACCGCCGTACCGTGCTGGAGGGCCGCCGCCCCGGCCAGGTCGGGCAGTCGCGACCCGAGCGAGGAGAGGATGCCGTCGGCGGTACGGGCCCTGGCCACGGTCCGGGCGGCCGGGTCCTGCGCCCGTTGGGTCAGCCAGTCCCGCAGCTCCGCGACGGCGGTGCCGGGCAGCAGTCCGCTGCCCCCGCCGACGGACTCCGGCAGCTCCGGGATCGTGAACCGCGGTACGTCGCCGAGCCCCGCCGACTCCAGCAGCGCCCCGAACTGCCGCGTCACCTCTCCCGCGACCTGGTGCGGCACCCGGTCCACCACGGTGACGAGCGTGACGTCGTACTCCTTGGCCGCCCGCAGCAGATGCCAGGGCACCGCGTCCGCGTACCGCGTCGCGGTGGTGACGAGCACCCAGATGTCGGCCGCGCAGACCAGTTCGGCGGCGAGCTCGCGGTTGCGGGTGACGAGCGAGTCGATGTCGGGCGCGTCGAGGAGGGCGAGGCCGCGGGGCAGGGCCCGGTCGGTCTCGATGCACAGCCCGGCGGGTTCGCCGCCGGCCGGCGGCTCTCCCTCTTCGCGCTCTTCCCGGTACGCCCCGCCGTCGCCCTCCTGCTCCTCCCCCTGCTCGAACACCGGGGCCCCGTCCTGGACCGGCGCCCACACCCGGTACAGATCCGGCAGGACCCGGGGTCCGGCGAACCAGTGCTGATCGTCCGGATGGCAGACGAGCACCGGGGTCCGGGTCGTCGGCCGCAGCACCCCCGCCTCGGTGACCCGCCGCCCCACCAGCGAGTTGACCAGAGTGGACTTCCCGGCCCCGGTGGAACCCCCGACCACCGCGAGCAAGGGCGCTTCGGGGGCGCACAGGCGGGGCACCAAGTAGTCGTCGAGCTGCGCGAGGAGCTCGACCCGGTTGCGACGGGCGCGGGCGGCGCCGGGAAGGGGGAGCGGAAAGCGTGCGGCGTCGACACGATCACGCAGTGCGGACAGCGCGTCGAGCAGTCTGGGCCGTACATCCAAGGTCGCCACACGCGCAGAATGCCCAATTCTGGTGTGTTTTTGAAGCGTATAGCCCGTAGGACGCGAGGCGTGGCGTATGGGGCCCGGGCATAACGAGTGCACAACACCCTGCCTCTGAGGCGTGAAAAACGGTGCAGGATTCGCACCCGCCTGCGATTATCAGGACCGCTTCACCGAACCTCCACATCGTGTCACGGAGGTGAAGCAACCGGGACGAGGTACGCGGAGCCCTATCCTTGTCCCCGGCAAGGTCACGGCACCACCGAGCCCGGGGCTTCAGCCGTCCGCGACCGCCGCACACCGGCCCCCGTAGCTCAGTGGATAGAGCAGGCGCCTTCTAAGCGCTTGGCCGCAGGTTCGAGTCCTGCCGGGGGCGCTCGCGCGTTGCCTCTCCCCTCCGGGAGGGGCTTTTTTGTTGCCCGGACGAGGGGTGCGGGATCGTTCCCGCCGTCACCCATACGGACGCCTCTCCCGTGAAGGCGCACAGCGCACCCCCTAAGCCACCCCCTAAGTCGACCCCCTACAAGGGGACTTCACGCCGCCCCCCTCGCGGCCCTGCGACCCGGCCGGCGGCAACCGCACCACGCCCCTCCCCTTCAAGGCAGGGGCGCTTTTTCGGCCAAGAAGGTCGTCAAATGGTCAATCATTAATGCCAAGTCTCCATAAAGGGCCGAACAAAGGTGAGCAATGTCCTCAACCACCCCGGCCCCCATTGCGTCCAAACATAAGGTTTCGCAATGTGACCCACCTCACATCCACATAGGGGTTGTGGTGGCCCGCCCCCCAGGGGGATCTTGGTGATATGTTCCACTCAAGGGAATTGACTCACTCGAGGGCAATCGTTGATTCGGGGCAATTAGCGGGTCCGTTATGCAGCTCGCCCCGGATTCACCGTTTTCAGCGCCGCAGCCGGCCGGAGGGAACCCCTCGGGCTACTCCGGGTAACGCCGCCTGACCATGCGGTGAGCACACGGGCGGCAGGCCGGCCGAACCCCGGGCCGGACCGTGGGGACGGTGCGGGAGGCGTGGCCCCGCCGGGTATTTCCATGCCCTTTTCACAACCGGCGGAGAACTCTTTTCCCGAGAGAACTTCCACCCCTTTTTGCCGCAAGCTTTTGATGGGGGAACCAATTTTGGATGCCCGTTTCTCGGTGCTCGGTCTGCTGAGCATCTCTGAGAAAGGGGATGCAGTGGTGCTGCAGCCGTCGAAACCCACGACATTGCTGGCTGCACTCCTGCTGCGTCCCAATGAAGTCGTGTCCATCGATTATCTGCAGCGCGCCATCTGGGGAGAACACCCGGCGGTCACCGCCACGGCGACGCTGCGCACGTACATCATGCGGCTGCGCAAGCTCTTCGCGAAGTTCGGCATCTCCGACAACCTCATCGAGACGCTGCCCGGCGGCTATCGCCTCCGTGCCACGCCGACGACCCTGGACCTGCTCGAGTTCCGGGAGCAGGTGAGGGCCGCCGCCGTACAGGAGGACCAGCAGGCCGAACTCGACCTGCTGGTACGGGCGGTGAAGCTGTGGCGCGGGCCGGTGCTGGGCAACATCCCGTCGGACGCCCTGCACAGCCGGGAGATCCCGGCGCTCACCGAGGAGTGGCTGCGCTCCTGGGAGCGGGTCTTCGACCTCTCGCTCGCGCTGGGCCGCGGCCGGCAGGTCCTGCCCGAACTGCGTACGGTCGTACGGTCGCACCCCGGCCACGAGCGGTTCTGGGAGCAGCTGATCGAGGCGCTGTACCGCTCCGGGCGGCAGTCCGACGCGCTGGCCGAATACCAGCGGGTCAAGGCGTACCTCCGCGACGAGCTCGGGGTCGACCCCGGCCCCGCGCTGCAGAACCTCGAGCTGGCGATCCTCCGCGGCGAGCGGCTCGAGCCCGTGCCGGACCCGGATGCGCCCGTCGCGGCGGAGGCCGCGCCCGCCGAACCCGGTCCCGTGCCCGCGCGCTGCGCCCTGCCGCCGGACCTCCCGCACTTCGCCGGACGGGCCGACGACGTCGCCTCGCTGGTCGCACAGCTGACCAAGGAGAGATCGGGCCCCGCGGTGGCCGTGCTCTCGGGGCCGCCCGGCATCGGCAAGACCGCGCTCGCCACGCACGTGGCGCATCAGGTGCGCGACCACTTCCCGGACGGACAGTGGGCCCTGCGGATGCGGGACGGCCACACCGGCCGTGCCGATGACATCGTTTCCCGCGTCAACTCGGCGCAGGGGGACGACCGGAGAGTACTGCTGCTCCTCGACGACGTGTCGGACGTCGAGCAGGTACGTCCCCTGCTGCCGACATCGGCGGGCAGCGCGGTGATCATCACCAGCCGGATCAACCTCGCGGAGCTCGCGGTGAGCACGGGCGGCACGCTGCACCGGCTGATGCCGCTGGAGCCCGAGGACTCCTGTCGCCTGCTGGCCGCCGTCGTGGGGGCCGAGAAGGTACGCGCGGAGCCGGAGGCGGCACTCGAACTCGCCCGGCTCTGCGGCCATTTCCCCCTCGCCCTCGCCATCGCCGGAGCGCGCCTGCTCGGACGGCCCCGGCACCGCGTCGCCGACTGCGTCACCTGGCTGGAAACCGGCACACTGGAGAAGCTGTCACTGCCCGGCGGACGGCTGTCCGTGGGGCGGCTCTTCCATGAACACCTGGAACAGCTGGCGGAACCCCTCGGCGAGGCGTTCCTCAGGCTCGGGGAGCACGCCGAGGACGGCCTGTCCGCGGCGCGGTGCGCGGAACTGCTGGGCGCCACACCCACGCGGGCCCGTCACCTGCTCGAGCAGCTCGTCGACGCCCATCTGCTCGAGGAATATCCGCTCGGCCATTTCTATACGCACGACCTCCTCCGCCTGTACGCCCGGCAGCACATGAGTCCCGTCGACTCCGCCGCATAATCCGCGCGTTCAAGATGTCCCGGGCAACTGCCCGATACCACACATCAGTTCCGACCTTTCCCTTCGCGCTGCTCCACGCGCATCTCCGCACCGATTCTCCAGAGGGTTGACGACATTGGTAGCCACGCAGGAATCGATCACCCAGGCACGCCCCCGTATCCAGCGCGACGTGCTCTTCACCGAGACCCCGCAGGGTGTGCTCTTCCACAACGCCCGCGGCGGATTCCAGATCAAGGCGAAGTCGGCCTACCGGTTCGCCATGCTGATCGTGCCGCATCTCAACGGCGGGAACCGGGTGGAGGACCTCTGTAAGGGGCTGGCGGAAAGCCAGCAGAAGATGCTCCTGGGCCTGGTCCGCGCCCTGTTCGACCACGGGTTCGCGCGCGACGTACGGAGCACGGACACGGCGGAGATACCCGCCGGCACCGCCGAGTTGTTCAGTGCCCAGCTCCACTACATCGACCACTACGTGGACGACGCGCCGTCGCGGTTCCTCAGGTTCAGGAACACCCGCGTCGCGGTGATCGGGGACGACGAGATCGCCCGCTGGTGCGCGCTCGGCCTGGTCCGCAACGGCGCGGCGCACGTCGCCATGAGCCGGCGCTTCGACGAGGTCGTCGCCGAGGCCGGGGAACTGTCCGCGAAGGGCAGCCCGGTGGAAATCGGCCAACTGCGTGCCCCGGACGACACATTCACATGGGACGACCTCGCGCCGTTCGACGTCGTCGTGGTGTCGGGACTGGACGCGGCGCCGCGCCGGGTCCTGTCCCTGCTGCAAGCCGGGCTGCCCGAGGGCAAGACGCTGCTGCCCGCCTGGGGGTTCGGCAACCAGGCCGTCGTCGGCCCGCTGATGCGCGCCGGCACCCCGGCGTGCTGGGTGTGCGCGATGCTCCGCCTCGGCGCCGGCGAGGACGGGCACGGCCCCGCGGCCCGGGTGTGGAGCGAGGCCGTCCTGCCCGCCACCGGGCAGCCCGGTACGGCCCCGAGCCGGCCGCTGGCCGCGATGCTCGGCAACCTGCTGGGCTACGAGGTCTTCCGCGTCGTCACCGGCGCCCTGCCGCCCGAGACCGAGGGGCAGGTCCTCATCCAGGACCTGGACTCCGTCGACGTCACCTCCGAGCCCGTCGTCCCCCACCCGCGCTGCCCCCACTGCGCCGAGGCCGCCGAGGCCCCCGCCGACGACCTCACCGAGGCCACCCTCGGCCTGCGGCAGCCCGCCGCCGCGCCGAGCACCGACGCCGACGAGCTGATGAAGCAGCTCGACGAGCAGCTCCTGCTGGTCCGCCCCAGGACCGGTGTGTTCCGCGCCTTCGAGGACGAGCCGCTCAAGCAGCTGCCCCTCAAGGCGAGCGTCCTGCGGTTCGGCCTCGGGCACGGCGGTGAGCGCTCCGTCGCCGCCTTCGACGTGCACCACGTCGTCGGGGCCCGCCTGCGGGCGCTGCGCCGCGCCGCGGGCATCCACGTCGAGCACGCCCCGGCCCGGCACGCGCTCTCCGGCGAAGCGCTCGAGGCGGTACCGCTCCCGGCGGTGGACCCGGCCTCGCTCGTCACCAACAGCGGTACGGGCGTGCCCGGTTCGGCGATCGCGTACTGGTCGGCGGCGACCTCGCTCGTATCGGGCGCGCGGCGCCTGGTGCCCTCGGCGGCGGTCCTGACCGCGGGGCCCCACAACGCCGACAAGGTGTGCGCCGTCACCTCGGCGGGCACCGGTGCCGGTGCGACCGCCGGGGAGGCCCTGACCCGCGGGCTGCTCTCCGCACTGGCCCACGACGCCCTCGAGCGCACCCTCCGCGGGACGGCACAGGCCGCCTCCGTACCGCTCGGCGCCCTCGCGGACGGGGCGGAGCTCGCGTTCCTCGTCGACTCCGGCCGCAACCTCGGCCTGGACCTCGAGCTGTTGGACCTGACCGCGCACGAGGACGGACGCCACGTCCTGCTCGCCCGCTCCGGCGGCTTCTGGGCGCTCGGCTCGGGCCTGACCTGGCGGACCGCCGCCGTCGCGGCGCTGCGTGACGTGGTCGGCGCCGCGCAGCTCGCGCAACAGGCCGACGGCCTCGTGGACTTCGGCGACGCGGTCATCCGCGAGTTCGCCCCGGCCGCCGTCGTCCCCGAGGGGACGGCCCCGGCCCGGCTCGACGCCGAACTGTCCCCGGAGCAGGTGCTCTACGCCCTCAAGGCACGGGACATGGACGCCCTGGCGGTCGCGACCACCCCGTCCGACCTGCTGGCCGGCGGCATCCACACCGCGCGGGTGGTGCTGACGCGTGGCAACTGATCTCGGAAGCGATCTGGAGAAAGCCGTCCGCGCCGCGCTGGCCCGCCACGGCGCCGACAGCGTGACCGTGACCGCCCGTCCCCTCGGCGTCCGCGACGAACTGGCCGTACCCGCCGAAGCTGTACCCACCGAAGACGTGGACCCCGGCGACGTGTCGGTGTACGTCTACGGGCACACCGCCGTCATCGGCCCCCTGCACCACGGCGGCGCGACGGCGCCCGCCTGCGGGCGCTGCCTGGCCCGCCGCTGGCAGGCGGTGCGGCCCGAGGAGATCCGGGACGCGCTGGAGACCGGGCGCGACACCCACGCGTGCGGCGACCACCCCTTCGTCACCCCGTTCACCGCCGACGCGGTGGCGGCGGTGATCGCCGCCCACCAGGAGAACGCGGCTCCCGCGCTCTACTCGACCGTCTGCCTGGTCAACCTCGAAACCCTCGAGGTCCAGCAGGTCCCCCTCGTGCCCGACGCCGACTGCCCCGTGTGCGGCCGTCGTACGCCGGACACCGCCGAGGCCGCCGAGGTGGTCCTCGAGCCGACGCCGAAACCGGCGCCGGACGTCTTCCGGACCCGCCGGCTCGGGGACTTCGGCATCCCGGAAGCCGCCTTCGCCAACGCGGTCAGCGGGGCCCTCGGCCCCGCGCCCTACCTCGAACTCGACTCCCCCACCTCGTCGTCGACCCTCGGCTGGTTCACCCTGCGGACCGGGCCGTACCTGCACAAGACGTACTGGGCGGGCCACACGAACTCCTACGGCGACAGCATCCGCGTCGGCATCATGGAGGGCCTTGAGCGCTACGCGGGCACCCGGCCGCGGAGCAAGACGGCAACGGTCGTCGCCTCGTTCGAGGAGCTCGGCGACCAGGCGCTCGACCCGCGTGAATGCGGCGTGTACAGCGACGAGTTCTACGAGCACGACGGCCGGATGGCGCCGTTCTCCGAGAAGCGCCCGATGCCCTGGGTGTGGGGCTGGTCCCTGCGCGACCGGCGTCCGGTCCTCGTGCCCGAGCTCATCACCTACTACAACAGCTCCACCACGGAGACCCCCTTCGTGCAGGAGTGCTCCAACGGCTGTGCCTCCGGCGGCTCCCTCGTCGAGGCCACGTTCCACGGCCTGATGGAGCTGATCGAGCGCGACGCGTTCCTCCTCGCCTGGTACGGCATGGCCGCGCTGCCCGAGATCGACCCGTACAGCAGCAGCCGCCCGGACACCCGGATGATGGTCGACCGGCTGGCGATGTACGGCTACGAGGCCCGGTTCTTCGACGCCCGCGTCACCTTCCCCGTCCCGGTGGTGACGGGCGTGGCGGTCCGCAAGGACGGCGGGCTCGGCACGATGTGCTTCGGCGCCGGGGCGAGCCTGGACCCCGAGGAGGCCGTCGCCGGCGCCCTGGCCGAGATCGGCACCGACGCGGCGCGGCTGCGCGTGCGCACCGAGCTGCAACTGGACGAACTGCGGCCGATGGTCCGCGACTTCGGCAAGGTCAAGGCCCTCAACGACCACCCGGGCCTGTACGGGCTCCCGGAGATGGCCCCGTACGCCTCGTTCCTGCTCGACGGCGCGCGGGACGCCCGGCCCCTCGCCGAGGTGTACGACGGCCGACGGCCGCTGCTGCGCCCCTCGGCGGACCTGGCCGAGGACCTCGCGGCGTGCGTGGGCGCCGTCACGGCGGCCGGGTTCGACACCATCGTGGTCGAGCAGACCCTCCCGGAGCAGCGGGACCTGGGCCTGAGCACCGCCAGCGTGATCGTGCCCGGACTGCTGCCCATCGACTTCGGCTGGGGACGCCAGCGCGCCCTGCACATGCCCCGCACACGGACCGCCCTGCGGGAGGCGGGACTTCGCCCCGACGACCTCACCCGGGATCAGCTGAACCCGGCGCCCCACCCGTTCCCCTAGGGAGTGTCCATGAATGCCGCACACGCATACGTGAACGCAGTGATCCAGCGCGGCCGGGACGGCCTGCAGCCGCCCGGGTTCGAACCCGACTGGTCCGACGCGCCCCGGGACGGCAAGTTCTATCCCGGCACCGAAACGATCCCCCTGCCCCTCGGCGAACTCCCCGGCAGCGCGACGCTCCAGGACGGACTCCACGGCGGCGACACAGCGGGCGGGTTCACCCTCGACACGCTCGGCGGGATGCTGCTCGACTCCTACGGGCGCATAGGCCGCCGCCTCGCGGTGAACGCCAACTACGACGCGCCCACCCTGCCCAGCTATGTGCAGGCCCGCTGGGCCAGAGGCACCGCCTCGGGCGGCGCCCGCTACCCGGTGAGCGTCTACTGGGTGGCCGGGCCGAGCGGCCCGCTGCTGCCCGGGGTCTACCACTACTCCTCCCCCCACCACGCCGTGCAGCGCCTGCTCGCGGGCGACGTGACCGGCGAGGTACGGGAGGCCGTCGGCGACCCCGCGCTGACCGGCCACACCGACCAGTACCTCGTGCTGGGCATCAAGTTCTGGCAGAACGCCTTCAAATACGGCAACTTCAGCTACCACGTCGTCTCGATGGACATCGGCACCATCGTGCAGACGTGGCGGATGTGGGCCCGTGCGCACGGCCTGGACACCGAGCCCGTCCTGTGGTTCGACGAGCCCCGCCTGGCCCGGCTCCTCGGACTGCCGGAGGGCGAGGAGGGCGTCTTCGCCGTCGTCCCCCTGCGCTGGAAGTCCGAACAGAACGGACCCCACCCGGCGTTCACGAACACCACCACCGCCCCGCGCGTCCGCCTGTCGGACTCCGAACTGTCCCAGCACACCCGCGGGTTCGAGATGGGCGACGCCGTCCACGCCGCCACGCTCGAGAACGCCGCCGCGCGCCCGCCGGCCGGAGCGGCGAAGGCCGCGGCGCCCGAGGTACGGGGCCAGGGCCCGGCGATCCCGCTGCCGCCGCCCCGCGCCCTGGACCTCCCCGTCCGGGAGGCACTGCGCCTGCGCACCAGCAGCTTCGGCCGGTTCACCCCGGACCGCGCCCTCACCCCCGAGGAGCTCGCCACCGCGCTCGCCGGGGCCCGGGCCGGGGCGCTGGCGGCGGACGTCGGCTCCCAAGGGCTGACCAAGTTCTACGTGTTCGTGAACAACGTCGAGGGCATCGCCCCCGGAAGCTACGAGTTCGACGACGAGCAGAACGCCCTGCTGCCCGTGAAAGCCGGGCCGCAGGGCAGGTTCCTCCAGAACCACTACTTCCTCGACAACTACAACCTGGAACTCGCCGGAGCGGTCATCGTGCCGACCGCACGCGCGCTCACGGCACTCGACGCGCTGGGCGCACGGGGCATGCGGCTGGTCAACGCCGAGATCGGGGCCGTCTCACAGGCGCTGTACACGGCCTGTGCCGGGATCGGGATCGGCTGCGGCGCCGCGCTCGGCTTCGACAACCGCGCCTACATCGAGGAGCTCGGGCTCGCGTCGACCGACGAAGCGCCCCTGCTCATCATGCCGATCGGGCACGAGCGGCCGGACTCCGCGGACTACCGCCACGAGATGGCCTGAACCATGGAACAAGCAGAGGAACGCACCGTGCCGGAAACCCGCCGCCCCGGCGACACCTTCATCATGCGCATCGCCGGAGCCCCCATCGAAACGGTCCGGGGCCTGCGCTCCCCGCACAGCACCGCGTGGGCGACAGCCATGCTGGAGCGCGAGGAGGAGCTCCGTACGCTCGGCGCGCACATCAGCGACCTGCTCCACGACGTGGTCAAGCGGACCGAGGACACCGGCGCGCGGCGCGCGCTGGTCGAGCTGCGGCGGCAGGTGTTCAACAACCGCCTGCCGCGCGACGCGGACGCCGTCCGCGCCCTCGCCGCCGCCCTCGAGCCCGCGACCGCGGACCTCGTCACCGAGTGGCTCGCGGCCCGGCTCGCCCTCGAGGAGCTGCATGCCGAGGGCGAGGAGACCGTACGCGCCGAACTCGGCGCCGCGCGGGCCCACCTCGCCTCGCTCGCCGAGGACCCCGGGCTGCGCAAGGCGCTGCTGCTCGCGTCGCCGTCGCTGGACACGTACGTCCACCGGTACGTCCGCAAGCACGACGGCAAGCTCGGCAAGAGCGAGCGGCGGATCGAGCGCTCCCTGGTGGAGTACCTGTCCCGGATGGCCTGCAAGACCAGCCCGTTCAGCACCTTCACCGGGCTCGCCCTCGGCCGCTTCACCGACGACGACAGCAGCGCCCGGCACACGGCGCCGGTCACCGACTGGACCAGCCACACGCGGCTCAACATCGCGGTGCTGGGCCGGATCGCCGACCTGATCACCGAGAACGACACCCTCCGCCTCGACCTGCCGGTCCGACTCACCGCGGGGTGGCGGCTCGACGACCTGGACCGCATCCGGTACGTCCGGCGCACCGTGACCACGGGCGACGACGACGCCACGGTCAGCTTCGACACCGTCCGCGACAGCCTGTTCTTCCTCCGTAAGACGGGCACCCTGGACCGCGTCTTCACGATCGCCGAGGCCCACCCGGACATCCGCTACGGCGACCTCCTGGGCCGGCTGAGCGAGGAGACGGGCATACCGGCCCGCGAGTACGACCGCTACGTCGTGGTCCTGCTGCGGCTCGGCCTGCTCCAGGTCCCGTCCCTGCATCTGGACCTGCACAGCCACGACCCGCTGCGGGCGTTCCGCGACCAGCTCGACGGGCTGGGCCACCCCTGGGCACGCAGCCTGGCCGCCCAGCTCGACTGCCCGGCCGAGACCCTGGACGCCTACCGGGTCGCCGACGTGGCGGGCAGACGGCAGCTCCTCGCGACCGTACGCCAGGACCTCCTCCAGATCCTGGCCGAACTCGGCGCGCCCGACGCCACGTTGCCCGTGACGCTGGTCTACGAGGACTGCTCGGCCGGCCGGGAGACCGTGCTGTGGAACCGCGAGGAGTGGCAGCACACCTTCGGGGACGCGCTCGAGGGGCTGAGCCGGGTGTTCCCGGCGTTCGACTCCCTGGTCTGCCACCGGCTCACGCTCAAGGGGTTCTTCGTGTCCCGGTTCGGCCGGGGCGGCCGGTGCGACGACGTGCTCAGCCTCGTCCACGACTTCCACGAGGACATCTACCACCAGTACTCCCGCTGGTCCGGACGCTACGAGCCGTTCGGCGAGGACGGCACGTACGCCCCGCAGAGCAACTGGATGCGGCTGCCGGAGATCACCTCCGTCGACAAGGGCCGTCAGCTGTTCGCCCGGCGGATGGACGAACTCGCCGACGGCAGCGACGCGCAAGAGGTGTGCATCGGCGAGGAGTTCGTCGAGGAGGTGGCCGCCGAGCTGGCGTCCGTCGCCCCGGACTACCGGCCCCGCAGCTGGTTCCTCCAGCTGGGCCGCGACGCCGACGGGCCGCTGGCCGTCCTGAACCGGTCCTACAGCGGACTCTCCTTCCCCTTCTCCCGGTTCACGCACTGTTTCGACGAGCCCGGCACCGAGGAGTTCACGGCTCAGCTGCGCGAGTCGATGTCCGAGTCGTGCCCGGAAGGCGCGGTGTTCGCGGAGATCACCGGCGGCATCGCGACGACCAACCTGAACCTGCACGGCCGGCTGACGCCGTACGTCATCGTGTGCCCGGGCGAGTCCACGAGCGCCCCGGAGGAGTGCCGGATCCCGCTCGCGGATCTGTACGTGGTGCACTGCACCGAGCAGGACCGGGTCATGCTGCGCTCGCGGCGCCTGGACAAGGAGGTCATCCCGGTCTACCTCGGCTATCTGTTCCCCCTGGCCCTGCCCGAGATCCCCCGCATCCTCACGCTGTTCTCGCCGACGCCGATGATGACGCTCGACGTCTGGGGCGGGGTGCCCGAGCGGGTCACCGAGGGCGGGGTGTCCGTACGACCGCGCGTGCGCTACCGCAACGTCGTGGTCGCGCGCCGCCGTTGGACGGTCGCCGCGGAGGCGCTGCCGAAGCGCGAGCCCGAGGCCACGGACGCGCGGTGGTTCCTGGAGTGGCGGCGCTGGCAGCACACGCACGGCCTCCCCGGCCAGGTCTTCGCCACCATCGACCACCGGGGCGACAGCGACGGCGGTACATGGGGCGGCCAGTCCAAGCCGCACTACGTGGACTTCACCAGCCACCTCTCCCTGACCGCGCTCGAGGCCCTGCTCAAGCGGAACGGCGAACACGTCGTGTTCCGCGAAATGCTGCCCGCCGAGGACGACCAGGACATGACCTCGAGCGCGGGCCGTCATGTCACCGAATACGTCGTGGAAGTGAACTGAGACTGAGATGGACAACAGCACCTTTCTCACCAACAAGCCCGTCTCGGACCCCGACGGCTGGCAGGCACTGCACGTCTTCTACGCCGCGAGCCCGCGCCCCGTCATCACCCAGTGCGTCGAGCCCCTGATCCGCGAGCTCACCGAACGGGAGCTGCTGGACGGGCACTTCTTCATCAACTACTGGTTCGGCGGCCCCCACGTCCGTATCCGCCTCAAGCCCCGCTCCGCCGACGTCTGCGACGAGATCAGGGAACGCGCCGAGCGCCACATCACGGACTTCCTGCGCACCCGTCCCGCCCTGTACGAGGTCCAGGAGACCGATTACCTGACCCAGTACTACGACGTGCTGTACGAGCTCGAGTACAGCGAGGACGAGGACCAGCAGTCACTCGCCGCCGAGGACCGCGAGCGCTTCAGGCCCAACAACACCTTCAGCTACGAGCCGTACGAGCCGGAGTACGGCAAGTACGGCGGCCCGGCCGGAGTGGCGCTCGCCGAATGGCACTTCCAGCGCTCCAGCGAACTCGTCATGGACCTCACGCGCCGGATGAACCTGCACGTGCGCACCGTTCTGCTGGGCGTCTCCGCCCAGATGATGATGGTGATGTCGACGGTCTTCCGGCAGGACGCGACCGCGACGGCCGGCTACATGCGGCGCTACCACGAGTTCTGGCAGAACGCCTTCAACGGCACCAAGTTCCTCAGCGAGGCCGGTTACGAGCGCGGCTACACCGTCATGGCCGACGGCCTGCGCCGCCGGTTCACGGAGATCCAGCGCGCGTTCGACGAGGGCACCGCCGAGGCCCTGCCGGGGTTCGTCGGCGCCTGGGCCGCGCACTGCGCGGAACTGCGTGAGCGGGTGGCCGAGTTGGCGGTGCGCGGCGATCTGACGTTCCACGCCTGGGACGGCGACGGCGACCAGCCGGTCACCGACCCCGACGAGGCCCTGGAGCGGCTCCTCACCCCGTATATGCACATGACCAACAACCGGCTCTACGTCACGATCCCGGACGAGATCTACCTCTCCTACATCCTCGCCCGGGCGCTGGAGGAGCCGGCCGCCGGGCCGGTCACGAAGTGAGCACGGCGGGCGGCCTGCTGGAGTGGGCCCCGGCGCTGCGGCCGGGTGTGCGGCTGGGCCCCCGGCTGCTGCGGGGCGCGTCATATCTGCACCTGGTCCACGACCGGGACAGCGGGCGCACGTACGAGATCGGCGTGCGCGAGCACTTCGTCTTCTCCCGGCTCGACGGACGGCGCACCCTCGCCGAGGTGGGCGAGGAGTACGCGGCCCATTTCGGGCGGGTGCTCGGCGAGCCGGGCTGGAAGCAGCTGATCCGGCTGCTCACGGAACGGGGCCTGCTCGAGGGCCTGCCCACTCGTGCGGCGGCCCCCGCCACGGCGGCGGCCGTGCCGTCGTCGCCATGGCGGGGGCGGCGGGCGTTCGGCGACCCGTCGCGGCTGCTCGAGGTGCTGCACCGCCGGCTGCGGCCGGTGCTGCGGTGGTACGTCCTCGGCCCGCTGGCGGTGGCGGTGTGCGCGATGGAGCTCGCGCTGGCCGCCGACGGGGGCGCCCTGCTGCACGACATCCGGGAGCTGGCGGGCCGGCCGCTGCTCGGTATCGCGGTGCTGGTGGGCATCTTCCTGTTCACCACGGCCAGTTCGGGCCTGCACGAGCTGGCGCACGGCCTGGCATGCCGGCACTTCGGGGGCCGCGCGGATGCGATCGGGGTGGGCTGGCGGCTGCCGTTCGTCTACTTCTACTGCGCGGTGGACGACTCGCGGTTCTTCCTGCCGCGATGGCACCGGGTCGTCACGGCGCTGGCGGGTGTCTTCGTGAACCTGCTGGTGCTGCTGCCGTTCTTCGCCTGCCGGTACTGGGCGCCCGTGGGGGACACGGGCCGACAGGTCCTGTCCGCCACCTTGCTGCTGGCCAGTCTGCGAGCCCTGCCGAACCTGCTGCCGTTCCCCAAACTCGACGGCTACCTGGCCATCGGCCATGCCCTCAACATGACGGACCTCGCGGACGAGAGCATCCGCTTCGCCCGGCGCCGCGGAGCGGGCGGCTATCCCCGGTGGGCACGGTTCGCCTACCTCGGATACCTGCTGGCGCTGCTCGCCGTGTGGGCGGTCCTGATCATCGGCGGCTGGCTCCTGGCCGCACGGACCCTTTTCTGAAATCTCACCACTGCTTGGGGAGCGGAATGTCGCAACCTGTTGTCTCACTGCAAGACGTACGCAAACAGTACAAAGGCGTGACGGCCGTCAACGGCGTCTCGCTCGAGATCGCCGGCGGCGAGTTCTTCGGCATCCTCGGCCCCAACGGCGCCGGCAAGACCACCCTGATCGAGATCATGGAGGGACTGCGCCGGGCCGACTCCGGGACGGTGCGGGTCTTCGGGCAGAGCCCGTGGCCGCGCAACCGGGACCTGCTGCCGCGGCTCGGCGTGCAGACGCAGGCGTCCGCGTTCTTCGAGAGCCTCACCGCGATCGAGCACATCACCACGGTCGCCCGGCTCTACGGAGTGGCCCCGCGGCAGGCCCGGGAGGCACTGGAACGGGTCGGACTCGGCGAGAAGGCGGACACGCGCGTCAAGAAGCTCTCCGGCGGCCAGCGTCAGCGCCTGGCCATCGCCAGCGCGCTCACCCACGAACCGGAACTGATCTTCCTGGACGAACCGACCGCCGCCCTGGACCCCCAGGCCCGGCGCGACCTGTGGGAGTTGCTGCGGGACATCCGCAGCCAGGGGCGCACCATCGTCTACACCACGCACCACCTCGACGAGGCCGAGGTGCTCTGCGACCGCGTCGCCATCGTCAACCACGGCGGGATCATCGCGCTCGACACCCCCCACGGCCTGCTGGAGTCGGTGGGCAGCGCCACCCGGCTGTTCGTCCCGCAGCACCGGATGTCCCTCGAGGCGGCCCGCGGCATCGCGGGCGTGGACAGCGTGGACGTCGAGGGCGGCGCGGTGGTCCTCACCACCACGATCCCCGGCCAGGTCCTGGCCGCGGTCGACCAGCTGGCCGGACTGCAGGGCGTCCAGACGCGCACAGCAACGCTGGAGGACGTCTACCTCCAGCTGACCGGAACGGAATACCAGGTATGAGCAGTTACGGCTTGAGCGGTTACGGCGCGCTGTCATCCGCCACATACCGGGCGTTCATCCGCGACAAGGTGACGCTCTTCTTCTCCTTCGTCTTCCCGCTCATCTTCCTGGTGGCCCTCGGCCTGATCTTCAAGGGCCAGGCGCTGAAGAACGGCCACCACTACATCGACTACATCGGCCCCGGCATCGTCGCCTACGGCATCGGCAACGGCGCGCTGTTCGGCGTGGCCTACACGATGATGCACTGGCGCCGTGACGAGGTGCTCCGGCTGATCCGGATGACGCCGGTGTCCTCGGTGACGGTCCTGGGCGCGCGGTACGCGCTCACCGTGGGCGTGGGCCTGGTGCAGGCGGGGCTCTTCGTGGCCGTCGCGAGCCTGCCGGTGTTCGGCCTGCACCTGGCGGGCACCTGGCCGCTGACGATCCCGGTGCTGCTGTGCGGGATCACGGCGTTCTTCGTCATCGGCCTGCTCATCGGCTCGTACGTGAACACGCCCGAGGCGGTCGGCGCGGTGTCCAACTGCGTGATGATGCCGATGGCGTTCGTGTCCGGCACGTTCTATCCGCTCGACGCCTTCCCGGGCTGGCTGAAGGCGGTCTCCTCGGTCCTGCCGCTGCGGTACATGGTCGAGGGCATCGCGGGCTCGCTCACGGGCGTGCGGGGCGCGGGCGCGGTCGGGCTCTCGTGTGCCGCGCTCGTCGCCTTCGCCGCGGTGCTCGGTCTGTTCTCGCTCAAGTTCTTCAGGTGGAGCAAGGAAAAGTGAGCACACTGACAGCAGGACTGACAGCAGAACCGTTGTCGGCGGCCAGGCAGCTGCTCGCGAGCGAGCTCGCGCTGCGGTCCGCGGCAGCGGGCCAACTGCCGCCGGAGGTCGTGGCCCTGGGCGCCGCCGACCTCACGGAGCCCGAGCCGGACGCCCGCGCGGACGCCCGGATCCATGTGACCACCCGTGCCGTCCTCGTCGGGCCGTGGACCCGCGACGGCTCCGCCCCCGACGCGTGCGGGCACTGCCTCGCGATCCGGTGGCAGCGGCTGCGCGGCGAGTACGAGCGGATCGCCCTGGAGACCGGCGGCCCCCTCCGGCCCGCCGGCGACTGGCCGTTGCTGCTGCCGTGGCACACGGACGCCGTCTGGGCGCTGCACCAGCGCGTCCACCTCGCCCCGCCGCACCTGCGTCCCGACCCCGGGGCCGCCGGGCCGGGCGGCACCTGGGTGTCGCTGCTGGACCTCACCACGCTGGCCACCCACAACGTACCGATCCTGCGCGAGCCCCTGTGCCCCTCCTGCACGCTCACGCGGGAGACCGAGCCGGTGCCCGAACTGCGGCTGTCGTCGCGGGAGAAGGAGCACCCCGGGGCATACCGGCTGCGGTCCGCGGATGCGTACGAGCTGCCCGAGCGGGCGCTGGCCAACAGCGTCTGCGGGGTGATCGGCGGCGCCCCGGCCATGGACATCGGCTGGACCACCACGGCACCGGTGGTGGGCACCGTGCAGATGCGGGGCTACAGCGGACTGCTGGAGGTCTCGTGGACCGGGCAGGCCGACCGCTACGCGACCAGCCGCGGCCTGGCGCTGCTCGAGGGCCTCGAGCGGTACGCGGGCACCCACCGCCGCCGGGCCGGCGCGGTGGTCGTGGACTCCTACCGCAACCTCCGCGAGAGCGCCCTGGACCCGCGGACGTGCGGCGTCTATCCCGAGGAGACCTACCGCGAACACCCGCTCCTGGCCCCCTTCGACGAGACCCGCGCGATCCCCTGGACCTGGGGCTGGTCGCTGCGCGACGACCGTCCCCTGCTGGTGCCGACGCGGCTGGTCTACTACAACGACCGCGCGGAATCGGACCGGTTCGTCTTCGAGAGCTCCAACGGCTGCGCCACCGGCAGCTGCCTGGAGGAGGCGATCCTGTTCGGCATGCTCGAACTCATCGAGCGGGACGCCTTCGTGCTCGGCTGGTACGGCGGCGCGGAGCTGCCCGAGATCGACATCAGCGGCACGCGGAACGCCACGCTGCACGCCATGGTCCACCGTGCCGGGCTCGAGGGCTACGACATCCGGCTGTTCGACAACCGCGTCGACCTGCCCGTCCCCGCGGTGACCGGCGTGGCCGTACGCCGCGACGGCGGCCCCGGCGCCCTCTGCTTCGCCTCCGGGGCGAGCCTGGACCCGGAGAAGGCCATCGAGGGAGCCCTGTCCGAGATCATCACCTATGTCCCCGCGGTGCCGCGCAGGACCCGCAACCGCCTGGCTGAACTGGAGGCGATGGCCGGCGACTTCTCCCGGGTCCGCGTCCTGCGCGACCACTCCGCCCTCTACGGACTGCCCGAGATGGCCCGGCACGCCGAGCGCTACCTGCGCCCGCGCACCGCACAGCCGCTGGAGTCGCTGTACGCGTCCTGGGAGGAGCAGCGGCCCCGCACCCGCGACCTGCTGGACGATCTGCGGTTCTGCCAGGCCGCGTTGGAGCGGGCGGGCTCCGATGTCATCGTCGTCGACCAGACGACGCCGGAGCAGGAGGCCGTCGGGCTGAGCACCGCGTGCGTGATCGTCCCGGGACTGCTGCCGATCGACTTCGGCTGGGAGAAACAGCGCGCGCTGCACATGCCCCGGATGTTCTCCGCCTACCGGCAGGCGGGCTGGCGCACGGACGACCTCACCCCCGCTGACCTGCACCGAGTCCCCCACCCCTTCCCTTAAACACCTGACATCAAGGGCGTGTTGACGGGCTCTCGGCCCGCACACGCCCTTTTCAGCGCAATCAAGTTTGTGCTACAAACCTCTTTGTGAGCGCACTGAGAGAAGCGCCGACAACGCCGGAGGCGGCGCCCCCGTCCGCCTCCGGCGTGGCGATCGGCATGACGGACCTGTTCAAGAGCCATGGCAAGGTCCGTGCGGTGGACGGCCTGACGCTGACCGTCGGCCGCGGCGAGGTCGTCGCCCTGCTGGGGCCCAACGGCGCGGGCAAATCCACCACGATCGACATGCTGCTCGGACTGACCACGCCGGACGCCGGCGAGGTCCGGATCTTCGGCAGGCCCGTCCGCGAGGCCGTGACCACGGGCGACGTCGGCGCCATGCTCCAGCAGGGCGACCTGCTCGAGGACGCGACCGTCGCCGAGACGGTCGGCGTGGTGGCGTCCATGTACCCCCGCCCGCTGCCCACCGCGACAGCCCTGGAACGCGCCGGGATCACCGAACTCGCCAGCCGCCGGGGCCGCAAGCTCTCCGGCGGCCAGAAGCAGCGGGTGCGCTACGCCATGGCCCTGGCCGGCGACCCCGACCTGCTGGTGCTCGACGAGCCGACGGCCGCGATGGACGTCGAGAGCAGGCGCGACTTCTGGGCGTCGATGCGCGAATTCACCGCCACTGGGCGGACCGTCCTGTTCGCGACCCACTACCTCGCCGAGGCCGAGGAGTTCGCCGACCGCGTGGTCCTCATGCGCAGCGGCCGGATCGTCGCCGACGGCTCGGTGGCACAGATCCGCGCCGCGGTCTCGGGCCGGATGCTGCGCGCGGTGGTCCCGGGCGCGACCCGCGAGCAGCTCGCGGCACTGCCCGGCGTCTCGTCCGCCGAACTGCGCGGCGACCGTGCCGAGTTGTCGTGCGCGGACTCCGACACGTCGATACGGGCGCTGCTCACCGCCTTCCCGCAGGCCGCCGACATCGAGATCACCGCACACGGCCTCGAGGAGGCCTTCGTCGCCCTGACCCACGAGGACAAGCACGAGGACAAGGCTTCATGAACGCGACGTACTTCGCCTTCGAGGTCAAGCGGATCGTCCGCAACCCCCGGTTCACCGCCTTCGCCATCGCGATGCCCGTCGCCATGTTCCTGCTGTTCGCCGGGATCTACGGGGCCGAGGAGGTCGCCCCCGGCGTCAGCTCGGGCGAGCTGACCATGGTGAACATGGCGGCCTACGGCGCCATGTCCGCGTCCCTGTTCGCCGGCACCCGCATCGCCGCCGAGCGCGACGCGGGCTGGCAGCGCCAGCTGCGGCTCACGCCGCTCAGCGGCCCGGGCTATCTGGCGGTCAAGGCCGTCTCCAGCGTGCTGGTCGGACTCCCGGTCATCCTGCTCATCTGCGGCATCGCCGCCGCACAGGGCACCACGCTGAGCGCACTCCAGTGGACCCACATCATCCTCGGACTCTGGCTCGCCTGCCTGCCCTTCGCCGCGCTGGGCATCCTCCTCGGCCTGTTCACCACGGGCAGCAGCGTGCAGGCGATCACCGGCGGGATCATGATGCCGCTCGGCATGCTCGGCGGCCTGTGGGTCCCCTTGCGGATCCTCCCCCACTGGATGACCTACGTCGCCAAGGCGATGCCCACCTACTGGATGGGCGAGGTCGGCCGGAGCGCGGTCATGAAGGGCTCGGGGACCGGGATCGCGGCCCTCGTCCTCGCGGCCTGGCTGCTCGTCGTATCGTTCGCTGCCGTCCGGCGGTTCCAGGCCGGCACAGCCCGCTGACGAAGCAGACGCAAGGAGAAGCCGTGCAGAACGAAGAGGCGCCCGACCAGGACGAGTCCGTGATGTCGGCCGCGCAGTCCCTGGCCCTGATCGAGCGGCAGACCGAGAAGGTCCGCCAGGAACTCGGCATCAACTCGGCCCAGCTGTTCGGCGCCTGGGGCATCGCGTGGACCGTGGGATGGGGCGCCTTCTACGCGGCACAGGCCGGCTCGGAACCGGTGATCCCGCTGTGGACGGCCGGGCTGGTCCTCGCCGTCCTGCTCGTCGGCGCCGTCGCGGTGTCGCTGGTCCACGGCATCCGCCGCAGCCAGGGCATCAAGGGACCGTCCCAGGCCACGGGGGCGATGTACGGCTTCACGTGGATGGCCGGCTTCGCCGCGCTGGTGGCGGTGAACGTCGAGATCAGCGGCGAGCTCGCCCACGACAGCGTCGTCCTGCTCTGGTCCGGCACCTCGCTCACCCTGACCGGTCTCCTCTACATGGCCGGAGGCGCCATCTGGCGCGACCGGCTGCAGTACGGCCTCGGCCTGTGGATGCTCGCCTCGGCGGCGGCCAGCGTGTTCGCCGGAGTGCCCGGCAACTTCCTGGTGCTGTCCCTCGCCGGCGGTGGCGGCTTCCTGGTCGCCGCGCTCTGCCACGCCCTCAAGCACAGGGCCGGAAGCCGGTGAACTCCCCGCAGGAGCCGGGGCTTCCGCAGCTCGACGCGGTCATCCACGCCCAGGCACGGCTGAAGGTCATGGTGGCCCTCGCCGGGCTGGCACCGGGCGACCGCATCACCTTCCCGCGACTCCAGAAGCTGCTGGACATGACCGCGGGAAACCTGTCCACCCACCTCCGCAAGCTCGAAGAGGCCGAGTACGTCGAGGTGACCAAGACCCATGAGCGGCGCACCCCCGTGACCCATATCGCGCTGACTCCCCAGGGGCGGCTCGCGTTCGACACGTACGTGACGAACCTGCGCACGCTGCTCGGCGGCCCGTAGGGCCCCAACAGACCGCAGTGCCGGCCAAGAAGGCACTGCTTGCAAGAAGAAAGTCCGATGCATTGCGCACGTTAGCGATGAACTGAAAGGAATCACCATGAAGGCGAACCTCGCTCGTTCCTGGAAGACCGCCGCGATTGCCACCGCCGCCGCGGGCATGCTGATAACCGGTGCCAACTCCGCGTTCGCCGCGGGCCCGTCGGTCACCGTCAACCCGGCCAAGGGCCTGTCGGACGGCGCCTCCGTCACCGCCTCGGCGACCGGCTTCGCCGGCGGCACCGCGGTCAAGGTGCAGGAGTGCGCCATGGTCGACCAGAAGGGCGTCTGCAACACCGCGACCGCCCAGCAGGTGACCACCGACGCCAAGGGCTCCGCGACCGCGAAGGTCACGGTCCACAAGAAGTTCACCGCCGCCGGCACCGACGGCAAGACCCGCACCGTCGACTGTTCCTCCGTCGCCCACGGCTGCTACATCGGCGCCACCGGCCCGGCCGCCGCGTACGGCTACGCCCAGATCTCCTTCAAGTAACACAAAAACGTGCGGGGTGCGCCCTGAGGCGCACCCCGCACGTTGATCCGAAGATCAGGCGCAGCAGCTGGTGGAGCTGGTGGTGCTGGAGCTGGTGCAGGAGCAGGACGAGTCCATCATGACCTCGCCGCTGTCGGCGTAGTCGGCGATCTCGAAGGTCTCCGACTCCAGCGCCTGCATCTCCTCGGCGAGCTGCGACAGGGTGTTGTCCATGACTGCCTCCTTAATGTTCTGCGAACCGGCCGGCGGCCCGTTCTCCTGCCTCATTTCTACCGACGGGCCATGGCAGTTGAGGTGGCAGTTCGCTGGCAATGCGCTGGCGCCCCCGTCGCAACACCTGTGACACGGCACGACACAACAAGGACACAACAAAGGGGCCCGGACGGCGACTTCACCGTCCGGGCCCCTGTACGGACTCAGAGTTGCGGCAGCACCTTGTCGACGAACAGCCGCATGCTGCGCTCCATCATCGCGTAGTCCTGGCCGCCGAAGTCGATCTGCCACAGGAAGTCCTCGATGCCCAGGGTCTCGCGGAACTCCTGGATGCGCTCGACGACCCGGGACGGCGAGCCGATGACGGCGGTGCCGAACCGGCGCAGGTCGAGGTGCTCGAGCTGCGGCGAGTGCTGCGCCATGGCGTCGTAGCCCTTGTACTGGTCCGAGGACGTCGTCTTCCAGGCGCTGGCCGCCTCCGACCACACCGCCATGTACTCGCGGTAGACCGGCTCCGCCAGGCGGTACGCCTCCTCGTCGGTCTCGGCGACGAACAGCGGCGTGCTCATCGCGATCCGCGGCTTGGAGTCCGGGCCGTGCTTGGCCTTGAACGTGTCCCGGTAGAGGTCGAGCAGCCAACGGCTCAGGCCCACATCGTGCTTGACGGGCGCGAGCGCCATCTGGAGGCCGAAGCCGTTCTCGGCGAGCCAGGTGAAGCTCTCCGGCGAACGGACCGCGGCGCCCCACACCGGCGGGTGCGGCCGCTGGACCACGGGCGGCAGGGAGGTGGCGTCCTTGAAGGAGAAGAAGGGCGTGTCCTCGGTGACCTTCTCCTCCGTCCACAGCCGCACGACCGCCTTGATGGTCGCCTCGTAGCGGGCGCGGCTCTCCTCGATCGGGACGCCGAGCGCCTCGAACTCGTACGGCAGCCAGGCGCGTCCGAACCCGACCTCCATGCGGCCGTTGCTGATGGCGTCGACCTGCGCGATGTGCGCCGCGAGCTGGATCGGGTGGTGGAACGCCGGCAGGAGGGCGCCCGTCATCAGCCTGATGCGCTCGGTCTGCGTGGCCACCGCGGCCAGGAACGTCAGCGGGCTGGGACAGTAGCCGCCGTAGTCACCGAGGTAGTGCTCGGTCATCTTGACGTAGTCGATGCCCTCACGGTCCGCGAAGCGACTGATCTCCAGCGCGTCCCGGTAGTACTCGGCCGCGGAGCGCTTGTCCGTACGGCAGTCCGGCAGAAGAGAAATCCCATGTCCCATTGCGCGCACACTTTCTTCAGATCGCTGCGTATGTCTCTTCCTACACACCGCCTGCGGCGCACCGGTGGACACTGCGCTGGCAGCTCCCTGACACCTCGCTGACACCCCGGTAGCAGCGGTTGACCAGGCCCGGCGCGCGGGCGAGCATGGCCGTTCACGCGACCTGAGAGGTGACTGTGGCGGACCCGACCGACGACGTACTCGGCCCTGTGACCGACCTCTACCGCGACCTCCACCAACACCCCGAACTCTCCGGTCAGGAACGGCGGACGGCCGAGCGGTTCGCGCAGTGGCTGGACCGCGCCGGCTACGAGGTGACGCGCGGCGTCGGCGGCCACGGCGTCGTAGGCCTGCTGCGCTCGGGCGAGGGGCCGACCGTGCTGCTGCGGGCGGACCTCGACGCCCTGCCCGTCGCCGAGGCCACCGGACTTCCGTACGCGAGCCGGGAGTTCGCGCCCGGCCCCGACGGGCAGCACCGGCCCGTGATGCACGCCTGCGGGCACGACGTCCACGTGGCCTGCCTCGCGGGCGCGGCCGTCCTGCTCGCCGGGACGGCGGAGCGGTGGCGCGGCACCGTGATGGTCGTGGGGCAGCCCGCGGAGGAGACGCTCTCGGGTGCCGAGGCGATGCTGAGGGACGGCCTCTACCGGCGGTTCGGCAAGCCGGACGTCGCCCTGGCCCAGCACGTGTGCCCGCTCCCCGCGGGGGTGATAGCCCACGCGCGGGGCCCCGTCACGGGGGCAAGTGCCGCCGTGCGCGTCGTCGTTCACGGCCGCGGCGGCCACGCCGCCGCACCGCACCTGGCGGTCGACCCGGTCCTCACCGCCGCGTCCGCCGTGGTGCGTCTGCAGAGCATCGTGTCGCGCGAGAGCAACCCGTCCGAACCGCTGGTGCTCACCGTCGGCTCGTTCCACGCCGGTGACGCCGGCAACGTCATACCCGACAGCGCCACGCTGGAGATCAGCGTGCGCGCCTTCTCGGACGAGGCGATCGACCGGGCCGTCGCGGCCGTCGACCGCATCGTGCGGGCCGAGTGCGCCGCCGCGGCCTGCCCGGACGAGCCGGAGATCACCGTCGTCTCCCGGGCGGCCGTCAACGTCAACGACCGGGGCCTCGCCGCCGTGGTGCGCGCCGCGCACGAGGCGGACGCCGGCCTGTCGGCGGTCGTCCCGCTGCCGCCGTCGTCGGCGAGCGAGGACTTCCCGCTCTTCGGCGCGGCCGGCACCCACCTGTACGACGGCCCGGCCGTGCCCACCGTGTACTGGATGTTCGGCGGAACCCCCCACGAGACCTGGATGGCGGCCGGGGGCTCGTCCTACCACGACAGGCTCGCGGCCGTCCCCGCGAACCACTCCCCCGCCTTCGCCCCCGACCCGGAACCCACGCTCCGCATGGGCATCCGCGCCATGACCTCCGCCGCCCTCGCCTGCCTGGACGGACCCGAATAGGGGTTCCGTCCGGCCCGGCCTCCGCGTTAGCGTGGTCAACTCGATCCCCCTCGGGTCGAGTTCGTCGAGGAGATCGAGAAGGACGTCCCACCGTGGCCCACGGAAAGCTGCTCGCCGTCAGCGACCTGCACATCGCCTACGAGGAGAACCGCGCCCTCACCGAGACGCTGCACCCCGAGTCGGACGACGACTGGCTGATCGTCGCGGGCGATGTCGCCGAGCAGTTCGCCGACATCGAGTGGGCGCTGCGCCTGCTCGCCGGACGGTTCGCGAAGGTCGTCTGGGCGCCCGGCAACCACGAGTTGTGGACCCACCCCAAGGACCCCTGCGACCTGCGGGGCGAGAAGCGCTATCTGCGCCTGGTGGAGCTGTGCCGCGAACTGGGCGTGGCCACGCCCGAGGACCCCTACCCCGTGTGGGAGGGCGAAGGCGGACCGGTGGCGGTGGCCCCCCTCTTCACGCTCTACGACTACACGTTCCGGGCCCCGGGCGCGACCACCAAGGAGGAGTCGCTCGCCCTGGCCCTGGAGGCGGGCGTGGTCTGCACCGACGAGCACTTCCTGCACCCCGACCCCTACCCCGGCCGGGACGACTGGTGCCGGGCACGGGTCGCGTACACCGAGCGCCGCCTGTCGGAGGTACCCCCCGAGCTGCGCACCGTGCTGATCAACCACTGGCCGCTGGTGCGCGAACCCACCCGGGTCCTGCGCTACCCCGAGTTCGCGCAGTGGTGCGGCACCGAGCTGACGGCGGACTGGCACGTACGCTTCCGGGCCGCCGCCTCGGTCTACGGCCATCTGCACATCCCCCGGGTGACCTGGTACGACGGGGTACGGCACGAGGAGGTCTCGCTCGGCTACCCGCGCGAGTGGAAGCCGCGCCCGCCGCGCAAGCTGCTGCGGCAGATCCTCCCCCAGCCCGCCGGGACCCCGGCGGGTGCGCGGTGATCGAGGAACTGGTGCCCGCCGAGGCCGTCTCCGAGGAGACCTTCACCGACGCCGCGCAGGACGTGTCGAGCGTGCTCTTCCCCGAGGAGGCCGCCGCCGTGGCCCGCGCCGTGCCGCACCGGCAGCGCGAGTTCGCGACCGTACGGGTCTGTGCGCGCAAGGCGCTCGGGCGCCTCGGCTTCGCCCCCGCGCCCCTGCTGTCGAGCAAGCGCGGCGCACCGCAGTGGCCGGAGGGCATCGTCGGCAGCATGACCCACTGCAAGGGCTACCGCGCGGCCGTGGTGGCCCGGGCCTCGGACGCCGCGTCGCTCGGCATCGACGCCGAGCCCAACGGCCCACTGCCGGACGGCGTCATCGACGTGATAGCGCTGCCGTCCGAGCGCGCCTGGGTGGACGAACTCTCCGCCGCGCACCCCGGGGTGTGCTGGGACCGGCTGCTGTTCAGCGCCAAGGAGAGCGTCTTCAAGACCTGGTATCCGCTGACCCGCCTCGAACTGGACTTCAGCGAGGCCGAGCTGACCGTCGACCCGCTCGCCGGCACCTTCTCCGCCCGGCTCCTGGTGCCCGGCCCGGTGGTCGGCGGGCGCCGCCTGGACGGCTTCTCCGGGCGCTGGCTGGCCGCGGGCGGCCTGGTCGTCACGGCCATCGCCCTGCCCGCCCCGGTCCCCGCGGATGTCCCCGTGGATGTCCCTGCGGATGTCCCCGTGGAGCAGGTGCCCTGACACGCGCGTGGCGCCCGCCGGCCGGAGCCGGGGGCGCCACGTGAGGGGAGGCACCGCTCGTGACGGGCGTCCCGGTCGCGGACGAGTCGTCCGCGCGTCAGGAGTTGACGCAGGTGTTGCCGGTCGCGTTGTTCAGCAGACCGATGAGGACGTCGATGGTGTTGCCGCAGACATTGATGGGGAGGTGGATCGGGACCTGGATGACGTCGCCCGAGAGGACACCCGGCGACCCGACGGCCGCGCCCTTGGCGCCCGCATCGGCTACGGCGGTGCCGGAGATGCCGGCAAGAGCGAAGCCCATGGTGGCGGTCAGGACGGCCGCCTTCGCGAATCGTGACATGTGGTGACACCTTTGTTCGGTCTGACGGAACGAGCTCACGGCCGGTGTACCGGCCGGAGCCCGGATAAACGGCCGGTGTCCACAAAGGTTTCGTTTGTGAAGCGGACGGGTGAAGACCACCATTAACGTTGATCTGTCCGGATTAGCACCAATTGGCCCCTCATGGCACACGCATGCCGTCTGTACAGCCCACGGCCGCTCCCGTTAGAACGGAGGGCGGGCACAACGGCGGCTGCGGGGAGGCAGCGATGCGCAGAATCGCGATCGTCGGCGCGGGACAGTCGGGCCTGCAACTGGCCCTGGGACTCCAGGCCGCGGAGGCCGGGTACGAGGTCATGGTGGTCTCCGCCCGTACCCCCGAGGAGATCCGGGCCGGCCGGGTGCAGTCCACCCAGCTGATGTTCGCCCCCGCACTCGCCACGGAGCGGGCGGCGGGCCTGAACCTGTGGGACGGCACCGCCCCCGCGGTCATGGGCTCCAGCCTCGCCACCGTCGACCCGCCCGGCACCGCGGCCCGCGCCATCACCGCGGCCCTCGACGAGCCCGCGCAGTCGGTCGACCTCCGGGTGAAGACCGCGCGCTGGCTGGAGATGTTCGAGGACCGGGGCGGCCGGGTCGAGTACCGCCCGGTGACCGCCGAGGAACTGCCCGACCTGGCCGCCGCCCACGACCTGACCCTGGTCGCCACCGGCCGCGGCAGGCTCGGCGAGATCTTCGGGCGCGACGACCGCCACAGCCCGTACGACAGTCCGCGGCGCGCCCTCGCCGTGGTCTACCTGCACGGCGTCGCCCCGCACCCGCAACTGCCGCCGGCCTACCTGCGGATGGCCGCCACCCCCGGCGTCGGCGAGGTCTTCGTCCTCCCCGGACTCACGCTCTCCGGACCCTGCGACATGCTGCTGTGGGAGGGCGTGCCGGGCGGCCCCTTCGACTGCTGGCGCAACCACACCACCCCGGACGCGGCGCTCGAGCGCTCCCTGGAGCTGATGCGCGCGTACACGCCCTGGGAGTACGAGCTGTGCGCCGACGCCGAGCCGACGGACGCGGGCGGCGTCCTGACGGGCAGCCTCACCCCGGTCGTCCGCCACCCCGTCGCCGAGGTCGCCCCGGAGACCTACGTCCTGGGCATGGCCGACGCGGTCGTCCTCAACGACCCGATCGCGGGCCAGGGTTCCAACGGCGCCGCGCACTGCGCGGACCGCTTCCTCCACGCGATCCTCGAGCGCGGCGAGCAGCCCTTCGACCGGGCGTGGATGCACGACACCTTCGCCGGCTGGTGGGAACGCGCCCGGCACGCCGCCGCCTTCACCAACCTGCTGCTCGGCCCCCTGCCCGAGCATGTCCAGCGCGTGGTGACCGCCGCGGCCGACCGCCCGGACATCGCCCGGCGGTACATCAACGGATTCGCCGACCCCGCCGGCTACCAGGACTGGCTGCTGGACGCCGACCGAGCGGACGCCTACCTCGCGGCGGTCATGGGTTAGCGTGACCCGGTGAGCACAGCACCACCCAGTCAGTGGCCGGTCGTCTGCGCCGTGTCCCTCGGCGGCGGCCTCGGCGGCGCCGCCCGGTACGGCGCCGGGCTGCTGTGGCCGACCCCGGACGGCGCCTTCCCCTGGACGACCTTCCTCATCAACGTCGTCGGCTGCGCGCTCATCGGCATCCTGCTCGTCACCATCGCCGAGCGCGGCGCCGTGCACCGGCTGGCGCGCCCGTTCCTCGGCACGGGGGTGCTCGGCGGCTTCACCACGTTCTCCACCTACGCGGTGGACATCCAGCGCCTGGCCGAGGACGGCCGCGTCGCGACCGCGCTGGCCTACCTCGCCGCGACGCTGCTCGCCGCGATGGCGGCGGTCTGGCTGGCGGCCGCCACCACCCGCCGCCTGCTCCTCAGGGAGGCATCATGAGCAAGGCACTCCGCGTGACGGTCCTCCTCACCGAGTCCGACCACGTCCACGGCAGGCCGCTCTACTCCGAGATCGTCCACCGCGCCCACGCCGCGGGGCTCGCGGGCGCGAGCGTCTTCCGCGGCATCGAGGGCTTCGGCGCGTCCTCGATGGTCCACACGTCACGTCTGCTGTCCCTCAGCGAGGACCTGCCGGTGGCCGTGATCATCGTGGACGCGGAGGAGAAGATCCGCACCTTCCTCCCCGAACTCACCGAACTGGCCTCCGAAGGAAGCCTGGTGACCCTCGACGAGGTCGAGATCCTGCACCCCCGGGGGACGACACCCGCGTGAACTGGCTCCTCGTCATCGCCGGCGCCATGGCCGGCGCTCCTTTGCGTTACCTCACCGACCGCGCCGTGCAGTCCCGGCACGACTCCGTCTTCCCCTGGGGCACGTTCGTGGTGAACGTCGCCGGCTGCTTCATCCTGGGCGTCCTGACCGGCGCCGCCCCGGAACACCTGCGCCTGCTGCTGGGCACGGGTGTGTGCGGGGCACTCACGACGTACTCCACGTTCTCCTACGAGACCCTGCGCCTGGCCCAGGACGGTGCGCGGACGTACGCGGCCGCGAACGCGATCGCGAGCGTGGCGTGCGGGGTCGCGGCGGCGTGGGCGGGGGTGTGGGCGGGGAGTTGATGCAGCCCCCGCCCCGCCCTTTCACCGTTTCCTCCGGGGGCAAGCCCCCGGGCCCCGGGCCCGCGCTCCGCGCGGTTGTTCCGGGGGCTACGCCCCCTGGACCCCCGCAACGCGGCTCCGCCGCGTTGGTCCTCAAACGCCGGACGGGCTGACTTGTC
>NZ_JBTHHU010000040.1:0-62063 GCF_059089585.1 Streptomyces sp. SX-6 | reverse complement strand
GGCTACCGCCGCCTCACCGTCCGGTACGAACGCAAGGGCTCCCACTTCCTCGCCTTCCTCGGCCTCGCGGCCGCCCTCACCTGCTACAAGAAACTCGCCAAGATCACCACGTGAGACATCCTCTTAGGAAACCTCAATGGAGTTGAAGAGGAAGTCGGCCGGGCCGCCGTTGGTTCGAACTACCAGGTCCCAGGAAAAGGTAAACCCGTCGGACCGGTCTAGATCGAACACGGACTTGTGCTCGATGATTCCGATGCGGGTTAGGTTTGTGCTGAGCTCGGTAAGTGCGACCTCGAATCGATTGAAGGTGTTCGCTTGCACGACTTTCTCGTCGGTGTGCCACACGTTCCATAGCACGTCCGAGTCCGTGGCCTGAGTCACCTCAGGCCCGCTGCGGTGAACGACTCCCATGAGCTGCTCCCTAGGCATGCTGGCTTACCTGTTAGGAGCATCGCATTCCTGCGCGGACATGGACACTTGTTTCCATCGAATGGGTGAAGATTGCGGCGACTTACTCGGTTGCAGTTCGGGGAATCCTGGACGGATCGAGCGCAGTCAGGAGCGCGACCAGCCGGGCGTTCTCCGCCTCGATGCGCTTCAGGCGCTCCTTGATCTCCGCCAGGTCATCCGCGAGCCGGTCGGCTCGGGCCTTTCGCGCTTCCGCCTCGGCCTTCCAGACCCCGGCGGTCCGGTCGAAGCCGACCCTGGCTTGCCCCACGCGGCCCCCAACCCGCAGCGAGTGAACCCGTTCCTGACCCTACTGAAGGCAACCTGAAACGGCAGAAGGCTTCGAGTGAGGGTGGGGCAACAGCCCATGATTAGTTTGTTAGTCGGAGAGTCAGAGGGATGTCCAGCTCGACCGACTACCTCTTGATGGAGTCAGGGTTGAATGTTCGCCCTCAAGGTGAAATCTTTCAAAAAGTAAACAAGTGAAGCCAGTAAGAAGTTAATGAACAGAATGAGTATGTTAATGGCCGCTATGGGCGGCCTAACTCCCTCACAACAGGACAACGTAAGAGGAGACAGGGCCCCCTACCCCCATGAATTTCTTCACTGAGGTTGGGGGCTGACTCTGTGTTGTCTGCTGTGGTGTCACAGGCAGGTATCCGCAGAGCTGCATTCGAGTCCCTGTCGGGTCTCTGGACTTCAAACAGGCCCGGACTCTCATCCGCGTCAGAGGACCACCGCCCAGCGGCCTTGACTCCAGAGGGAAGAACCCTCCACCCCTATAAATAATCGGACCAGGGCCCCGCCAAGGGCCCTGCGGAACGGGCCTGTCCGGTAGTCCGCTACAGGCGCGGGGTGCGTGCCTCGATCCGGTGGTCGAAGGCGGCGCCGCCGATGCCGACCGTGGTCACCCCGCCGTCGACGGTGAGGACGGCTCCGTTGACGTAGGACGCGGCAGGCGACAGCAGCCAGTCGATCGCCTCGGCGACCTCTTCCGGATCACCCGGCCGCCTGGCCGGAGTCAGCCGGTTCGCCTCCTCGTACGCCTCCTCGGCACCACCCGCCAGCCCCGCCTGGGCCGCAAACCGCGCCATCCGCTGGTCGGCCATCTCCGTACGCACCCAGCCCGGGCACACCGCGTTGGCCCGCAGCCCCTGCGGCCCGTAGTCGACGGCGAGGGAGCGGCAGAGGTGGAGCAGACCCGCCTTGGACGTCGCATAGGCGGCGTTGCCGGCGCTGTTGCGGAGCGCGGCGACCGAGGCGACCGCGACCACCGCGCCGCGGGCCGCCAGCAGATGCGGCAGCGCGGCACGCAGCAGCAGGAACGGGCCGGTGAGGTTGGTCCGTATCAGCTCTTCCCAGTCCTCGACCGCGGTGTCGCCGACCGCGCCGCCCCGCCCGATTCCGGCGTTGAGCACCACACCGTCGAGTCTCCCGTAGGCCGTCACCGTCGCCTCGACGAGCTCACGCACAGCCTCGGGATCGGCGGCATCGGAAGGGTGAGCCAGCGCTCCGGTCTCCTCGGCCACCCGGCGCAGTGGTTCGGGCCGCCGCCCGGAGATCACGACCTGGTGCCCGGCCGTGCGCAACAGCCGGGCGGTGGCGGCCCCGATTCCTGTTCCCCCGCCCGTCACCAGGACAACACGCTCTTCCGACATGGTCGTTCGCCTCCGAAGGTGATCGGCTTCCGGTTCCCCGCACTGCGAGCATACGAAGCGCCGACACCGCCGGGCCGACAGGGTGCCACCGCTCACCCACCCATGACGAAGGGCTTCAGGCACTCCACCGGGCCCCGGGTACACAGGGGCTCCCGGGGCTGCTGCGCCTCCCTCCAGGGGCGGGCGGAGCCGATGACGGCCACCTTCCGCCGGGCGCCGGCTGTCTGCCCGAGGTAGTCACCGGTCTTGGCTGCCCGGCTCCTCAAGAACCAGCACTCGACGGTCCTGCGGTCCGCCTCGGTCGAGTAGCGGACGATGCTGTTCACATGCGCGGTGGCATCGTCTCGCCACTCGTCCCACAGATAGGGGTAGTTCCCCTCGTCCAGGTCCACGCCGCGCCACTCCCGCCACCACGGGCGCCTCAAAGAGTCCCAGTGCTCGGCCTCCTCTTCCACTGTCAGGTTCTCACCCTTGTCCGCCGGAGCGACGTTCCAAGTCTCGTAGGTGGCCCCCTGGCGTTCTCGTCGACGTCCTATGGCGCAGTTCTGGTTCTGGCGCTTCACCCCGCACTCCGGGTGATCGAGGTTAGTCTTGGGGTTCGGCCCGCGCTTCCCCTTCGGCCGGGCATACGTCCACTCCTCCATACACCAACCGCAGATCAATTCCACGGCCTTGATCGCTGTCGCCGCCATGCTGCTCCTCATCGGGAAAGGGAAAGGCCCCCGAGGCGCCTCGGGGGCCTTGTGTATGCCTTGAACGAATCAGTCAGCCTGCTGGTCTAGCCACTTCTCCAAATCCGCTGGACGGCACCGGAGTACCTGCCCGACCTTCTTGAACGGCAGCGCCTCGCGCCGCCAGTTGCCATACACCCACGAACGGGGCTTACTCAGGTAGGCAGCCACGTCATCAACGGTCATCAGCTTCGGCAAATGCTCCTCCGGAGGTTGGGGGACATGAAAATCGGCTGCGCGGCAGGAGTCCTGATCTGGGGGTCAAGAGGATCAGCAGGCTTCAATGTGCTGAATGAGCGCGGCGGCAGCCTCGCGGTTCGGTGCGCGCTTGGCAAGGATGCGAACTCCCTCCTTCGTGAACCACAGGTTCTCGCCATCGAGGCGCGCGTGCTTGGCCAAGGTGATCTGTTCGTCGGCCGGGATCACGTGGCCCACGAGGTTGGCGATTTCGCGCTGAATCTGGTCGCTGCTCACGTTCTGCTCTCCTGTCGATGCCGCTTGGCGTGTGTCGTCTGGTGCCGGCCAGGTGGGCGGAGCTTCCGCCCCGCTGCCGTCCGGCGCACCTCCAGCATGCATCAATCCGAACCAACTGCAACACGTTCGGAGCTATGGCGATCGACACACTTCCGAACTCGATGCAGTTTGTTCGTCTACTGCTATCGTCTCGACTGTGAACACATCTGATGACAACGTGGCACCTCCCGAGTGGAGGCGCCACGGCGACGAGTTGGTCTGGTGTCGCATGTACGGGCCCTGGCTGGTGACGGCCCGATGCCCTGTGCATGCTCCGTTCAACGGCCCATCGCACTTGACCATCCAGCTGGGCGTCAGTGGCTCCGCCCCTGATGAAGAGAATTTCCGCCTTATGGACGAGGCGCAGGAAACAGACGGCATCCCTGCCTCTCTACTGCGGCAAATCCCGCTCGCAGAGATCAAAGCTCAAGCGCGAGCCGCCTTGGCAGTGCAGGAAGACCGGGCAATGAACGACCCGTACCCGGTACCCGCGCGCTGTCGTACCGAAGAGGACTACGCGCTTCTCATTGCCGAGCTAGCGCGCATGAGGGCCACCGGAACCACCGCCCCACAGGGCGAGTTGGCCGGACGCCTGGGGATCGGCAAGGCCACGATGTCCGAGCGCATCAAGCGTGCCAAGGAGCTTGGGCTGTGGGACGGCAAGCGCCTCACCAAAAAGGCGGACGCGATCCTCACCGAGTGGTGGAAGAGCCGGGAAGGTAACTGACCACGTGGCAAAGCACGGTAACGGGCTCGGGGGAACTCCGGTGGAGATCCTCCGAGAGGGAAGGCCGAACACCTGGGGCGTGCGCACGCCCCTCCACTTCAACAAGGCAACGGGAAAGAGGGAGCGCTACTGGATAGGCCGGGACTTCAAGACCAAGACGGCCGCCGAGAAGGCCCTGCGGCAGTGGATCACCGACTACGAGGCGGGCAAGGTTGCGGCCCGGTCGGACATGAAGCTGGGCGAGTGGCTCGACAAGTGGCTGGCGAACCACAGGAAGGAGGGGACGACCATCGCCGGGTACGAGACGAAGATCCGTCTGCACATCAAGCCGCACATCGGCAACATGAAGCTGAGTGAGGTCACGGACGACACCCTGGACGACCTGTACCGACTGCTGGAGACCGCCCCGTGCCCAACCGACAAGGGCAAGCCGCTCGGCGCCAAGAGCGTCCGCCACGTGCACAACACCCTCTCCGGCGCCCTCGGTTCAGCCGTGCCCAAGCTGATACCAGTCAACCCGGCCGCCACAGCGCACCCGCCCACCCAGCGACAGATCAAGGCTCAGGAGAGCCGGTACCCGACCCTGGATGACGACCAGTCCAGACGGTTCCTGTCGGCGGTGTGGGAACCGGCGCGGCAACCGGGCCTGCGACGGCGGCCTGACCCATCACTGCCTCAGGGATGCTCCCCTGTGGAGGGTGTACGTGGCCACCGGCGTCCGGCGCAGCGAAGCCCTGGGTATGAAGTGGTCCCTCGTCCGCTGGGACGAAGGTGCCATCGAACTGGGCTGGGTCGTGATCGAGGAGGGCAACGCCTACCGGTTACGGAAACTGGCCAAGGACGGTGACGACAACGCGGTCATCTATGTCGATCAGTCCGTGATGAACGCCCTGAAGCGGCAGAAGCAACGACAGGATGCCGAGCGGGAACGCCTCGGGGACGCGTGGGTGGACCACGACCTGGTGTTCGCCCGGGACGGCTTCAAGCTCTACCGGGACGAAGCCGGCGGCCCCCAGGACCCGGAGAAAGTCTCCGCCCACTGGAGGACGTTGCGCACCCGACTGAAGCTCCCGGAGGAGTTCCGCATCCATGACTGGCGGCACAGCAAGGTCACGAACGACCTGGAGGCCGGGGAGAACCCGGTCGAGGTCTCCGCGAATGTCCGGCACCACTCGCCGGGCTACACCATGGCCCGGTACGGGCACTCGCGGAAGGACGGAGCGCGGAAGCTGGCCGCCTCCGGAGCGGGCCGGATCGGCCTGTCCGCCCTGGTCTAAGGGCATGATCGCTGGGCCGTTGGTCACGTGGTTGGTCACGCCACTGCCCAGAAAAGCAAAAAAACCCCAGATGAACTGGGGTCTTAGCTGGTGTCCGAGGGGGGACTTGAACCCCCACGCCCGATAAAGGGCACTAGCACCTCAAGCTAGCGCGTCTGCCATTCCGCCACCCGGACAGGTGTTTTGTCCTCCGCGGTGTTCCCCGCGGCGACATGGATAACTCTACCAAGGTTTCGGAGTGCCTTTCACCAGGGCTTTCGTGCTGCACATAAGGTCCTGATCATGGGCAATGACGGGCACACCCGGCGCAGACCACGCCCCCTCTCGCCGCTGCGGGAGCATCTGCGGGACACGTTCTGGTTCACGCCGACCGTCGGGCTGGTGGGAGCCGTGGCCCTGTCCGCTCTCGTGTCGGAGCTGGATCACCTGCTGATCCGGTTGCTGCAGGACAGCGGGGACTACGCGGACGTCGACACGTTCATCAAGATCGCCAACGACGCGAAGTCGATCATCACGACCGTCGGCTCCGCGATGCTGACGTTCGTCGGTGTCGTGTTCTCGATCTCGCTGGTGGCCCTGCAGATGGCAAGCGGGCAGATGACGCCCCGCGTCGTACGGCTGTACGTGCGCAGCCGGATCACCAAGTGCACGTTCGCGGTGTTCCTGGCGACGTTCCTGTTCGCGCTGCTGGTGCAGACGTCGTACGAGGGCGACACCGATCCCCGTACGGTCTCGTCCGTGCCGCTGCTCTCCAGCATCATGTGCGTGTTGTTGCTGCTGGTGAGCCTCGGGCTGTTCGTCGCCTATGTGAACTCGACGCTGCGGCTGATGCGGGTGAGTCACGTCATCGACCGGATCATCCGGGAGTCGTTCCGGGTGCTGGAGAAGCACGGAGCGGCGGGCGACGGCCGGGCGGAGCTGCCGCCGGAGGGGGCGCAGGTCGTGCACCGGGGGCGGGCGGGGGTTCTGCGGGATGTGCACATTGCGCGGCTGGTGCGGGTGGCGCGGCGGCAGGGGGTGGTGCTGCGGCTGATTCCGCGGATCGGGGACTACGTGGTGCCGGGGAACCCGGTGCTCGCCGTGCACGGCAGCGCACAGGCGCCGTCGCCGCGGGCGCTGCGGTACACGGTGTCGGTGGGGGTGGAGCGCACGTTCCACCAGGACCTGGGGTTCGGGCTGCGGCAGCTGTCGGACATCGCGCAGCGCGCCCTGTCCCCCGCGGTCAACGATCCGACGACGGCCGTGCAGTGCCTGGACCGGATCGTGCAGTTCCTGGCGGCGGTCGCCGGACGGCCGCTCGGGGCGCTGCACCACTGCGACCGCAAGGGGGCGGTCCGGCTGGTGCAGGATCTGCCCGGATGGACGGACCTGGTCGATCTCGGGGTCACCGAGATCCGGGGCTGCGCGATCGGCAACCCGCAGGTCACCCGTCGGCTGATGGCCGGGCTGGACGATCTGCTGGAGCTGGCCCCGCCGCACCGGCGCATGCCGCTGGAGCGGCACCGTACGCTCCTGCGGCAGGCCGTGGAACGTACGGTGCCCGAGGCAGCCGACCGGGAGTTCGCGCTGCTGCCCGACAGGCAGGGGATCGGCTAGCCACCCCCTACGGCATCAGGTGGTAGTCCGGGAAGTTGCCGGGGAGGCGCTCGTCGGCCGGGCCCTGGGTCACCGCCCGTACGAGCAGTTCGCCGCCGACGAACGCGCCGCGCCAGGACGTTCCGAAGCCGCCGAAGAGCTCCTCGCGGTCGCCGCGTGAGCGCGGGGTGCCGTGGCCGACCTTGAAGGCGCGGATCTGCGGGGCGAGTCGTGCGTAGGTGTCCGGGTCGTCGCAGGAGAGGGTGGCGACAAGGGCGCCGTTGCTCGCGTTCATGGCGGCGAGCAGTTCGGCCTCGGTGTCGACGAGCACGATGGTGTCGACGGGGCCGAAGGGCTCGGCGTGGTGCAGGGGCGAGGCGGAGGGCGGGTTGAGCAGGGTGACCGGAGGGACGTACGCGGTGGTGTCCTGGCCCGGCAGGAAGCGGCCCTCGGACAGCGAGCCCCGGTGGAGAGGGATGGCGCCGCGGTCGATGGCCTCGTCGACCTGGTCCGTGAGTTCCTTGGCCTTGGCCGCGTTGATGACCGGCCCGAAGTCCAGCTCGGGAACGTCGTCGGCGGGCCATTCCGCGGCGAGCGGATGGCCGAAACGCACCGACCGCACGGCGGGGAGGTAGTGCGCGAGGAAGTCCGCGAAGGCCGCGCGCTGGACGACGAAACGGGGATAGGCCGTGCAGCGCTGCTTGGCGTACTCGAAGGTCTTGCGGATCCGGGGCGCGAGGTCCTCCCAGTCGGTGAAGTTCCAGATGCCCCAGGTGTTGAGGCCCTCCTGTTCGAGGATGTGGCGCTTGCCGAGGTCGGCGACGGCGGTGGCGACCCGGGCGCCGGCGTCCCGGCCGCCGACGAAGGAGACGCAGCCGATCTCGGGGGCGCGTATGAGCGCCTCGGACAGCTCGCCGCCGCTGCCGCTGACGAGGGTGACGGGAAGGCCCTCGCGGGCGGCGAGGGCGCAGGCCAGGGTGAGGGTGGCCAGACCGCCGTCCGTCGGGGTCTTGGCGATGACCGCGTTGCCGGCCAGGGCCTGGACGAGCATGGCGTGCACCAACACGCTCATGGGGTAGTTCCAGCTGGCGATGTTCGAGACGGGTCCGGGCAGCGGGCCGCGGCCGGCGAGCATTCCGTCGATCCCGTCCGCGTACCAGCGGACTCCGTCGATCGCCCGGTCCACGTCGGCCCGGGCCAGCCGCCAGGGCTTGCCGATCTCCCAAACGAGGAGGAGGGAGAGGAGGTCGCGGTGCTCGTCGAGCGCGTCGAGGGCGGCGCTCACCCGCGCCGCGCGGTCGGCGAGCGGCACCTGGCGCCAGGCCCGGTGCCGGTCGAGGGAGGCGCGTACGGCCCGGTGGGCGGTGGCCGGGTCGAGCCGGGGCGGGCCCGCGATCGGGGTGCCGTCGACGGGGGTGGTGGCGGGCAGCGGGCGGCCGTCCGCCTGCCAGGCACCGTTCCAGAGGTTGAGGACGCGCTCGTCGCGGAACGCCTCGGGAGCGGCCGCGAGGCAGCGCTGCCAGGCGGTGTCCCATGCGTAACCGGGCTGGAGCAAGAGGGTCTTGAGGGTGGGTGCCATCGTCGGTCTCCGCTCTCGGTGCACAGTCGGGGCGGGGAGGAACAGCACGTACATACCGAACGGTAGCCACCGTGCGGAGCGCCGGGAGTCCGCCCGCGTGCGATGAGGCCGACGTCACGCGGGAGCGCGGCACCGGTCGGCGGACAATGGGGCGGTCCACCGCCGCCACCAGCACCTGGGACTGATCAGCCATGGGACGGGTCACCGAACGCCGCCGCGTCATCCGCATCCGGGACGGGGCGGTGAGCACCCGCCCCGACACGCTCGTGGCGGAGGAGCCGCTGGAGATCCGGCTCAACGGCAAGCCTCTTGCGATCACGATGCGCACCCCGGGCGACGACTTCGCGCTCGCCGCGGGGTTCCTGGTGAGCGAGGGCGTCCTGGGCCGGGCCGAGGAGCTGGCAAACATCGTCTACTGCGCGGGCGCGACCGACGAGGGTGTGAACACCTACAACGTGGTGGACGTCCGGCTGGCCCCCGGTGTGCCCGTCCCCGATGTGAGCCTCGAGCGCAACGTCTACACGACGTCCTCGTGCGGGCTGTGCGGCAAGGCGAGCCTGGACGCCGTACGGACGACCGCGCGCTGGCCGGTCGCGGACGGGCCCACCCCGATGCGGCTCGGCCCGGGTCTGCTCGCCGAGCTCCCGGGCCGTCTGCGCGAGGCGCAGCGGGTCTTCGAGCGCACGGGTGCCCTGCACGGTGCCGCGCTGTTCTCGCCGGACGGCGAACTGCTGGACGTACGCGAGGACGTGGGCCGGCACAACGCGGTCGACAAGATCGTCGGCCGTGCCCTGCAGCAGGGGCTGCTGCCGCTGTCCGGGACCGTGCTGCTCGTCTCGGGGCGGGCCTCCTTCGAGTTGGCGCAGAAGGCGGTCATGGCGGGCATCCCGGTGCTCGCGGCGGTGTCGGCGCCGTCGTCGCTGGCGGTGGACCTGGCCGCGGAGACGGGGCTGACGCTGGTGGGGTTCCTGCGGGGGACGTCGATGAACGTGTACGCCGGGGAGCAGCGGATCGCCCTGGGGTGACGGGCGTCGGCGATCTGGCGTCGGCAATCCAGCGTCAGCGATCCAGTGTCAGCGATCTATTGGCGGTCGTCTTCGACGATGCGCTGGAGGAGCGCCAGGAAGAGTTCGCGCTCGACGGGTGAAAGGGCGGACAGCAGCGCCTCGTTGGCGTCGTCGCCGAGCTCGGTGAGACGGGCGAGGCGCTCGCGGCCCTCGGGGGTGAGGGTGATGGCGTTCTTGCGGCGGTCCTTGGGGTCGGGTGCCCGGGTGACGAGCTGCCGGGCCTGGAGGTCGTTGAGGATGCCGACCATGTCCTTGGGGTCGAAGCCGGTGGTACGGCCGAGTTCGGCCTGGGCGACGGGGCCGAGGTCGGCCACGGCCGACAGGACGGCGTGGTGCGCCATGCGCATGTCGGCCTCGGCGAACGCCTCGGTGACGAGGCGCCGGCCGCGGGCGGAGGCGCGGTTGAGCAGCCAGCTCGGGAGGGTCTGGATGCGGGCGAGGGCGGGCTCGCCGGCCGTGTCTGCGTCGGTGTGTCCCATGCCTCGAGCGTAGCCGGAAAGTCGTTGGAACTCCCCACGGAAAACCATAGGAACTCCCAACGGTTTCGTGTACCGTTGAATCCGTTGGGAATCCCAACGACCGCCTGGCGGCGAGCGCCGCCGTCCTGCCCTGGAGGTGCACCATGCGTCGTGTCCGCTATCACGAGAACGGCGGCCCGGAAGTCCTGCGGCTCGAGGAGGCCGGGGTCCCCACGCCCGGCCCGGGCGAACTGCTGGTGCGCACCCGGGCGGTGGGGGTCACGCTGCCCGTCGTGCGCAAGGTGCGCGAGGGCGGGCTCCCGCTGCCGGCGAGCATCGGCGGCGAGGTGGCCGGCGAGATCGTCGCTCTCGGCCCGGACGTGACGGGCTTTCTGGTCGGCGAGCGCGTCACCGGCCTGTGCTTCGCCGACGGCTATGCGGACTACTCGGTCCTGCACACCGCCATGACCTCGCGCATCCCGGAGCATGCGAGCGCCACCGATGCCGTCGCGCTGGTGCGCTGCGGGCTGGTCGCCATGGGCGCCTATGAGGCGGCCAAGCCCGCCGAGGGCGAGTCCGTGCTGGTGACGGGGGCGGCAGGCGGCGCCGGGCATCTTGCCGTGCAGCTCGCCAAGGCACGCGGCGCCGGGCGCGTCGTGGCGGCGGTGAGTTCTGCCCAGAAGGCCGATTTCGTCAGGTCGTTGGGCGCTGACGAGGTCGTCACCTATGACCAGGACTCCTGGGGCGAACCCGTGGACATCGTGCTGGACGCGGTCGGCGGGGATCTCCTCTCCCCCGCCGTGGCGGCACTCGCACCCGGCGGCCGGCTGGTGGCCTACAGCTCCGGCGGAGGGACGATCTCCGCCTACGACTTGCTGGTGGGCGCCAAATCGGCCATCGGTTTCCAGATGGCGCTCATAGCGCGCAACCGCCCGGCGCTGATGGAGCAGTGGCGGCAGGAGCTGTGGAAGCTGTTCGCCGCGGGGCGGCTGCGGCCGCGCATCCACGCCGAGTTGCCGCTGGAGGATGCCGCCAAGGCACACGAGATCATCGAAGCACGCGTCAACCAGGGCAAGGTGGTGCTGCGTCCGGAGTGACTTCCATGACCCCATGGAGTTCCTTTCGCCTTGCGGTCCTTGAGAGAAGCAGGTCGGCCCCGTACCTTGGCGCACCGGACACAGGGCATGCGGTGTCCGCCCTTCGCTCGCAAAGGACGAACCCATGGCACCGCGTCCCCGTTACGGTCACCGCCGCGCCGCAGGTTCCCTGCTGGCGGGTGCGCTGCTCGTCCTCGCCGCGCATCCGGTGCGGGCGGCACAGCAGCCCGACCCCCCGGCCCAACTCTCCGCCGACCGCGGCGGGTTCGAGGAGCGCGCCCTGTTCAAGGCCGGGCAGGAGCCCGGGTCCGAGTACGCCTGCTTCCGCATTCCGGCGCTCGTCACCACCACCCGGGGCACCCTGCTCGCCTTCGCCGAAGGGAGGAAGAACAACTGCGGTGATGCCACCGACATCGATGTCGTCGTCAAGCGCTCCACCGACGGCGGCCGGACCTGGGGCCCCCTGCGGATCGTCGACGCCGGGGAGGGCGACACCCACGGCAACCCGGCGCCGGTGGTGGACCGCCGCACCGGGCGGATCGCGCTGGCCACGACGTACAACGAGGGCCGCGACGACGACGGCAACTGCGAGACGCCCTGTGACCGCACCCCGCACATGCAGTACAGCGAGGACGACGGCGTCAGCTGGTCGCGTCCGCGCGATGTGACCGCACAACTCAGGCCGCGCGGCTGGAACTCCTGGTACGCCACCGGGCCCGGGCACGGCATCCAGCTCGCCCACGGCCCGCACCGCGGACGGCTGGTCATCGGCATCAACGCCGAGAGCCACAACGGCCGGCGCACCACCGCGAACCACGCGGCACTGGCGCTCAGCGACGACGGCGGGGCCCACTGGCGCCTGGGCGCCGTGGACACCTGGCGGGTGGCGCCCGACGGCACCTACCGGCAGAAGCCCTCCGAACTGACCCTCGCCGAGCGCTCGGACGGCACGGTGTACATCAACGGGCGGGAGCAGGGCGGCACAGACCTCGGCAACCGCGACGAAGCCGTCAGCCACGACGGCGGCCGGACCTTCGCCGCGCCGTTCCGCGCCCTGCCCGACCTGTACACCCCCATGGTGCAGGGAGCCGTCGTGCCGCTGCGCCCGGGCCGCTGGCTGTTCGCGGCACCCGCCGACCCCGACCGCCGCCGCACGATGACCATCCGTTCCTCCTACGACCAGGGGCACACCTGGGAGAGCGCCGAGCGCGGCACCCGCGTCACCGCCGACTGGTCCGGCTACTCCGACATGACGGTCACGACGACCAGGAAGGCCGCGGGCCATGGCGCGGCCGGTCTGCTCTACGAGGCCGGGAAGACGGACGCCCGCCAGGAGATCCGCTTCGCCCGCCTCACCGAGGGCGACCTCGTCCCCCGCCGGGGCCCGGACCCGACCACGGAGGACCGCGCGCCGGGAGCCCCGGGCGCCCTGGTGCTCGGCGGCGCCCGCCGTATCGGCGGCCGGTTCGGCGGCGCGCTCCGCTTCGACGGCGAGGACGCCGCCGTACGCCTCCCCTACCGCCCGCAACTCCCGCTCGGCGCATCGGACTTCACGGCGGTGCTGTGGTTCCGCTACCGCGCCGGGAGCGGCGTGCAGCCGTTCCTGTGGATGGGCGGCATGGGCGGCTCCCCGCAGGTGGCGCTGTTCGGGGAGCCCGCGGCGGAGCGGATCACCGGCCGGGTCACCGCCGTCACCGGCACCGCCCCGGCCCGTACGGCCACGGTGCACTCCGCACCCGGGACCGGCGCCGGCAACGACGGGCAGTGGCACCAGCTCGCGCTGCGCCGCGGGGGCGGGCGGGTCGTGCTCACCGTCGACGGCGAGTCCACGGCCGTCCGCGATGTACCGGGCACCGTGAGCCGTACCTCCACCTTCGGGGTGCATGTGGCACAGCAGCCCGACGCCCGGGCGTTCCTCACCGGGGACCTGGACGAGGTGCGGGTGTACCGAAGGGCGCTGACGGACGAGGAGTTGGCCGCCCTGCGGGAGAAGAACACCCCGCCGGGCGGCCATGAGGGGATGGTGCTGTGGCTGCCGTTCGATCACGTGGACCGTGACCGTGACTGAACGCCCTTACTGCGCCGGGGCGTTCGCCGGTTCCAGGACGGCACCGCCGGCGACGGCATCCGTGCCGTCGCGCGCGTACCGCTTCGCGAGAACCGCGCAGACCATCAGCTGCAGCTGGTGGAAGAGCATCAGCGGCAGCACGGCCAGGCTCGCCTCCGCCCCGAACAGGACGGTGGCCATGGGCAGTCCGGCGGCGAGGCTCTTCTTCGACCCGGCGAAAGTGATCGCGATCCGGTCCTCGCGGTTGAACCCCGCCCACCGCGCCCCGTTGCCGGTGAGCAGCAGCATCACCGCGAGCAGCACCGCCTCCACGCCCAGCAGCGCGAGCAGCCGCCAGGGCGTGACCTGGTGCCAGATCCCCCGGACCATGCCGGCGCTGAACGCCGCGTAGACCACCAGCAGGACCGACCCCCGGTCGACCCGTCCGAGCACCTTGCGGTGACGCCCGAGGAAGCCGCCGACCCACGGCCGCAGCAACTGCCCAGCCAGGAACGGCACCAGCAGCTGGAGCACGATCGACAGCAGCGAGTCGAGCGAGACTCCCCCGCCGCTGCCGCCCAGCAGCAGTGCGGCCAGCAGCGGCGTGAGGACGATGCCCACCAGGCTGGAGAAGGAGCCCGCGCAGATGGCCGCCGCCACATTGCCGCGCGCGATGGAGGTGAAGGCGATCGACGACTGGACGGTGGACGGCACCAGGCACAGGAACAGCAGCCCGGTGTGCAGCTGCGGGGTCAGCACGTACGGCACGAGGCCGTGCGCGGCGAGACCGAGCAGCGGGAAGATCAGGAACGTACAGGCCAGGACCGTCAGATGCAGCCGCCAGTGGCGCATCCCCTCGATCGCCTCGCGGGTGGAGAGCCGGGCGCCGTAGAGGAAGAACAGCAGGGCCACCGCGCCCTTGGTCACGTCGTCCGCGTACACCGCGAACTCGCCCCGGGCGGGCAGCACCACCGCCACCAGGACCGTGCCGAGCAGGGCGGCTATATAGGGATCGACCGGGAGTTTCCTGAGGAAGCTGAGCGCATCGGGACGGGGCATGCCCTCAGCGTGCCTCTGACCTGGGCTCATCCGGAACCCCGTTCAGCATGCTCACTGCTATCACATATGACGATAAGCTTTTCTCATGTTCGAGCCGGTCCAGCTGCGCGCCTTCCTGACCGTCGCCCAGACCCTCAGCTTCACGCAGGCCGCCCACCGCCTTGGAGTGCGGCAGTCGACCGTCAGCCAGCAGATCCGCCGGCTCGAGGACGCGGCCGGGCGGCAGCTGTTCGCCCGGGACACGCACAGCGTGGCGCTCACCGAGGACGGCGAGGCGATGCTCGGCTTCGCCCGCACGATCCTGGAGGCGAACGAGCGGGCCGCGCAGTGGTTCGCGGGCACCAGGCTCCGCGGGCGGCTGCGGTTCGGCGCCTCGGAGGACTTCGTGCTGACCCGGCTGCCCGAGGTCCTCGAGGGCTTCCGCCGCGACCACCCGGAAGTAGACCTGGAACTCACCGTCGACCTGTCCGACACCCTGCACGAACACCTCACGGCCGGACGGTTCGACCTCGTCCTGGTCAAACGCCACCCGGACGAGCCGCACGGCCGCCCGGTCTGGCGCGACCGGCTGGTGTGGATCGGCAGCGAGCGCCTGCGCCTGGACCCGCACCGCCCGCTGCCGCTCGTCGTCCTCCCGCCGCCCGCGGTGACCCGGGCCCGCGCCCTGGAGGTCCTGGAACGCCACGGCCGCCCCTGGCGGATCACCTGCACCAGCCACAGCCTCAGCGGCCTCGTGGCGGCGGCCCGCGCCGGGCTGGGCGTGATGGCCCATACGCACGGCATGATCCCGCCGGGCCTCGAGCGGATCCCGGCCAGGGCCGCCCTGCCCGAGCTCGGCGCCATCGACGTGGTGCTCCTGCACGGCCCCGCCCGGGACCCCGCGGTGCGCGGCAGCGCCGAGGCCCTCGCCCGCGCGATCCTCGCGGCCGGCGACCGGCTGCAGGCCGCGGCCGCCCTCTCCTGAACCCGTAGCTGAACCACACCCCTGAACCCGCTGAACCCGCACCGCGGGCAAGTGAATCCGCGCCGCGGGCAAGCCACGCCGAAGCCGCGAGGAAGGGTTCACTCCGCCACGGGACCGGGTACGGTCACGGGCGCTGTACGGAGTGTCGCGAGGAGCGAGGATTTGCGCGAGTTCACCGTTCCATCCCTGGTACCGGAACCCCGCCCCGGCAATCTCGCGGACACGGTGTTCGACCACGCCGACGAGGCCCCGGACCGCGTCGCGCTCGCCCGCAGGATCGCCGGGCAGTGGCGGGACGTGACCGCCGGCGCGTTCCGCGACGAGGTGCTGGCTCTCGCCAAGGGCCTGCTCGCGCAGGGCGTCGCCGTGGGCGACCGGGTCGCCGTGATCTCCCGCACCCGCTACGAATGGACGCTGTTCGACTACGCGTTGTGGTCCGTCGGCGCCCAGTCCGTGCCGCTGCTCCCCGCCACCTCCGCCGAGCAGGTCTTCTGGATCCTGCGCGAGGCGGGCGTCTCCGCCTGTCTCGTCGAGCACGAGGACCACGCGATGACCATCGGCTCCGTCATCGACGGGCTGCCGCTCCTCACCCGGCTGTGGCAGCTGGACGCGGGCGCCGTCGAGGAGCTGACCGCGGCCGGGGCCGGCATCGCGGACGACGCGGTGCACCGCCGCCGCCTGGCGGTCGCACCGGACTCGCCCGCCACCGTCATCTACACCCCCGGCACCACGGGGCGCCCCAAGGGCTGCGTCCTCACCCACGCCAACATCACGGCCGGCAGCGACACCGTCATCCGGTGCTTCGCACCGGTCTTCGGCTCCCGCCCCGGCCACGAGGCCTCCACGCTGCTCTCGCTGCCGCTCGCCCATGTCTTCGGGCGGATGATCCAGGTCTCCGCGGTGCGCGGCCGGGTCAAGCTCGGGCACCAGTCGCCGCCGCAGGGCGGCTGCTCGCTGCTGTCCGACCTCCGGTCCTTCCGCCCGACGTTCATCGGCGCGCTCCCCCACCTCCTGGAGAAGATCTACACCTCGACCCTGCACACCGCGGAACGCCTGGACAAAAGAGGCCCGTTCGACAAGGCCGTCGACGTGGCGGTGCGCTACACCCAGGCGGTGGAGAACCACGCCTTCGGCACCGGCCGCGGGCCCAGCCCCTCGCTGCGCGTACGACGCCAGCTCTTCGACAAGGTCGTCTACACCGGGATCCGCGAGGCCCTCGGCGGCCGGCTGCGGTACGTCCTGTCGGGCGGGGCCGTCCTGGAGCGCCGCCTGGGGCTGTTCTTCGCGGGCGCGGGCATCACCGTCATCGAGGCGTACGGGCTGACCGAGACCGCCGCCGCCGCGACGGCCAACCCGCTCGAGCGCCCCCGCTTCGGCACGGTCGGCCCGCCGCTGCCCGGCACCACCGTGCACATCGCCGAGGACGGCGAGGTGTGGCTGCGCGGGGACCAGGTCTTCTCCGGCTACCTCGGCGACACCCGGCCCACCGGCTCCGTGCTCAAGGACGGCTGGCTCGCCACCGGCGACCTGGGCGCGCTCGACGAGGACGGCTACCTCACCATCGCCGGACGACGCACGGACCTGCTGGTCACGTCCTTCGGCACGAGCGTCCTGCCGACCGCCCTGGAGGACCGGGTACGGGCGCACCCGCTCGTCGACCGCTGCGTGGTCGTCGGCAACGGCCGCCCGTACCTCGCAGCGCTCGTGACCCTGGACCGGCCCGCGGTCGAGCACTGGCTGGCCATGCGCGGCAGACCTGTGCCGGAAGCGGGTGAGCTCGTGCACGACCCGGACCTGGAGGCCGAGATCCGGCACGCGATCGTGACCGCCAACGCCCTCGTCCCGCAGGCCGAGTCGGTCCGCGCCTTCCGCATCCTCGCGGGACGGTTCACCGAGGAGCTCGGCCTGCTGACGCCGACGCTGAAGCTCAAGCGCCGCGCGATAGAGAAGGCGTACGCCACCGAGGTCGAGGCGCTCTACCAGCGGACCCCTTACCGGGAACCGTAAGGGCCGAAAATTTGTGCACGCCCCCGGGAATGCCCGGGTGGGAGGGCTTGTTGACGCCGGAAGCAAGCCGAAAGCAAATCTCCGAGAGCTTTAAGGATCGATTGCCGGATGAGCAAGGCTCCTTCCATCACCCTCAACAACGGCGTGCAGATGCCCCAGCTCGGCTACGGCGTCTGGCAGGTTCCGGACAACGAGGCGGCCGCGGCCGTCGCGAACGCCCTCGAGGCCGGGTACCGGAGCATCGACACGGCCGCGGTCTACCAGAACGAGGAGGGCACGGGGAAGGCCATTTCCGCATCGGGCATCGCGCGTGACGAACTGTTCGTCACGACGAAGCTGTGGAACAGCGCCTCCGAGACCTGGACGCGCGAGAACGTCCTGCGCGAGTTCGACGCCTCCCTGGACAGGCTCGGCCTCGACTACGTCGACCTCTACCTGCTGCACTGGCCGCGCGCCATGCGCGACGACTACCTGACGATCATGCGCACCTTCGCGGAGATCGCCGAGAGCGGCAGGGCCAGGGCGATCGGCGTGTCCAACTTCCAGCCCGCGCACCTGAAGCGGCTGATCGCCGAAACCTCGGTGGTCCCCGCCGTCAACCAGATCGAGCTGCACCCCTACCTCCAGCAGTCCGAGCTCCGTGCCGTGCACGCCGAGCACGGCATCGCCACGGAGGCATGGTCCCCGCTCGGCCAGGGCAAGGAACTCCTCGGTGAGGCGGTCGTCACCCGCATCGCCGGCAAGCACGGCAGGACCCCGGCACAGATCGTGCTGCGCTGGCACCTCCAGCTCGGCAACGTGGTCATCCCGAAGTCCGTGACCCCCTCCCGCATCCGCGAGAACTTCGACGTCTTCGGCTTCGAGCTGGACGCCGAGGACCTCGCGGCCCTCGGCACCCTCGACAACGGCACCCGACTGGGGCCCGACCCCGACGAGTTCGACCAGTTCTGATCCGCTTCCCTCCGCCGGCCGCCGCACCCACCCGGTGCGGTGGCGGCCGGCCGGGGCTCCGTCCGTGTACCGCGGGGGTAGTACACGGACGGGGCCGCGGATCGCTCCTCAGCGCACGGACCGCTCTCAGCGCACGCCGTGTGCCGGGGCCACCGCCTCGATCCTGCGGGCGAGTTCGAAGTCGAGGCCGGTGACCTTGCCGCCCACGCTGTGCGTGTTCACCTCGAGCATCACCGTGTTGTAGCCGAGCACCAGATCCGAGTGGTGGTTCAACTCCTCCTGGATCCGCGCGATGTTGACCACCATCGCCACCGCCGGGAAGTGCCCGTCGAAGGAGTACGTACGGCTGATCCGCTCGCCGTCGGTGGTCCAGCCGGGCAGTTCCTTCAGACGGTCTTCGACATCCTTCTGCGAGAGCGGTTCGACGGTCATGGCGCATCCCCTTCATCGCGTTCATCTTCATCGTGTTCATCGCGGAGCCCGCGGGTATCGGCAGGGCAAGCCTGCCACGTGAGAGGGACTCTTTCGCGTCAATGTGCGCGGGCAAGGGTTACGGTCGGGTCATGACCACTGTTGCAGCCGCCCCGGGGGTGGGCCCGCTTCTGCGCGAGTGGCGGGACCGACGACGCATCAGCCAGCTGGAACTCGCCCTGCGCGCGGACTCCTCCGCCCGGCACATCAGCTTCATCGAGACGGGACGCGCCCGGCCCAGCCAGGACATGCTGCTGCGCCTCGCGGACCACCTCGACATCCCCGTCAGGGAGCGCAACGCCCTTCTCCTGGCCGCCGGTTACGCCCCGCACTACCCGGAACGTCCCCTGGACGACCCGGCGCTGCACGAGCTGCGCGAGGGCCTGGAGCAGCTGCTGCACGCGTACGAGCCGTTCCCGGCCCTGGTGGTCGACGGTACGTACCAGGTGGTGGCCGCGAACCGCGGCATCACGATGCTGCTGGAGGGCGTGGCCGAGGACCTGCTCGCGGAGCCGCTGAACGCCATGCGGCTCACCCTGCATCCGCGGGGCATGGCTCCCCGCATCCGCAACTACGGCGAGTGGCGCGGCCATCTGCTGCACCAGATGGAGCGTCAGCTCGCGGTGCTGCGGTCGGCGCCGCTGCGTGCCGTCTACGAAGAGGTCAGCGCGTATCCGCCGCCGGAGCCGTGCGGCGAGGAGGTGGCCGCCTCGGGGAGCGGCACGGCGCCGTTCGCCCTGCCGCTGGTGATCGAGCACGGGGGCCGGACGCTGTCGTTCGTCTCGGCCATCGCCACGTTCAACACCCCCATGGACGTGACCGTCTCCGAGCTGGCGCTGGAGACCTTCCTCCCCGCCGACCCGGAGACGGCCGCGTATCTGCACGGGCTCAGGCGCTAGGCACCCGGTCCAGGAAGCCGTGGACGGTACGGATCCGGCCGTCCCCGGCCAGGGTGATCACGTCGGATCCGGCGACGGGCGCGGAACCGTCCGCGAGGGAAACCAGCTCCCACGAGAAGCGGGCGGTGTCGTGATGCCCGTCCACGGTGCCGGCCTGCCGGAACGCGAAGCCGGGGAACTGCTCCTGCGCGCCCGCTATGACGGCCGCGATGCCGTCGTGCCCGCGGACGTCGGCGAGCGGGTCGGTGTAGGAGCCGTCCTCGGTCCAGGCCGCGGCGACGGCCTCGGCGCGGTCCGGGGCGCTGCCGGCGTTCCACGCCTCGAGGTAGCGGGCGACGGCGGTCTCGTACTGCGAGTGCTGCGAGTGCTGCGACATGGCGAATCTCCTTGGCAGGGACGGTCGTTGGAGGCAACCTCCGGACCCGAGTGCGCGGGTCCGAAGGCCATGCCCTCATCCTGTCGGGACCGGTCGAGGAGGGCGATTACCGCGGAGGTAATGCGATCCCCGCGTCCCGTGCGCACAGCGCGGCCTGTACCCGGTTGCCCACCTCCAACGCGGCCAGGATCCGGCTGACATGGGCCTTCACCGTGCTCTCGCGCATGCCCAGCTCCGCGGCGATCTCGGCGTTGGACGCTCCCGCCCCCAGCAGCGCCAGCACGTCCGTCTCCCGGGGCGTCAGCCGCCCGGCCCTGGAGCGTGCCGCCCGGTCGCCCGTACGGGCCGTGTCGTGGTAGCGGTCGATGACGCGGCGGGCGGCCGAGGGGTGCAGCATCGCCTGCCCCGCCGCGACGACCTCGACGGCCCGGACGATCTCGTCCGGCTCGGTGTCCTTGAGCAGAAAGCCCGAGGCCCCGGCGGCGAGGGAGTCGTACACGTACTCGTCGAGGTCGAATGTCGTGAGCATCACGACCTGCGGCGGCGAGGGCAGTGCCCGCAGCCGGGCGGTGGCCTCGATCCCGTCCATGCGCGGCATGCGCACGTCCACGAGCGCCACGTCGATCCGCTGCTCGCCCGCCCGGTCGAGGGCTTCCAGGCCGTCCGCGCCCTCGGCGACGACCGTGATGCCCGGGGCGCCGTCGAGTATGTCGACGAGCGCGAGCCGGACGAGCCGGTCGTCGTCCACGATCATGGTCCGGATCATGCCGCCCCCGAGGCCCGTGAGGTGTGCTGCCCGGCGAGCGGTATGCCCGCGGCGACGCGCCAGCCCCCGCTTCCCGACGGCCCGTACTCCAGCCGGCCGCCCAGCGCCGCGACGCGTTCGGTCAGCCCGATCAGCCCGTACCCGCCGCCGGTCGCGGCGGTCGCGGCCGAGACCCCGGCCGCGTTGCGGACCTCCACCGTGGAGCGCGGCGGACCGTAGCCGACCGTGACCCGGACCGGCGCCCCGGCGGCGTGCTTGCGGGCGTTGGTCAGTGCCTCCTGCACCAGGCGGTGGATCGCGAGCCGGTGGCTGACGGGTACGGCCCCGTCGTCCCCCTCGATGTCCGCCGCGACCTCCTGCCCGGCGGCGCGCGCCTCGGCCAGCAGCTCCGACAGGTCACGCAGGCCCGGTACACGCGAGGCCCTCCCCTCGGTGCCGCGCAGCACTCCGAGCACGTCCCGCAGGTCGTCCAGTGCCTCGGTGGAGGTCGTGCGCAGCAGCGTGATCCGCTCGGCGACCGGCCCGGGCAGGCCGTCGGCGCGGCGTTGCAGTGCGCCGGTGTGCAGGGCCAGCACGGTCAGCCGGTGGGCGAGCACGTCGTGCATCTCGGCCGCGATACGGGCCCGTTCGGTGAGCCGGGCCTGCTGCGCGCGCAACTCGCGTTCCACGCGCAGCCGGTCGACCCGCTCGGCGAGCGAGGTCACGAGCCGCCTGCGGCTGCCCGCCCACAGGCCGAGGGCGAGGACGAGGACGAACGGTGTGAGCGGTCCGTAGAGATGGGCGGCCCAGAGGTTCTGCCAGGAGTCCACGAACCAGTTGCCGGCCATGGCCGCGCCCGCGCACAGCAGACCGGCGCCGACCCGGCCCAGGTGGGCGAGGTGGAAGAGCACGACCAGCAGGGGCAGTACGCTGCCCACCGCCGTGGCGGCGCATACCGCGACCAGTGCCACGGGCACCGGGTGCCTCCGGAGCGCGAGCAGCGCCGCACTCGCGGCCACGGCCAGTGCGACGTCCGGGCTCAGCCAGTGGGCGCCCGCCCGTACGTACGCCTCCTGCGCCGAGAGCCATCCCACCAGGCACAGGACCAACGCCTGGGCCCACCCCGTCCACTTGCCGCTCACCACGTCCGCCACGCGCCCAGCGTAAGCAACGAACTGGAGCCGCCCACCGGCCCTTTGGCCACGGCTACCCCCTCCTTTCGTCGGGGGTGGCCGTGGCACGACGGCCGATGGCCGGAAGCGCGCCGGTTCCTAGCGTCGTTGACCATGAACGCGACACCGACCATGAACGCGACGCCATCCGCATCCGCCCTCGCCTTCCTCCGCGAGGCCACCCGTACCTTCCGTACCACCGGCGCCATCGCGCCGAGCGGCCACAGCCTCGCCTGCCGCCTCGCCGAGCCGCTGAGCTCCATGACGGGGCGGCCCCGGGCGGTGCTCGAGGTCGGCGCGGGCACGGGGACGGTCACCCGGGTGCTGGCCGGCCTCGCCGGACCGGCCGACCGGTTGGACGTGGTCGAGATCAACCCGCGGTTCGTGCGCATGCTGGACGGTCTGCTGCGCACCGACCCGGCGCTGGCCGAGGTCTCGGACCGGGTCCGGATCGTCCCCGGTTCGGTCATGGATCTCGATCTGGGCGAGCGGTGCTACGACGTGATCGTCTCGTGCCTTCCGTTCACCAACTTCGAGCCCGGGGCGGTGCGTTCGATCCTGGCGCAGTACCGGCGGGCGCTCGTCCCCGGCGGGCACCTGACCTGGTTCGGCTATCTCGGACCCCGGCCGCTGCGCTCCCTCTTCGCGAGCCGCGCGGAAGCGGACCGGCATCGCGCGGTCGCCGCCGAGCTCGCGGCGTTCGAGGGCGCATACGACGTCGGGCGGCGCGTTGTCTGGGACAACGTGCCGCCCGCGCGGGTCTTTCATCTGCGGACTCCCGCGGAACGCGGGGCCGCGGTGGTCAGCCCTTGACCGTCTCGGGGACCTTCACCGGCTCGGGGACCTTCACCGGCTCGGCCGCGACCGAGGCGGGCTTCTCCCCCGCCGCCGGGCGGCGGGCAGCCATCCACGCGTAGACGATCACGCCGACGAATAGGAAGAGGACTCCCTGGTAGACCGCCTCGTAACCGGCGCCCGCGACCAGCCAGAAGGAGAAGGCGAACGCGCCCAGCGCGAGCACCATGTCCCTCGTCAGCCGACCCGGGTTGACCTTCTCGCGCTGACCCTTCAGCAGGAAGAACACCTGGGCCGCGGCGGCCAGCAGGTAGGGGATGGTCGCGGAGAAGGTGGTGACCAGCACCAGGATCTCGAAGACCCCGCCGGAGCCGGAGACATAGTTGATCACCGTCAGCCCGGTGGCCAGCACCGCCGCCGCCAGGACGCCGACCGTGGGCACACCGCGCCGCTTGCGGGCGAAGGCCGCCGGGAACAGGCCGTCCTTGGCCGCCGCGTAGGGCATCTGGGCGCTCATGAGCGTCCAGCCGTTGAGCGCGCCCACGATGGAGATCACCGCGCAGGCCGCGATCAGGGTGCCGCCCCAATGGCCGCCGAACATCGCGTTCATGGAGTCCGAGAACGGCGCGGTGGACTGGCCCAGCTTGTCGTGCGGGACGGTGCCGAAGACCGAGACCGTGCCCAGCAGGTACACCACCGCCGCGCCGATGGTGCCGAGCACGCTGGCCCGGCCGACGTTGCGCTTGGGGTCACGGACCTCGCCCGCGCTCATCGCGGCGGACTCGACGCCCACGTAGCTGTAGAGCAGGATCGCCGCGGAGGCGGTCAGGCTGCCGGTCCAGTTGGCGCCGCCCTCGGTGAAGTGACCGAGGTTCTTCGGGTCGAAGTAGAACAGCCCGACCACGGCCACGAACAGCAGCGGCAGGAACTTCATCACCGTCGAGATCAGCTGCACGGCAGCCACCCAGCGCGTACCGGCCAGGTTGGCCAGCGCCGGAAGCCACAGCATCGCCAGGGCGATGGCCAGGTCCGTGCCCTTGGAGGAGGTGCCGCCGGTCAGCACGTGGAAGTAGCCGACGCCGGCCACGGCGAGGGCCGAGTTGCTCACCCAGCTCATGGTCCAGTACGACCACGCCGACAGGAACCCGGCGAAGTCGCCGAACGCCTCACGTGCGTATACATACGGTCCGCCGGTCTTCGGATGGCGCTCTGCGAGCCGCCCGAAAACCAGAGCGAGCGCGATCGCGCCGACCGTCAGCACGCCGAAGGCGAGCAGGCTGACGGTTCCGAACGGGGCGACCGAGGCGGGCAGCAGAAAGATGCCGCCGCCGATGATGTTCCCCATGACCAGCGCGACCGCTGTGGGGAGGCCGAAACGGCGCACGGGTGTGCCGTCGGTGTCTTGCATGGGCTGGTGTGCCTCTCATCCTGCGGGCAGGTCGCAGATCTATGCGACTGAGCACATAGTGAGTGGTCCGGGGCGGGCCGCAAAATCGCAGATTTTTGTCCCGCGGAGCGCCCCTTACAGCCGTAAAACGTGCCGTGATCTTGCCTGTGGGCCGTGATTCGTCCATGTCAGGCGGATCAAGCGGAAGCGAAGGATCCGCCAATGCTTCGCTTACGAGAAACAGCCACGCGTCGGCCATATCCAAGCTAGTGTGGATGTCATGACTGCGGCCTATGAGGACGTGCCCTTCAGCGAACTGCTCCACCACCCCGCCGCGACCACGCGCCGTCTGGACGCCGTCAGAGCGCTGCGGCTGCGGCGGCGCGATGCCGGCGACCTCGCACTCATGCGCGTCGACCAGCTGGAGCGGGACACCACCGTGGTCGACTTCACCGCCCGCCTGCTCGCCGGACTGGTACGCACGGAGAACACCGCCGCGTTGCGCCAGGCTCTGCCCGACGCCTTGCCGTGGACCACGTTCCTCCCGCCGGAGGACGTGGACACGCTGCTCGCCGAGCTCGTCGACACGGCGCGGGGTGCAGCGGCCTTGGAGAACCTGGCTCCGATCGCTCTCCTGCTGACCCAGTGGCGTCACAGCGCCGAGATCTACGCGGACCCGGCCCTGCTCGCCGCCCTCACCCGTGAGCCCGAAGGAGACCTCGGCCCCGTACCGATGCCGCAGGTCACCGAGTGAGCCCGAAGCGAGGCGACCGAGCCGCTCCGCCTCCGCTCGACGACGAGTACGACATCCGGTTCGCCAACACCGAGGCCGCCGATGGCTGGGAGCACCTGTCCCGTCACGCAGCAGGCAACCTCCGCCGCGCCTTCGAGAAGATCCGCTCCGCCCCACGCGCGACGGACAACCCCGAACGTCAGCATCGTCTCAAAGGCAAGCTCGGCACCACCACCTTCAAGGGACAGCCCTTGGAACGCTGGCAGTACGAAGTCACCGGCGGTGGCCGGATCTGGTACCTGCTCGATGACACCAACCGCACGGCCTGGATCACATACGCGGGAACCGGCCACCCCAAGGCCACGGACTGACTCCGGGCGAGGCCCATGGCCACGCGGCAGCACGGAGGCGATGAAGCTGCTCAACACCCCCTTCCGGGGTGGGGTTTCCCCAGGTTCGCCCAGGAGGTTTCCGGGCCTCAGCCGTCGCAGAACCCCATCCGGCAGTCCCAGGGCAGCAGTTCGCCCGCGCTCTCCCGGACGCTCTCCACGCGCTCCCGGTCGGGATCCACGATGGTGAGGATCTCGAACGCGGTACCGGCGTCGGACACGGAGCGGCCCGACGTCACCTCCGCATAGAGCGACCAGATGCCATGGGCAGCGATCTCCTGGCATTGCGCCTCCAGATCGAGCCCGCGCCTGGCCGACTCACTGTCCGTGCCCTCGCCCGCCACCATGATCAGCAGGATGTCGAGGAATTCACTGCGGGCGGATGGGGAGATGTCGTCCGCGAGAGCGGCGAGGGCGACCGCGGTCACCGCGGGAGCGGGCTCCCAGAGAACGGAAGGAATCCACACATGACCTTCCAGGCGGTCGTACTGCCAGGTTCCGCTGTCCGCGAGGCGGAGCAGATCCTCGGCGAGGTGCGCGGCCGAGTCGCCGCACGCGCAGCGCATACGGCTCCAGTTTCTCCGGGAGATCTCCAGCTTTATCAGTCGCATGACGCAACCAGCATAGGCCGGGGCAACTGCCGCCCGGCACACGGAGGATTGGAGACCACCGACCACGCACGAGGTGGCCGGTTCCGCGTATGGACGACTGCCGTCGGCCCGACTAGGCATGACCCCGACATGATGCGCGACCTTCCGGACCCAGGAAAGGACCGTCCATGCCTCGAAGACACGTGGTGATCGGTCTGGCGCTGACGACCGCGCTGCTCACCGGAACAGGACTCGCCACGGCCCAGCCCAGCGGAAGCACCGACGGCGCCCGCACCCTCGGGCAGCGGGTGCAGGCCGGGGTCGTAAGAATCACCAGCCTCTACGGACCGACTCCCGGGCAGTGCCTCGACGCGGATGCCAACGCGGGCGGCAACGGGACCAAGGTGCAGGTGTGGGGGTGCAACCTCAGCGCCCAACAGGCCTGGATCTCCTGGGAGAACGGGTCGCTGGAGAGCGCCCGCTTCCGCGGCATGTGCCTCGATGCCGACACCAACGGCGCCGGCCGCGACGGCACCAGGGTGCAGCTGTGGCAGTGCAACGGATCGGAGCAGCAGCGATGGCTCACGTTCTCGGGTGATCTCGCGATCTACAACGGCCTGTTCTACAACGGTGGCAACACCGTCCTGGACCGCGACATCAACGTGCCCGGTGACGGCGCGCAGGCGCAGTTGTGGGGGAAGAACTTCCAGTCCCAGCAGTGGTGGCGCGTCGACGCCGTGTGATGGGCGAACCGCGGGCGTGCCCACCGGGCACGCCCGCACACTCTTCCTCGGTCAGCGACCGCGCTTCGCCAGGCCGAGACCATCACTCCTGTGCGCCCACAGCGTGGCCCCCGGATCCACATAGGGCAGCCCGCCCGCCGTTTGCGTACGGTCGTGCCCGCACCGCAGAGTGACGCTCGCGTCCGTGGCGCTGGTGAACGCCCCCTGGAGACTCACGGTGGCCACGTACGTCCCCGTACCGGCGCTGCCCGAACCGGGGTCCCCGACCATCGCGGTCGCCCCGCCGACGATCGTATTGCCCACATACAGATTGCACCGCGTGTAGTCGCTGGGAGCCCAGCTCACCAGCGAGGCGTTGGCGGACAGCACCCACGATCCGGCGGGCAGCGACTCCGAGACCACCGTCGACGAGACCCCGCCCGTGGCGCTGAGCTGCACCACGGACGAGCTCTGTCTGACGACGTCCTGCGACGTCGTCAACTCTGGTGCGGTCACCGCGGATTTCGCGGCTCCCGCCGATGCCGAGCCCGTCACCAGGACGCTGCTCAGCAGGACCCCACTGGCACCCAACACCATCATCAACCGGGACGATTTCTTCATCTTCCTGGCCTCCTCCGGGTAAGCGGGTGAATCCTTGCGGGGCAGAGCATGCTGTCCGGGACGACGGCAGGACAGGCTCAGTTCGGCCAACCCGGTTGTGCTCGAGGTGCAGCTGCGGGACACGACAACCTGCGACACGGAGTTGACCATGGGGTCCACGGTGACCATCACCGGCACACGCTCCACAGAGCACCGCGCCAGGGACGCGTACGACGCTCTGTTCCGCGAATTCCTCACCCCATTCGCGACCCCGCACGCACGCTTCTACGTCGGCGGCGCTGTGGGCATCGACGCCCTGTCCCTTGTGTGGCTTGCCGAACAGACCGAGGCACGTATCACCGTCGTGGTCCCCGACACCCTCGACCGCCAGCCTGAGGACGCGAGGCAGGCCATTGCCCGGACCCGAAACAGGATCGACCAGCTCGTCCAGCTCTCGGCAGGTGAACTGACGGCCGCCACCTACCACGCCCGGAACCGGTGGATGGTGGACCACAGCCGAATGACCATCGGGTTCCCACTCCAGGGCAACAGCGATGCATCCGGCACGTGGCAGACCCTGAACTACTGTGCGCAGCGCGCGAAACCACATCTGATCGTGCCTGTGTAGGGCACAACTCAGTGCGCTTCCCGCAGATGGCGCCCCATGGCTACGCACCAGCCCTCCGCTGCCTCATGATTCCCGGCCCGCGAAGCCTCGTAGTACCGCGCCTTGATCCTCACGCACTCCGTACAACACTGCGATGCCTGCAACGGGTTGATCTGCTCCGCACTCACGCCAGCCCACCCCGCCGACTCCTCGCGTTCGCCTCCGCCACCCCGGCCCGCAACCGCTCGGGCCGCCGCCCCTTGTAGGCCCGCAACGCATCGGTCACCAACTGGGCCTCGTCTCCACGAAGCGGCCCGAACACGCTCACGTACACCTCCCCCTCCGTGGGCGGTTCAGGAACGACGTGGATCGCATACCCGTGCACCCGGAACGCGTCATGAAGATCGCGGGCCGTACGGGCCGCGGCCTCCCGGATCCGGTCCGGTGGCTGTTGTGATGGCGGAGACGCCATGGCGGTACCTCTGCTTCGTTCGCTCGGTCGTGCGGCCTTCGCCGCTTGCGCATCGACGATGTCCCCAGCAGCGGTACGTTCAACAGACCCCGGGATTTGACAACCCCAAACGATAAATTCTGCATGGCCGTTGAGCTGGGAGGACCCATGCCGCTCAAGCCCCTCGATCCGTCAACCTCTGCTGCCGCGTTCTACGCCTGGAACCTGCGCGAGGAGCGGATCAAGATGCGGATGACACAGCAGCAGCTGGGTGCGGCCATCCACGTATCGAACACCCGGATCGCTCAGCTCGAGCGGGTCAAGGCGGCTCCGCCGACACTGGACAACTCGCGTGATTTCGACAGGGTGTTCAACAAAGGCAAGTTCTTCGAGTCTCTGTGGCACATGGTCCGACGTGAACGATTCCCGGACAAGTACCGCCGGTTCATGGAGCTCGAGGCGCAGGCTTGCGCGATCTCGGAATATACGGCGGCCTCCATCCCCGGACTGCTGCAAACCGAGGACTACGCACGTGAGCTGCTCCGCCATGGCCTGACCACGTCCGAAGACAAGCGCGAGGACCTGCTGGCAGCACGGCTGGGCCGTCAGACCATGCTCACCACCTCGGACGTGCCTCACTACTGGGCCATCCTGGATGAGGCCGCGCTGCGGCGACCGTGCGGAAGCCGCAGCGTCATGCGCGCTCAGCTACTCCGCCTCTTGGAGGCATGCGAGCAGCCTCGCGTGACCATTCAGGTGCTCCCCTTCGCGAGCGGAGCACACCCGTCCATGGGCGGTTCGATGATTCTGCTGGAGCTGCCGACCGGCAAGCGTGTTGCTTACACAGAGGACGCATTCTCGGGAAGGCTGACAGAGGACAAGCCCGAAGTTGCCCTCTACGCCGTGGCTTACGATCAGCTCCGCGCCATGGCGCTCTCGCCGACCGACTCGGCAGTCCTCATCATGCGTGTGCTGGAGGAAAGTTACCGTGACCCGAATATCCCCACCCGATCTCGGCGCCGCCGTCTGGCGCAAGTCCAGCTACAGCAATCCCGACGGGGGCGCATGCGTCGAAGCTGCTGACGGGGTTCACGGCAGAGTTCCCATACGGGACAGCAAAGCCCCGTATGGCCCGATCCTGATATTTCCCACAACTCCGTGGCACGAATTCGTCGCAGCCGTCAACGGCGGTCGGCTCAGCGGAACTCGTGCACCAGCTGGATCTCGCCGACAATGTGCGCGTTGAACTCCTCGAGCTCCTCGGCCGGAACCCACAGCTCGAGGATCGTCTCCCCGCCCGCCTGCTGCACCGGATAGCGGGCCACAAAGTCGGAGTCGACCTCGAAGCAGGTGACGAAGCCCGCACCGTCGTGCTTGACGTTCCAGTCCCTGGCGATCCGGATCGCGTAGTCCTCGTTGAGCACTGGATAGAAGATCGGCTGCTCGGGCAACCGCGGCGGCCATGCGCGCCAGTCGAGTTCACGGACCAGGTCCAGTTCCTTGGGGCCCGTCGGGCGCCAAAGGGTCGTCGTTGCTCGCCGGCCGGTCATGTGAATCGCTCTCCAACTTCGAACTCGGGGATCGAACAATACCTGCCGGTTGAGGTGTCATGCGTCACAGGATGACGTGCTTCCTCCCCCACCCCCGGGGAAGGATCACCCCATGACGCCGACCCTGCACACCCCCCGCCTCACACTGCGCCGATGGCGCGCCGACGACCTCGAGCCGATGGCCGCCATCAATGCCGACCCGGAGGTGATGCGTTGGATCAGGGACGGGTCCGTGCTGGACCGGCAGGAGACGGCGGCCGGGATCGAGGCGTGGGAGAAGGAGTGGGAGGAGAGCGGGGTCGGGCTGTTCGCGGCGGAAGTACGAGGAGAGGAGCGGGAGTTCGCGGGGTTCGTGGGGTTGACCGTGCCTCGGTATCTGCCGGAGATTCTGCCCGCGGTCGAAATAGGGTGGCGGCTCGGCCGGCGGTTCTGGGGGCGGGGGCTGGCCACTGAAGGGGCGCGTGCCGTGCTGGACTTCGCGTTGCAGGAGCGGGGGCTGGCCCGGATCGTCAGCGTGCACGCGGTCGGGAACACAGCCTCGGAGCGGATCATGGGCAAGCTCGGGATGCGGCTCGAGCGGGAGACCACGCACCCGGAACTGGGAGTGCCGTTGCGGGTGTACGTGCTGGAAACCTAGAGCAGCACCTCCGCATCGACCGGCGGCAGGACGCGCGAGCCGCCGACCGGCAAGTCCCACAGCTCGTCGCGGGGCCGCCCCGTGGCGCCCCACGCCGCGCGGACGCGGCGCAGAGGTTCGAGGGGCGGTTCGGCGGAGAGCAGGAAGGCGCCCCAGTGCATGGGCGCCATCGCGCGGGCGCCCAGGTCCTGGCAGGCCTGGACGGCTTCTTCCGGGTCGGTGTGGACGGGGGCGAGCATCCAGCGCGGGTCGTAGGCCCCGATGGGCAGGATGGTCAGGTCGATGCCGGGGTAGCGGGAGCCGATGCGCTCGAACCAGTGGCCGTAGCCCGTGTCACCCGCGAAGTGGACGCGCCGGCCGCCGGGGGTGGTGATCACCCAGCCGCCCCACAGGGAGCGGCAGGTGTCGGTGAGGGTGCGCTTGCTCCAGTGGTGCGCGGGGACGAAGTCGAAGCGTACGGGCCCGGCCGGGCCGGGCAGTTCGGCCGCCTCCCACCAGTCGAGCTCGGTGACGCGGGTGAAGCGGCGGCGGCGTGCCCAGCGGGCGAGGCCCGCGGGCAGGAAAAGGTGGGTGTCGCGGGGCAGGCGTTTGAGGGTGGGGGCGTCGAGGTGGTCGTAGTGGTTGTGGCTGATGATGACGGCGTCGATGCGCGGTAGGTCCTCCCAGCGCACTCCGACCGGGGTGACGCGGGCCGGGGTGCCGAGGATTCTGCGGGACCAGACGGGGTCGGTGAGCACGGTGAGGCCGCCGATGTTCAGTACCCAGCTGGCGTGTCCGGCCCAGGTGGCGGCGCAGGTGGCGGCGTTGACGACGGGCAGCGGCCCGGGTTCGACGGGCAGGTCGGCCAGTTCGCTCAGGGAGGCGGTGCTGGGGCGCAGGCGGCCCTCGCGGGCGAGGCGGGCGAAGGCGCGTACGCCGGGCAGGGGTGCGGTGAGGCGGTCGGTGAATGACCGGGGCCAGATGCGGATTTCACCGACGGGGCGCGGTTCCGCGAGCGGGCGCTCGGTCTGTTCGGTCATCGAGGGACTCCATTCGGCGAGAACGGCGAGAACCGCGTGAACCGGGTGGCGGTGGCATGCTCATCGACGGTAGGTCAGACAGTGGCGAGTTCGCTGAACGTTCCTCCAAGAGTGGCCAACGCCTGGTCGACGACCGGTGACCGCAGCGGGTCGGGAGTGTCGAGGGCCTGTTGGCGCTGGTCGTCGGTGGTGCCGAGGAGCGGCAGCACGGAGAGCCGGACCCGCAGCGCGTCCGGGGCGTCGCCGAAGCGGTGGCCGCCGGGCACGTGGTGGCCCAGCGCGGCGCCGAGCCGCTCCTCCAGATCGACCGAATCGGCGACCCCGCGGGCCGCGAGGGCCGCGCGCAACTCGCCGAGGTCGGCGTAGATGTGCGGTCCCGCCTGGGGCGGGAGGCTGAGCGCCCCGGCGGCGGTGAGCCGTTCCCGGACGGCGGCGGCCAGGGTGCCGTACAGCCGCCCGGCGGCGGCGGTCCGGGCGGTGACGACTCCGGGTTCGGCCAGGGCGTAGCGGGCGGTGGCGGCCAGTGGCGGCGGGATCTCCGCCCGCAGGGCGGTGAGGACGGAGGCGGCGCGGGCGCGCAGCGGGGTGCCGGACGGGAACAGGGCGACGGCGACGGGCCAGGCCGCGGGCACGAGGGCGCCGGAGAGGTCGGTGAGGACGACGACCCGGTCCCGGTACATCTCCGCGGGGCCGATGAGGACGGTGGCGTGCGGGTCGTGCCGGACGTCGCGCCAGGTCTCGTCGCTGACGACGACCAGATCCTCGGCGATCGCCGCCTCGCAGACCTCGTGCAGGAGCTCGGGCGGGGCCACGGTGCCGGTGATGTCGTCGGCGACGGACAGGACGAGGAAGCGCGGTCTGCCGCCCTCGGCCCGGATCCTGCCCACGGTCTCGAGCAGGGCGAACGGGTCGGGCACGCCGCCGCACTCGGCCGGTACGGGCACGTGGTACGCCAGCCGGCCCGCGAGGCGGGCGAGCGGCGCGTACCAGGTGGCGCAGGGCCTGGTGAGCAGGACCTCGCCGCCGGCCGAGGCGAACAGGGCCAGCAGCAGGCACTGCGCGCCCGGGGCGGCGACGACGTCGGCGGGGTCGGCGGGCATCCCCCGCCGGGCCCAGTAGCCGCAGGCGGCGGCGCGCAGTTCGAGGCTGCCGCCGACCGGTTCGGGCGCGGTGCGGGCGGCGGAGTCGGCGAGCCGCGCGGCGAGTTCCGGCAGCACGGGCAGGCCGCGTTCGGGGGCGGGGAAGGCGGGGGGTGCCGGGAAGCCTTGCCGCATCCGTCCACACCTCCGTGCCGCGCCCCGTCTTCCGTCACCTTCGCAGACCGCAGCCAGACGCGCCGGGTTGGCGCGGGCGTGCGGGTGACGGACCGTCTCGGATCGCAAGACACGCCTCTCGCATCCTGAGAATGGGCGCGTACGGTGGCAGGGACAACGAAGGAGGGGACCACCATGCCCGACGCGCACGAAGAGCCGAAAGGGCGCACGGACGAAGCCGTGTACATCCACGGTCACCACGAGTCCGTACTGCGCTCGCACAGCCGGCGGACGGCCGCCGACTCCGCCGCCTACCTGCTGCCCGAACTGCGGCCGCACCAGCGGATCCTGGACATCGGCTGCGGGCCCGGCACCATCACGGCCGATCTGGCCGCGCTCGTCCCGCAGGGGCGGGTGACCGGCCTGGACCGGGCGGCCGACGTGCTGGAGGAGGCCCGGGCGGTGGCCCGTCAACGCGGCCTGGAGAACGTCGACTTCACGACGGGCAATGTCATGGCCCTCGATTTCCCGGACGGCGCGTTCGACGTCGTCCACGCCCACCAGGTGCTCCAGCACCTCGCCGACCCGGTGGCGGCACTGCGCGAGATGCGCCGCGTGTGCCGGCCCGGCGGGATCGTCGCGGTGCGCGACGGCGACTATGCGGCCATGACCTGGTACCCGCTCGTACCGGGCCTGGACGAGTGGCACCGTCTGTACGAACGGGTCGCCCGTGCGGGTGGCGGTGAACCGGACGCCGGGCGGCGCCTGTTGTCCTGGGCCCGGCGGGCGGGGCTGACGGACATCACCGCCACGGCGAGCGCCTGGTGCTACGCGACCCCGGAGCGACGGGCCTGGTGGAGCGGCCTGTGGGCGGACCGCACGACCGGCTCCGACTTCGCGCGGCTCGCACTGGAGGGCGGGCACGCGGACCGTGCCGCCCTGGAGCGGGTAGCCGCGGCGTGGCACGAGTGGGGGCGGCACGAAGACGGCTGGTTCGCGGTCCCCTGCGGTGAACTGCTGTGCCGCGTTTGAGCGCACCCTCCCCGACCGCGCGCCCCGCCAACTAGCCTGGTTTCCATGAACATTCTGGGGACCTCGCTACGGGTGTGCGTCGGCGATCTGGACGCCGCAATTGCGGTCTACGAACGCCTGACCGGCGCCGAGGCGCTGCGCTTCAAGCGCGGCGGCGTCTCGGTCGCCGCGGTCGGCTGTTTCTTTCTGATGAGCGGCCCCGAGGCCGAGTTGTCCATCCTGCGGAAGATCACGGCCACGATTGCGGTCACGGACGTCGACGAGGCGGTGGCGGATCTGCGCGGGGTGGGTGCCGAGATCATCGCGGGCCCGGTGCCGACACCGATCGGGCGCAACCTCGTGGCCCGCCATCCCGACGGCTCGGTCTTCGAATACGTGGACCGCAAACAGGGCTGACCGTCAGGAGGCCCACTCCGGCGCGTCCGTCCCCCAACGCCCGGGCACCCGGGACCAGTTGCGCGGGCCGCCGTCGAAGGTCACGGGCGGCAGCGCGTACCGCACGGTCCCGAACGGGCCGGGCGCCTCGGTGAGATACGGTCCGGGGTCGTACGCACCGTCCGCACCGTCCGGCACGTCCGCGTCGCGCCCGACGCGGTGCATCAGCCAGTGCGCGGTCCCGGCGAGGGAGAGCGTGGCCAGGTGTGTGCCGCCCGTACGGTGCTGTTCGGTGACCGCGCGCAGCACGGCGGCGGCGAGCAGATACCCGGTGCCGTGGTCGAGCGCCTGCGCGGGCAGTACGCCGGGGCGGCCGTCCGGGCCCGCCTCGAGGTCGGCGATGCCGGTGGCCACCTGCACCAGGCTGTCGAAGCCGCGCCGTCCGCTCCACGGCCCGTCCGCGCCCCAGGCGCCGAGCCGGCCGATCACCAAGCCGGGCCTGCGCCCGGCCAGTTCCCGCGGGGCCAGGCCGTGGGCGTCGAGCGCACCGGGCCGGTAGCCGGTGATCACGACGTCGGCGGTGGCGAGCAGCTCCTCGAACGTCGCCCGGTCCGCGCGGCGCGCGAGGTCGAGTACGGTCGAACGCTTGCCGAATCCGGTGTCGTTGTGCGCGTCCTGGCTCTCGGGCAGGCGCGGCGAGTCGATGCGCAGCACGTCCGCTCCGAGCAGGGCGAGCGTACGGGTGGCGACGGGCCCGGCGATCACCCGCGTGAGGTCGAGCACGCGCAGCCCCGTACCGCTTCCCAACTCTCGTACGGGACCGTCCGCGAGCCGCTCCAGGGCGACGAGCGGGTGCTGTGCGACGGCGGCGCCCTGTGGGTGCGCGGCCCACTCCTGCGGGGTACGGGCGGCGACCGCGAGGCCGCCCGCCGCGTAGACCGTCTCCTCCACGTCCGCGGCCTTGTGGTCCGCCAGTACGGCCGCGACGCGGGCGGCGAGGGCCTCGGCGCCGGAGTCGTCGGAGGAGTCCGGCAGCCCGAGTGCCGCGAGGAGGCGGGCCCGGTGGTGCGGGTAGTTGGCGTGCGTCCGCACCCAGCCGTCTGCGGTGCGCCAGAAACGCGACAGCGGGGCGAAGTTCACCGCCTCCCGTCCGTCGACGCGCAGGTGACGCTCGCTGAGGAACGCGGTCGCCACGGCTCCGTCGTCCACCCGCACCGTCGGCGGCGCACCGCCTCCGCGCCGCGCGGCGGACAGTTCGGCGGCGGCGAGACCGCAGACGGCGACCGTCGCACGGGCGAGCTCCCGTACGGGGAGCCGGGCGGGGAGTCCGGCGCCGGGGCCGCCGTACTCGATCGCGGCGGTGAGCGCGGGGTCACCGCCGAGCAGCGCCCAGACGTGCCGTACATCGTTGATCGATCGCTCGCTCATCCCCGCAGTGTGGCACTCAGTGCCACCTTTTGAGAAGAGCCGGCCCGGGTGTGCGAGAGCACCGGTCCGGCCACCAGGGCCCGTACGACGTTCGCCGGGGCGCTCGCCCAGCCGTTGATCAACCGCTCGTCCGAGAGCAGGACTTGGAGGATCTGTCCGCTGTAACGCTCCGCGGACTCCTTCCCGAACCCCAGTAGTGGCCAGCCCCACACCGGCGCCAGATACACCCCCTCCTCCAGCCGGTACGGGTCGCCGGGATAGGTGCACTCCACGATCGGCTCGACGACCGACCGCCTGGCCGTGGTGCCTCCCACCAGATCGATGACCACGGTGCCGGGGCGCAGGACGGTGCCCAGGTCCTCCTTGGTGATGATGTAGTGGCTGCCGTGGTGATGGGGCGCCCGCTCCACGCCGTTGATGACGAGGTCGCTCGCGTGCAGATACCGGCAGACCTCCGGCCGGCGCGTGGCCCGTTTCGTGAGGATGTCGACGCTCGAAATGCCGTGCCTCATGCATTCGTCGAGCGCCCCGAAGGCCACGTTGCCGTATCCCAGGATGCTGACCCGGAGGTCGTCGACGGTGTGCACGCCCGGTGACTTCCGCAGGGCGAGTTCGATGCCGAACAGGGCGCCGGCCCGGCCCGTTTCGTGCAGGCAGTGGATCCTGCGCCTGCCGCGCATGCCCAGCGGATATCGCGCCCGGTACTCCCCCATGGCCGACCCGTCGATGCCGGAGGCGATTTCGTCGAAGGGATAGTGGCCGACCGGACATCCCCGGTGGGCGAGTCCGACGGATACCGGGAGGTCGTATCCCGGTGGGCCCGGCGCCGACATGCGCAGCGTTCTCGGCCGGCGCCGGGCGACATACTGCAGTGCGCCGAAGGACGCGGGCGTGAATCCCCGGAAAGCGACGTCGAGTTCGGTGTCGTCGCCGGAACCGTTCGGTACGGTCGACAGAATGTGCCGCATTGCCAGCTGGCTGCGCACATAGGCGTCGGTGAGCACTTCCGGGTGCTCGTCGATCAGCTCCATGGCGACGACATTCACCCCTCGCGCATTCGCCACCTCGGCCCGCTCCGGAATGGCGTGCACATGCGCCATGCACAGCAGAGTCGACCCGGGGTCCATGCGCCGCAGGTCCTCGTGTGCGGGCCCCCTGAGCTTGATGACCAGGTCCTTGTCCCGGTAGACGCCCTCCCGCGTCCCGATCGACGCCCCGGCCGCACGATAGGAGCCGTCGGTCCATCCCATCGCCGATCCCGCGCGGGATTCGACCTCGACCGAGCAGCCATGGGCGACGAGTGCCTCCACCGCATCCGGTTTCAGAGCGGCTCTGTTCTCCGAACCGTCGGGATTCTCCGGCGATTTGTGCTCGGCCGCGAGCCCCACACGCCGAAACGGCTCCGCCACTGCTGTCATGTCGAGTGCCCTTCCCCGCACGAGGCCCCGGGGACCGCAATTTGCCTCGAACGAAAGTTTCGGTAGAGTTCCTCCCGCGCCGCTAGCTCAGTTGGCTAGAGCGACTGACTCTTAATCAGTAGGTCCGGGGTTCGAGTCCCTGGTGGCGCACAATTGAGCACAGGGCCCCGTCGGTTGACCGACGGGGCCCTTGCCGTCGTTCACAGCGGAAGCTGCGGCAGCGGGGGAAGCGGCGGCAGGGGCAGCCCGGGATCCGGCAGCGCCGGATCGTCGGGCTGCGCCAGCGGCAGCGTCGGCAGTGTCACCGCCGGCACCGTGGGCAGCGTGGGATCCACGCGCCCCTGCGGTCCGACGTACGCAGCCGCACAGGAGACGTTGTCCAGTGCGGTCTTCTTCTCGACGTGGACGTTTGCCGGTCGCGAGGCCGGCTCCGACGCCGCGGCGATGTCCGTCGCGGTCGTGGAGAGCGTGGTGGCCAGTGCGGCCGCACCGAGAAGGGCGGCTATGCGGTCATGTGTCGAAGAAGTCATGATGCGCTCCCGTAGGTCGTACGTTGTGCGCTTGCGTTCTTCGCACGCTAGGCGGGCCCCCGGCCGGTCGCGATGCCGGGGGCGCTGATCGGGTGACGGACGGCGGCGCGCCGCACCGCCGCGCGTTTCGTATGACAAATGCGGTGGTACCCGTCGCCAAGGGCAGCCCGGTCCCTCGCCGATCCGGAGGTGACTCGATGACCGAGAGCGTTGGTGTGGTCGAGGCGACGGCCACGACTGCGGTGTCCCTGGCGACACAGATGTGCAGGTTCGACGATGTGCTCGGCGCGGCGACGGCCGACCGGCTGCTGGAGGAGGCGTGCCATGCGCTGATGGCGGAGGTGCGCGAGCAGGGCTCCGGCACGGAGATGCTGGTGCCGCCGAACTGGCGCTGCGCGGACCAGACGGCACGCTTCCCGGACCTGGCGAACGCGCTGAACCGCGTGGCACCGATGGTGATGACGATGCTGGGGGTGCCTGTGCCCGGTGCGCGGATCGCCTTCGGCTTCACGATGCACAACCAGTCGTCCCGCGAACCCGTGCACCTGCTTCCGCCGGGCCGGGACGCCGCGGGCCCGGAGGACCCGCGCAGGATCACCTTCCTCTACCACCTGCACCGGCGGCCACGGGGGTTCCTGGGCGGGCAGACACGGGTCTTCGACACCACGGTCCGCGACGGGCATCCCGGCGTCGCCGAGTCCTTCAGGGACGTCCAGCCCGACCACGACTCGCTGGTCTTCTTCCCCTCCGACGCCTGGTATCAGGTGCGGCCCGTGACCTGCCCGTCGGCCAAACTGCTGGACAGCCGCTTCGCCTTCCACGGCTGGCTCACCGCCGTCCAGGACATCCCGTGAACACCATGGCGCTGCCCACGAGGCCCGCGCCGGACGCCGCCGGGGCGGGGAACGCACCCCGGCTGACGGTCGGCATGGCGGTCCACGACGACTACGACGGGGCCTACTTCACGGTCATGGCGCTCCGGCTCTACCACCCCGAGGTCGCGGACCGGGTCGACATCCTCGTCCTCGACAACGACCCGTCGGGGCCTGCCGCGCCGGCGCTGCGGGCGCTCGAGAGCACCGTGCCGGGGGTGCGTTATCTGCCCGTCGGCCACATCAAGGGCACCGGCGTACGGGACCTCGTCTTCCGCGAGGCACGGACCGAGTGGGTCATGTGCGTGGACTGCCATGTGCTGCTGGCACCGGGTGCGCTGGCGCGCTTCCTCGACTACGCCGACACCCACCCGCACTCGCGGGACCTGCTCCAGGGCCCCATGCTCAACGACGACCTGCGGACGGTCCAGACGCACATGGACCCGGTGTTCAACAACCTCTTCGGCGTGTGGGGTTGTGACCCCCGGGGCGCCGACCCCGAGGCGCCGCCCTTCGAGATCGGCCTCCAGGGGCTGGGGCTGTTCGCGTGCCGGAAGGACGCGTGGCTGGGCTTCAACCCCAGGATGCGCGGGCACGGCGGCGAGGAAGGCTACATCCACAAGAAGTACCGGGCGGCGGGTGCGCGGGTGCTGTGCCTGCCATTCCTGCGCTGGACGCACCGCTTCGCCCGGCCGCACGGGGTGAGTTACCCCGTCGACGCCGCCGACCGCTGCCACAACTACCTCGTCGCCTGGGAAGAGACCGGGATGGCCGTCGAGCCGGTCATCGACTACTACCGCGAGACGTGCGGCGACGTCGTCGAGCGCTGGCTGGCCGAATACACCGCCGAGAAGTCCCACCCGCTCAACTACTTCGACGCGGTGGTCTGCATCAACCTCGACGCCGATCCCCAGCGCTGGGCCGCGGTCAGCCGGCGCTTCCGGCGCCTGGGCATCGCCGGGCGCGTCCGGCGGCTGCTGCCGGCCGTGTCCGTGCCGGACGATCCGCATGTGGGGCGGGCGCTCTCGCATCGCGAGGCCATCGCCCAGGCGCGGCAGCAGGGGCTGGAGCACGTCCTGGTCTTCGAGGACAACGTCGCCTTCCACCACGAGGCGCCGGCCATCCTCGCGGCGAACATCGCCGAACTCGTCGGCCAGAGGTGGAGCCTGTGCTACCTCGGCGACTCGCACCACCTGCGGCCCGCTCCCGGCTGCGAGCACCTCCAGGCCGCGCAGGGCCTGACCACCACGACGCACGCCATCGCCTACCACGCCCGCGTCTTCGACCAGCTGCTGGCCGAACTGCCGGACACGGAAAGCGGGATGCGGGAGTGGATCGCCGTCCACACCGCCATCGACCACTACTACGCGCGGCACATCCAGGAGGGCGTCTTCAAGGTCTCGCCGACGGTCGCGACGCAGGACGATCCGCATCGGCGGTACGAGGCGGGGGCGACCGGGGGCTGAGCCCGATTTTTCCGCCGGATTTGCGTCGAACGCGGTAGCGGGTAGTATTCCTCCCGCGCCGCTAGCTCAGTTGGTCAGAGCGACTGACTCTTAATCAGTAGGTCCGGGGTTCGAGTCCCTGGTGGCGCACAAGTTGCTTGAGGCTTCCGCCGGTTGGGATATGGCGGGAGCCTCGGGTGTTTTGCGGGCGAGAAGAAGCCCTCTGACGCTGTTCAGGGAGAGCGGCGTGCCAGGCACACCACATCTCCTCAGTCGGTCGTGAACAACAGAACGGCGTTCTGGCCGCCGAAACCGAACGAGCAGCTGAGGCCCGTGTTCCCGGCCGCCGGGCGCGGTCGGCCGGCGACGACGTTCAGCTTGTGGTCACCGTCCTGGCCGTCGAAGTTCGCCACTGGCGGCACCGTCCGATGACGCAGGGCAAGGACCGTGTACGCCGCCTGGATCGCGCCCGCCGCCCCGAGGGCGTGGCCGATCACGCCCTTGGCGGCCGTCACGGGGGGCGTGTCCGCTCCGAAGACCCGGGTGAGAGCAGCGGCCTCGGCCGCGTCGTTCAGCGGTGTGGAAGTACCGTGCGCGTTGACGAGACTCACGTCTCCCGGGTCGCATGCCCCGTCCTCCAGCGCGGCGCGGATGACCCGTTCCGCTCCATGCCCGTCCGGGTGCGGGGCCACCGGATGGTGTGCGTCCGCTCCGGCGCCGTAGCCGCGCAACACGGCCCGGACCGGTGCCCCGCGGGCGCCGGCGTGGGAGAGGCGTTCCAGGACGAGGACGGCTGCGCCCTCCCCGAGGACGAAGCCGTCCCGTGCCGCGTCGAAGGGACGGCTGGCCAACTGCGGGTGTTCGCGTCGCCGTGACAGCGCCCGCATCCGTGTGAAGCAGGTGGCCGTCATACGGGAGCGCGCGGACTCGCTGCCGCCGGCCAGCACGATGTCACAGGTCCCGGACCGCAGCAGGTCCCGCGCGACCCCGATCGCGGTCGCGCCCGAGGCACAGGCGCTGGACGTGGTGAAGTTCGGCCCGCGGGCGCCCAGATCGATGGCGACCTCGCCCGCGGCCATGCTCGGCACGCTGCGCGGCAGCGCGAGCGGCGAGACCCGCCCGGGTCGGTCCGCGCCGAGATGGCCGAATTCGGTGACGTACGTACTGAGGCTGTTGGACCCGACTCCGAGCACGACTCCGACCCGCTCCGCCGGCCACGTGCCGGTGTCCAGTGCGGCGTCGGCGACGGCCCGTCGTGCGGCGGCCAGGGCGAACTGGATGAACCGGTCCACGCGCCGGGCGAGCGACCGGCCGAGTTCGGCCGCGGCGTCGAATCCGGTCACCTGGCAGGAGAAGTCGACGGGCAGTCCGGCGAGTTCGGGGTCGGGAGCGGCCAGCGAGCGGCCCCGGCACAGGGCCGTCCAGTTCGCCTCCGCCGTATGCCCCGCCGGAGTCACCAGGCCCAGCCCGGTGACCGCGATCTCAGGCCGCATGCTCGAACGCCCGGGCCGCGTCACCGAGCGTGGAGGACGGGAACAGGTCCAACTCGCCCTCGGCAAGGACGATCCCGAACTCCTGCTCCGCCGCCACGACCAGTTCCATCAACGACAGCGAGTCCATCCCGAGGCTTTCGAACGTCGTCGCGGCGGTCAACTGCTCCGGCGCCACCTCGACATCGAGATGACCGGTCAGCAGGGCGACGAGCCGCTCGGGCAGTGCCCGTTCCGTATCCGGTTCCGCTTCCTGCGTCATGCCGTGATCTCCCCTTCCGCCGAATGCCGTGATCCTCGCAGCGCGATGGCCGTGGCATGACGTGCCCGAACCGCGGGGCCGGTCCCGAAGGTGACACCCCGCACCGCGCCGGACCGGGCCACGAACTGCCCGGCTGCGACGGGGCATTGGCGCATCCGGACACATGATCACCGTGGGGGCGCCCGGCGCCTCCCGCGCACGCTCGCCCGTGGGAGTGGACCCTCCGGTACGGCATTGCTGTACACAATCCCGCTCACGCACGATCTTGGGGAATCCAGCGAAGGAGCAGCCGAGCGTGACGCGAACCGGAGCGGTGTTCACCACCCCGTGGCCCCTGCGGATCAACCCGCATCTGGATCAGGCGCGCGAGAGCGCGCTCGTCTGGATGCGGAGATTCGGCCTGCTGGACGGCGAGCGGGCCGAGGAGGACTTCGTCGACTGGCGGCTGGCCGAAGTGGCCGCCTTCTTCTACCCCAACGCCAGTGCCGAGGAGTGCTGTACGGCGGCGCAGATGATGGGCTGGTACTTCCTGCCGTTCGACGACCAGCTGGACGGTGAGATCGGCCGCGATCCCAGCAGAGTGGCAGCCGTCTGCAACGCCCTGATCGACATCGTGCACGGAACGTCCCGGCCGGAGGCGCACGATATGCCGACGGTGCGGGCCTTCGCCGACCTGTGGAGCCGGATGGTGCGGGGGATGTCCCTGCCGCTACGCACGCGCGTGGCGTTCAACTGGGCGTCCTACTTCTCCTCCCAGGTGACGGAGGCGATCGACCGCACGACAGGATTCGCCTACCGCGACCTGGCGGACTACTTCTCGCTGCGGGCCGCCACGACGTGCGCCTTCGGACAGAACGACCTGGGCGAGAAGTGGGGCGGCAACGAGGTGCCGCCCCAGCTGTGGCACCACCCCGTGCTGCAACGCATGCGGCAACTGGGCGCCGACGTGGTCGCGTTGCGGAACGACTCCATGTCGCTCAGGCACGAGGACATCACCGGCGGGCACAACGCGATCCACCTCATTCAGCGCAGCCGCGGCTGCACACGGCAGGAGGCGCTGGCCGAGGCATCCCGCCATGCTCAGCAAAAGGTCGACGAACTCGCGGAGTTGGAGGAGAAGGCTTTGTCACGACTGGTACGAGCCGTCGACCGGAGCCAGCACGCGGCGCTGCGGGGGTATGCGGACATCATTCATGACTGGATCTGCGGTGACTATGAATGGGAGCGGATCACCACACGTCATGACGAGCACCGTGTCATGCCCGACTGGGCTTCCGGTCTGCTCGTGAGCGCGGGGAGCTGAGCAATGACGACGACAAGCCTCCCGGCCCCCCTCGTTCCCGTACCGCGCGCACCCGGTGCCCTGCCCGGCATGGGCCACCTGCGGCAGCTGCTCATCGACCCCACCCGCTTTCTGACCCGTCTGCCGTCCTACGGCGATCTCGTGGAGATCCGGCTCGGCCCCCGTCCCGCCTACGTGGTCTGCAGCCCCGAACTCGTCTCCGAGATCCTCGTGAGCCGCCACCACGACTTCGACAAGGGCGGCCCCTTCTTCGACAACATCTCCGTGTTCTTCGGAGACGGCTTGGCGACCTGCCCCAACGCCAAGCACACCCGGCTGCGCCGACTGACTCAGCCAGCCTTCCACCCGAGCAAGCTGCCCGGGTACGGAGAGCTGGCGGGCCGCGAGATCACGGCTGTCACCCGGGACTGGCACGAGGGACAGGTCCTGGACGTACGCCGGCTGATGCAGGAACTCGCGATGCGGATCACCGTCTCGACGATGCTGGCGTCATGGTTCGACGACACCGGTGCGGACGCCGGCACGGTCCGCCGCACGCTCGGGGACGTGGACGTCCTGGTAAGTGGCGCGTTCCTGCGCATGGTCGCGCCCGGTATCACCCGTCTGCCGCTGCCGACCAACCGGCGCTACGCACAGGCCCGGGACTCCTTGTACGCGCACATCGACGCCACCGTCGCCGCCTACCGCCGCACCGGTGGCGACCAGGGCGACCTGCTGTCCAAGTTCCTGGCCGAGGACAGCGACGGAAACGCGCTGTCGGACACAGAAGTACGCGAGCAGGTGATGACCATGTTCATCGCCGGTATCAGTACGACCGCCGCCATGCTCGCCTGGACCTTGCACTACCTCTCGTTGGACGACGACCTCGACGCGGCCGTCGCGGCCGAGGCACAGAAGGTCTGCGGCGGCGGCCCCGCCCGGCACGAGCACCTGCCACAACTACCCACCCTGATGGCCGTGGTGACGGAGGCCTTCCGGATCAGGCCCTCCGCCTGGCTGTTCAGCAGGACGACCGTCACCGACACGTCCTTGGGCCACTACCGCGTGCCGGACGGCGCCGACGTCCTGATCAGCCCGTACATCATTCACCACCGCCCCGATCTTTTCCCCGAGCCCGACCGGTTCGACCCGGGGCGCTGGAGCGGCGACGGACGTAGCTGGGCCAAGGCCGAGCGGGCCATGACGATGGTGCCCTTCGGGGCCGGGGCCCGTAAGTGCATCGGACACGACTTCACCGTCATGAACATCATGCTGCCCCTGGCCTCCATCCTGGCCGACTGGAAACTCACCCCCGCCACATCCCGCCCGGTCACCCTCATCGGGCGCAGCATCATCGAACCCCGTCACCTCGACCTGCGCCTGCACCGCCGCCAGGCGCCTTAGCAGGGACCGATCCGCTGTCCGCCGTGCCTACTCGCGCAGTACGCGGTGGACAGCCTCCTCGAGGGCGTCGGCCAGGTCGTCGGCCTGCCGCGCGGTGAACCAGTCCGCGGCCATGACCAGGGTGATGTCGAGGCCCGCCGTGCCGTCCTGGCTGCCGGTGAGAAAGACCGAGGGCAGGGGGCCAGGGGGAAGGGCGCATCCCTCGATGGGGCCGGACCTCAGGTCCGGGGGAAGCCGGAGCGGCGGGGTCTTCGTCATCAGATTGCTGACCAGGACACTGATCGGAGCGTGCGCCACTTCGTCCATCAGTTCAGCGGTCGCGGCGATGGCCTTCTGCACCGTGTTGTCCAGGACCGCTTCGCGCAATTGCTCCAGTACATGGCGCCCGATGCCGACCGGATGGCAGTGGGGCCCCACCTCGACCACGGCGGGCGAGGCGGTGGCGGCCAGCACCATCTCGTGCGGGGGCAGGGGCGGCCTGAACCGCCGCCGGAGGTCCAGAGTGGACAAGCACGTCATGGGGACGGTTTCGTCCGGGCAAGGAGTCTGCGAATGGACTGCGCGCAGTGCGATGCCACAGGCCAGCGCATGCAGACTCATGCGTGCCGCCTTGGCCGCGCACGTCAGTTGACCGACGGACTCGGCGGACAGCCGTACCTGCCGCCTGTGGACGTCGGTTCGCGCTCCCGTGCTGTGACCGGCCGCGAAGGCGGGGATGCACGCGGGGACGAGATCCCGCGTCTTCGCCGAGCGGTCCCTCAGGAAGTCGTTCAGCTCCTCGGCGGAGAAGCGCGCGCGGAAGTGTTCCTCGACGGGGCCGGGCAACCCGGCGGCAGGAGGCGGCAGCGCAGGCGTGCGGCCGGCGACGCGTGCGCTGTAGCTGCACCACAGGGTGTGCAGCAGCGCCAGCGCACTGACGCCGTCGCTGATGGCGTGGTGAACCGACAGGGCCAACCGGTAGCGGTTGTCCGCCTCTTCGGCCACGACGGCCCTGAACAGCGGCGCGTCCGGCGCGTAGGGCGCCCCGACCTGGTCGGTACCACCGGCCACGCCCAGACGCGGGCCGGGCACCGACGGATCCAGCCGCAGGACGTGGCCCCGATCCATGGCCACGATCCGCGCGGACAGCACGGGGTGCAGGACGAGCAAGTCCCCGACCGCGGCTTCCAGAGCACCGAGGTCGAGCCGGCCGTGCAGCCGCTGGCTGAAGTGGATCGGCGTACCGAACGAGACGAAGGCCATCTCGCTGGCCGCCAGCGGGCGTTCCTCCAGCGCAGTGGCGTCGGTCAAGATGATCTCCTTGAAAAGGCCGTGGGCCGGCGTCTTGGTCAGGGCCGAGGGCCGACACGGTCGGTGCCCGCGCCACGATGGTGGTGCGCTGTCGGCGCCCACCGCAACGCGAGCTGCTCCCGGTTCACTCCGTCGGGATCCTCACCTGTCAACAGTGCCGGGCGTGCTTCAGCCGAACGGCTCAAAGACCCGGCCGGGCAGCGTGGAAGCCCACCGAACAGAGCCGGTCCGGCCCCGCATTGGCTAGACACATTCCCGGGTAGCCGACGCTGCCGCCCCCAGCCCGCGCGCAAAGGAGCCCGTCCCTCATGAGCAGAGCACGATCCGACTTCCGATTCGCGCACGCTCCGGGAGCGTTGCCGGTACTGGGGCACGCACTGCGCATCTGGAGAACGCCGCTCCCCTTCCTCTGCTCCCTGCCGTCCCAGGGAGATCTCGTACGCGTGCGACTCGGACGGCAGTCCATCTACCTTGCCTGCCACCCGGAGTTGGTTGACCGGGTACTGAGAGACTCCCGCACGTTCGACAAAGGCGGCCCAGCCCACAACGAGGTGCGCGCGCTCCTCGGGGACGGGATCGTCACGTGCCCGAACGCCGTGCACAAGCGGGTACGGCGCCTGGTCCAGCCGGCGTTCCAGCACACTCGCGTCGCCGGATACATCACCACCATGGTCGCCATGACCGACGCGATGACCGGTGGTTGGCGGCCCGGCGTTCCGTTTGACGTGACGCGGGAGATGACGGACATGGCGACGATGACCGGCGTACGCGCGATGTTCGCCGCGGAGATCGCAGAGCATTACCGGGACGAGACCCACGCCTGCCTCGAGGCGATCATCAAAGGCATCCATCGCGAGGCGTTCACCTCAGCACTCGGAGCGCAGTGGCTGTTCCGCCCCCGCACCCGCCGGTTCCACCGGACGCTGGCCAGGTACAAGCAGGTCGTCGACGAAGTGATCCTCGCCTACCGCCGTTCCAGTGCGGAGCATGCGGACATCCTGTCCATGCTGCTGACGGCACGCGACGACGCCGGTGAGCCCATGACCGACCACGAGGTGCGTGAGAACGTCATCAACATCTTCGCCGCGGCGACAGCACCGGGCCACGCCAGCGCCATGGTCTGGGCCCTGCACCTGCTCGACCGCCACCCGGACATCGCCCGTCGTGTCCAGCACGAGATCGACTGTGTCCTTGGAGGCGATCCGCCGGACGAGTCGGCGGTACGACGCCTGGAACTCACCCGGCACGTCGTCCTGGAGACGCTGCGGCTGTACCCGCAGAGCTGGCTCCTCACGCGCTGCGTCACCACTCCCGTCGAACTGGCTGGGCGGACCCTTCCACCGGGCACCAGCGTGGTCGTCAGCCCCTACCAGCTGCATCACCAGTCACACCTCTTCCCGGACCCCGAGCGGTTCGACCCTGCCCGCTGGGCACACGGCACCCCCGGCCCGCGCGGGGCGTATATCCCGTTCGGCAACGGCTCCCGCAAGTGCCCCGGAGACACTTTCGCGCTCACCGAGATCGTCGTCGTCCTCGCCCGGGTTCTGCAGAACTGGACCCTCCAGGGGGAAGCCGCATCGTCGGGCCCCGTCCTGCCCCGGGTCAGCACGATGCTGCAGGCCCCACCCATGGTCATGACGCCTCATCCGCGCAGCTCCCGCCCCACGGCGACACGCGTTTGAACGACCACGCACAGACACGAGGACTCATGCCCCTCTCTCCGCCCACGGCCACCGGCACCGCCCTCAGCGCGCGGGACATTCACAAGGCATTCGGCAAACACGTCGTACTGGCCGGCGTCGACCTCACCGTCCGTCGCGGGGAGACCGTCGGCGTCGTCGGGGAGAACGGCGCCGGAAAGACCACCCTCCTGCGCATCCTGTGCGGTGACCTGCGCCCGGACAAGGGCACCGTCACGGCCGACGGCACGATCAGCCACTGCCCCCAACACCCCGTTCTCAACAACGCCCTTACGGCGCTCCAGCACCTTCGCCTGTTCCAGGAGGCCTTCCGCCTCCCAGACCTCGACCGCGCCCACGAGCTGGTCGACCGGCTCGCCTTCGCCGACCATCTCGACGTTCCCGTCAAGGTCCTCAGCGGCGGCACACGGCAGAAGCTCAGCCTCGTCCTCGCCCTCATGCACGATCCCGACGTGGTGTTGCTCGACGAGCCCTATCAAGGCTTCGACTGGCAGACCTACCTGGCCTTCTGGGACCTCGCCGCCGCCCGCCGCGCGGCCGGGCGCACCACCGTCGTCATCTCCCACCTCGCCTACGACACCGACCGTCTGGACACCGTCATCCAACTCCGCGGCAAAACCGCCGTCATGGCCAAGGGAGCCGATCGGTGAGGGCCTACCGCATCGCGGCCCGGTACAACCTGGCCGAGCTCTCCAAGAACACACTCGCCGCCCTCCTGCTGGCCGTCCTCATCCCGCTGTGGATCCTCGCCGCGCCGCAGATCTTCGCGCCGGCCTCGCTGGCCTTCCGGCTGCGCGCGACCGGCCGGACGCTCACCGCCTCGACGGACCACGTGGGCATGATCCACGGTTGCCTCGGCGTGGTCATGCTCCTGATGGCCTTCCTCACCTTCAGCGCCGCCCGTCAGGCCGGCCCCTTCGACCGTCGGCTCACCGCGGCCGGCTACCCGCGCACCCCGCTCCTGCTGGCCAAGGCGACCTCGCTGCTCTCGGCCGCCGCGCTCGTCGCCCTGTACACCACCGTATGGATGCTGGCCGTATGGTCGCCCCGCCACTTGGAGTTCCTGTGGCTCGGGCTGTTCACCGCATGCCTGGTCTACGGAACGCTCGGACTCGTCCTCGCACTCTTCCTGCCCGGTGAACTCGAGGGCATGGTCGTCATCTTCGTCAGCAGCAACCTTGACCTGCTTCCTCAAAGCCCCCTGGTCAACCCTGATCCGCACGGGTTCCTGGGCACCTTGCTGCCGATGTACGGCTCCATGCAGACCTGCCTCGCCGGCGGCCTTGCCCCCACGACCCCGCTCCGGCCCGCAGCCGCAAGCCTCGCCTGGACAGGGGCCTTTACCCTCATCGCTCTCCTCGCCTTCTGGATCCGCACCCGCGGGCGGCAGCTCAACCTCACCGCCGCCGGATCGTGACAAAGCGCCCCAGCAGCCAGCCCAGCACGAACATCCCCGCCAGCCCCATCCACAGCGGCATCGACACCTCGGGCCCGATGAGGCGGACCTTCACATGCCGTGTGTTCTCGGCGATGAAGACCACCACCAGGACAACGACGACCAGCGCCACAACACGCCCCGGGGTCATCGCGTCGCGGAGGCGGGCGCCGAGGGAGCCGGCGCGCGAGGGGCGGGGCCGGGTCTTGGAGGTCATGCCTTCACGATCCCTCCGGCCCGCGCGGCGGGGATGCCGGGGTTACGCCGAACGGGTGAAGGCGACGGCAACGGCCATGGCCGCGGCGTGGCTCGGGCCGGCGTCGATGTCCGTCAACACCCACCCCGGGGGCGCCCCGGGCTCGGGCCCGGCGCCCACGTACGTGAGCGAGAGGTCCTCCGCGAGGCCCGTCCCCGTGCCCTTGAGGTACGCCTCCTTGCGCGCCCAGCAGCGGGAGAAGGCGGCCGGGCGGGCGGCCTCGGGGAGGGCGTCGAGCTCGGCCGTCTCGCGCGGGTGCAGCGAGCGGGAGACGTCGGTGACGACGGCGAGGTCCTGCTCCTCCTCGACGTCCACGCCGACCGGGACGTCCGCGAAGGCGCAAAGCGCCAGGTCGCCCGCGTGCGAGAGGTTGAAGTGCAGCGAAGCGCCCCGCACCGCCGGACGCCCGTGCGCGGCACCGCAGCACGGGCAGGGCTCGCGGACGAAGGCGACCTCCGCCGGGTCCGTACCCAGATACGCGCCGAGAAGCCGCCGCAGCCCGAGATGAGCGGCGACGTAGCGCTCGCGGTGCGCGTCCTGCCGGAACCCTGCCGCTCGGGCCCGTTCCCCGGGATCGAGCACCCTCTCGTACAGCTCACGGGCGGGCGGCACCGCGTCATCGGCGGTCCTGAGCAGCCACACCTGCGGCGGGCCGGGGACCCACGGGCCGGGCAGCGGATCGCGCCCGAGCACACGGGGGCGTAGGAGTACGGGCGTCACGGTCGGACACGCTACCGGCCTCGGCGGCGGCATCCGCCGAGGCCGGAGTTCACAGGAGCGGCCGGTGCGGGTCCCGGTCGGCGAGCCCGGACAGCAGGTCCAGGAAGTGCCGCCGCCCGTCCGCGAGTTCGGCCTCCGTGTGGAGGGAGGGGTTGGCCTCCCAGTCGATGCGCAGGCCGTCGCCGGTCACGCCGAAGGTGACGGCCAGGTCGCCGACCGGCCCCGAGGCGAGGTGGTGCACGGTCGTACGGGCTCCCGCGAAGGCGATCCGGCGGTCGTCGGGCAGGACGGTGACGAGCGGTCCGGCGACGGCGCGGCTCCCGCGCCGTCGCCTGCGGGCGTCGCGAACGCCCAGGCAGGACTGGCGGGTGAGGTCGGCGAAGGTCGTACCGGCGGTGACGGTGAAGCGCAGCGGCACGACGGTCCCGGCCACGCCGGGCACCTGCGGCGCCGCCGGAGAGACGCGGCCCGCCATCGGCAGGCCGAGGACGACGCCCGTACCGCCCGCACCGCGCGCGGCACGCGAGAAGTGCAGGGCTTGCGCGGCAAGGAGCACGTCCGGCAGGGACGTCCGTACGGAAGCGGCGAGCCGGCGCAGCCCGGCAGCGGCGTCGGAGCCGAGGCGGTCGGTCGCCCGCAGCGGGTCGGCGGTATACGGGCGCGCCCCGACCCGGTCGAGCCAGTAGGCACGGTCACGGTCCTCGGCGGCGAGTCCGACGAGTGCGACGAGCGTGGCGAGCCGCCCGAAGGGGCTCGGCCCGGGGTCGTCGCCGGCGGCGAGGGCGGTGTAGATCTCGGCGGCGCGGCGGGCGACGAGCGAGACACCGTGCGCGTCGAGGACGGCGTGGTGGACGCGCCGGTACCACAGCCAACGACGGCTGCCGACGCGGAAGAGCGCGTGGGAGAACAGCGGCCCGGTCTCGGGCGAGAACGGCACGGCCAGGTCGGCGCGCATCCACGCGAGCGCGATCGCGTCGGGATCGCCCTGGTCGCTCAGGTCGGCGGCGTGCAGGGGGAAGCCGTGCCCCGGGGGCTCGATGGCGATGGGCAGTTGACGGGGCCCCTCACCGGTGTCGGCGATCCGCATGCGCAGGGCATCGGTCTCGCCGGTGGTGCGGTGCAGGGCCTCGGCGAAGCGGACGGGGTCCACGTCGCCGTGGATCTCCAGGTACGAGGCCACGGCCGGACCCCGGGTCCGCCATGCCGCCGCCTGAGCGGCCGTCAACGGCAGGCCCTGCGTGACGCGTTCCGCGCGTACCGACTGCGTCACGAGGACTCCCGACCGTTCACAGACACCAGCGATTAAGGTAAGGCTTACCTTACATGCCCGGCAGTCGGAGCTCTGACACCTCCGGCGCCGCGAAGCCGAAGACCTTCGCGTAGAGCGCAAGTTCCGCCTCCAACGCGCGGATCAACGTCTCCTCGCGCCGGAACCCGTGCCCCTCGCCCTCGAAGGCGAGGTAGGCGTGGGGAACGTCCCCGACCTCGCCCAGCAGCAGCTCGGTCTGGCCGGGCGGGCAGACCCGGTCGTCCAGGCCCTGCAGGAGCAGGAAGGGCGCGGTGATGTGCCGGGCGCGGTGCAGCGGGGAGCGCTCGCGGTAGCGGCCGGGGACCTCGGCCTGCGGGCCGATCAGGGACTCGAGGTAGTGGGACTCGAGGTCGTGGGTGCCGCCCGCCCAGGCCAGGGCGTCCATGACGGGGTAAAGGACGGTGCCGCACGCGTAGCGGTCCGTCGCCGCCAGCGAACAGGCGGAGGTCCAGCCGCCCGCGCTGCCGCCGCGGATCCCCAGCCGGGCGGGGTCGGCCGTCCCCTCCGCCACGAGCGCGGCGGCGACGGCGGCGCAGTCCTCGACGTCGACCACGCCCCACTGCTCCCGCAGCCGCTCGCGATACGCGCGCCCGTAGCCCGTCGAACCGCCGTAGTTGACGTCCGCCACGCCGATCCCGCGCGAGGTGAAGTAGGCGAGCTCCAGGTCGAGGATGAGCGGCGACCGGCCGGTCGGGCCGCCGTGCGCCCACACGACGAAGGGCGGCAGCTCGCCGTCGGAGGCCCGGTGACCGGGGTTCCGCGGCGGGTAGATGTGGGCGTGCACCTCGCGGCCCCCGGGCCCGGCGAAGGTGCGGGCCCGCGCCGCCGGGTAGTACGCGGGGTCCACGACGTCGCGGTGCGCGGCCCCGGCCACCCGGGCGCGGCCCGTACGCGCGTCCAGCTCCACCACCTCGTACCCGCTGACGGGCCCCGCCGCGACGCCCGCGACCCGGCTGCCGTTGGCGTCCAGCGTGACGTGCCACTCCGTCCACGGCCCGTCCGCGTCGGCCAGTTCGCCGGTCTCCGGGTCGAGCACGCCGAGCCTCCAGGCACCGTGGCCGTGGAGGACGGCGATCAACCCGCCGGACAGCGGCGCGAACCACCGGTCCCCCGGCCGCCACAGCGGCCCCGCGAACTCCTCCTCCCGCGGGCAGAGCGCCGTGCTCTCCCCGGTCCGGGGATCGACGCGGTACAGGTTCCACCAGCCCGTACGGTCGCTGACGGCCAGCAGCGAACCGTCCGGCGCCCAGTCCGCCTGCGCCACCGACTCGCTCACGCCGCCCATGACGGTGCGGACGTCCGTGAAGGCGCCGTCCCCGGCCCGGGCGGTCAGCAGCTCGGTGCCGTCCCACGGCATGCGCGGGTGGTCCCAGGCGAGCCAGGCCACGTGCCGGCCGTCGGGGGACGGCCGGGGGCCGGTGACGAAGCGGTGGCGGCCGTCGGTCAGTTCACGGACGGCGGCGCGGTCACCGGCCGCGCCGCCGTCGAGCGGTATGGCGGCGATCACGCGCCGTACGTCACCGGGGCCGGGGCCCGTGAACTCCTCGAGGACGCACCACACTTCGCCGCGTTCCGGGCACGGCACCGGATCGGCCCAGCGCAGCCCCTCGCCGACGTCGCCCAGCGGGGTGAGCGGTCTGGGTGCGGCGCCGTCGGAGGCGTCCGGCTCCCAGGCGTACAGCCGCTGGTCGGCGTAGTGGGCGAAGACCACCAGCGGGCCGCCGGTCTCCCGCGGCACCGCCGCCCAGGGGCGCCCGCCGTACTCCTGCAGGCGCGTGCGCGCGTTCCACGGCGCGGGCAGCGCATCGTGCGCGTCGCCCCCGGGGCGCCGCCGGACCAGCGTCTGCCGGCCCTCCTGCGCGGGACGGCGTTCGACCCACCACAGCTCCTCGCCGACGAAGCCCACGGACTCGGGGCGGCCGCCGTGCGCGGCGGCGAGTGCGGCGGTGACGGGGGACGGCCAGGATCCGTACGGCGACGTGGTCGGCATCATTCCTCCATGACGGACATGACGAAGCGGTCGAGTACGCGAACTCCGAAGTGCAGGGCCTCGACCGGCACGCGCTCGTCCACGCCGTGGAAGAGCGCCTGGTAGTCGAAGCCGACGGGCAGCTTGAGCGGGGCGAAGCCGTAGCAGGCGATGCCGAGCTTGGCGAAGTGCTTGGCGTCGGTTCCGCCGGTCATGCAGAAGGGCACCACCCGCGCCGAGGGGTCGAAGTGCTCGAGGGACTCGCGCATCCGCGCGAAGACCGGGGCGTCGACGGGTGCCTGGAGCGGCGCCTCGTGGGCGACGAACTCCCAGTCCACGTCCGGCCCGGTGAGCCGGTCGAGCGCGGAGATGAACTCCTCGTCCCCGCCGGGGACGATCCGTCCGTCCACGGCCGCGGTGGCCATGCCCGGAATGACGTTGATCTTGTAACCCGCCTCCAGCATGGTCGGGTTGGCGCTGTTGCGCACCGTCGGGGCCACCAGACGGGCGGCGGAGCCCAGCTTCGCCAGCAGTTCGTCGACGTCGAAGCCGGGTACGTCGAGGTCGGCGTCGATGCCGTGCGCGGCGGCGAGCTCGAGCAGGGCGGCCCGCACGGTCGGGCTCAGCCGCACCTCCCACTCGTGATCGGCGATCCGGGCGACGGCCCTGGCCAGCATGGTCACCGCGTTGCGGCGGTTGATCTTGGCCCCGTGCCCGGCGACGCCGCGCGCGGTGAGTCTGCTCCAGCCGCTGCCGCGCTCCCCCGCGGCCACCGGGTAGAGCCGCAGCCCGCCGTCCGCGTGGAAGGTGTACGCGCCCGACTCGCCGATGGCCTCGGTGCACCCCTCGAACAACTCGGCGTGCTCGGCGGCGAGATACGAGGCGCCGGGCACCGACCGGTCCTCCTCGTCGGCGGTGAAGGCGAGGACGATGTCACGCGGTGGCACGACGCCGCCGCGGGCCCAGGAGCGCACCAGGGCGAGGAACATCGCGTCCGTGTTCTTCATGTCGACCGCGCCGCGCCCCCACACCATCCCGTCGCGGATGTCGCCGGAGAAGGGGTGCACGGTCCAGTCGTCCGGCGCGGCGGGCACCACGTCGAGGTGACCGTGCATCAGGAGCGCGCCCGCGCCACGGTCCGCTCCCGGGATCCGGGCGACGACGTTCGTACGGCCGGGGACCTTCTCCAGCACCACCGGCTCGATCCCCGCACCGGCGAGCTGCTCCGCCACGTACTCGGCCGCCGGGCGCTCGCGGCAGTCCCCGCCACCGCGGTTGGTGGTGTCGATCCGGATCAGGTCGGAGGTGAACCGCACCACCTCGTCGAGCGCCTGCTCGTCGACCCGGTCCGCCGTGCCATCAGCCATACTCTTCCTCCGTCGCGGCCGACGCGATGGTCGTCACCGCCTTGAAGCAGCGAAGCGCCTCGTACATGGTCGCGGTCGTGTAGGCGACCCGGCGCTCGCCGGTCTGCTCGACACCGGGGACGCAGGTCACGGCCCCGGCCAGATGCTCGGCGTCGAACTCGAGCTCCACGGTGAACGGCCCGCCCCGCACCGGCTCGTGGCGCACCGCGAGCGCGGCGCCCTTGCACGCCGCGGCCCGGATGTCCGCGGCCGTACGGGCCGGGGTGCGGCACACGGCCGCGTACCGCGAGACGTAGTCCTTGACCGCGGCCACGGGGGCCGCCGGGGCGTACCGCGCGGCGTCCTCGCAGGCCCGGTCGTCGCCGGTCACCAGCACCACCGGCACACCGTATTCGGCGACGACCAGGGAGTTGAGCAGCCCCTCGCTGGCTCGCTCTCCGCTCACCCATACGCCGGTCAGGGAGTTGGCGAGGTAGGTGTGCGCGAGGACCCCCTCCGCGCCGGCCGCCGCGTGGTAGCCGACGAACGCGATGCCGTCGACGTCGCCGTGCTGCACCCCCTCGACCATGCTGAGCGTCTTGTGCTTGCCGGTGAGCATCTGCGCCCGCTCGTCCAGCTTCTCGAGGAGCAGGTTGCGCATGCTCCAGTGCGCCTCGTTGACGAGGACCTCGTCCGCACCGCCGTCGAAGAACCCGGCGATGGCCGCGTTCACGTCGGAGGTGAACAGGTGGCGGCAGCGCTCCCACTGCGGCGTGCCGGGCAGGACGTCGGCGGGCCAGGTGACGCCGGTGGCCCCCTCCATGTCCGCCGAGATGAGGATTTTGGCCATGCGGCAGTCCTACCTCACAGGAGCCGCGCCCACACCGGTTTTGCCCGCCTCAGGGGATGCGCGGCTCCGCGTGCCCGAGCTGAAGATCGCGTTCCGTGCGTCCGCCGCCCGCGACGTGGAGCACGGTCGCGACCGGCGGGTAGCCCGCGGCGATGACCGTGTACTCGCCCGCCGAGAGGTCCGTGAAGCGGAAGCTGCCGTCGGCGCCGGTGATCGTGGAGTCCACGACGTTGCCCCCCGCGTCGAGGAGGGTGACCCGGGCGTCCTCCACGGGCCGTCCCCCGCCGGCCCGTACCGTGCCGCGCAGCACCGCGCCGCCGGCGAGCTCGATGTCCTGGCGGGTCTCGCGGGCGGACTGGACGGTCACCGGCAGCGCGGCGGGCCTGAAGGCCGTCGCGCTGGCGGCGAGCGTGTACTCGCCGGCGACCAACTCGTCGATGACGTACGTGCCTTCGTGGCCGGTGCGGGTGGAGGCGACGACCTCGCCGTGCACATTGGTCAGGGTGACGAGCGCCTCGCACACCGGCGTGCCGTCGGCGGTGTGCACGGTGCCGGCCAGCCGCCCGGCGCCGCCGAGGACCACGTCCAGCTCGACGGGGCGCTCGCCGACGGTGACGGTGACCGCCTGCGGCTGGTGGCCGCCCGCGGCGGCGATGAGGACGTACGAGCCGGTGCCCGGCGTGCTCAGCGCGAACCGGCCGGTCTCGCCGCTGGCTCCCCGCCCGATCTGGCGCCCGTGCGCGTCGATGAGGGTGAGGGCCGCGCGCGGCACGGTGGTGCCGTCGTGGTGCTGGACGGAGCCGGTGACGGGGATGCCCGTGGTCAGGGGCGGCGGATCGGCGGGCGGCTCGACGCGCGCGGCGGGGATGGTGGGCGCTTCGGGGGCGGGGGCGTTGTGGGACACCAGGGGTTTCTCCTTCAGCAGGAAGGCGAGCAGGAAGCCGAGGACGAGCACCGGCACGAGGTAGAGGAAGATCCGCGGCATGGCCTCCGCGTAGGCCCGGATGTAGCCGTCCCGCAGCGGCGCGGGAAGCGCCCGTACGAGCTGCGGGGTGATGGAGTCCGGCGCCGGGAGGCCCGCGCGGTGCGGCAGTTCGGTGGCGAGCCGGGCCGCGAGGCGGTGGGCGAAGAGCGTGCCGAAGACGGCGGCGCCGATCGAACCGCCGGTCTGCCGGAAGAAGTTGCTGACACTGGTCGCGCTGCCCAGGTCGGCGGGGCGGACGGAGTTCTGCACCGCGAGGACGAGGACGGGCAGGCACAGGCCGATGCCCACGCCGAGGATGGCCATCCAGAGGCTGTAGACCAGCCGGCTGGTGTCGGCGCCCAGGTGCGACAGGAGGTACATGCCCTCGGCCGCCAGCGCGGTGCCGAGGATGGGCAGGAGCTTGTAGTGCCCGGTGCGGCTGGTGAGTTGGCCCGCGATGAGGGAGGCGACGACGATGCCGCCCATCATGGGCAGCATCAGCATTCCGGACTCGGTGGCGTCCGCACCGTCGACCATCTGCAGGAAGGTCGGCAGATAGCTGACGGCGCCGAAGAGGCCGACGCCCACGGTCGCGCCGACGAGCCCGGTGACGGTGAAGACAGGGTCGCGGAACAGCCGTGGAGGGATGATCGGTTCCGCGGCGTACTGCTCCACCACGGCGAAGAGCAGCACCGTGCCGAGCGTCGCCGAGGCGAGCCCGATGATGATGCGGGACGTCCAGGCGTACTCGGTGCCGCCCCAACTGGTCAGCAGTACCAGACAGGTTGCGGAGGTGCTCAGCAGCAGTGCCCCGATGACGTCGAACCGGCCCCGGGCACGCGGGCGGGGAACGTGCAGGCCCTTGGCGACGACGGCGAGGGTGACGAGGCCGAAGGGGACGTTGATGTAGAAGCACCAGCGCCACGAGGCGTGGTCGGTGAAGAAGCCGCCGAGGAGCGGCCCCGCGACGGAGGCGAGTCCGAAGGCGGCGCTGATGACCCCCATGAACCGGCCGCGCTCCCGGGGCGGGACGATGTCGGCGATGATGGCCTGAACACCGATCAACAGCCCGCCCGCACCCACGCCTTGGACGGCGCGGAAGGCGATGAGCTGGTCCATCGTCCGGGCGTGGCCCGCCAGCGCGGAGGCCACGACGAAGGTGACGATGGCGAAGACGAAGACCGCCTTGCGCCCGCAGAGGTCGCCGAGCTTGCCGTACAGGGGCAGGACGACCGTGGAGGTCAGCAGATAGGCCGTGACCACCCAGGACATCCGGTCCACGCCGTGGAGTTCGCCGACGACCTTCGGCAGGGCGGTGGCCACGATGGTCTGGTCGAGCGCGGCGAGGAGCAGCGTGAGCATCAGCCCGGCGAACACGAAGCGCACCCGGGCGGGCCCGGGCCGCGCGGGCGCGCCGGGCGGCTCGGTGTCGGGCGCGGGCCGGTCGGGCGTCTGACTGCTCTTCACCAAGGTGGTCTCGCAGGTGGACCCGCCCACGTAACTGCTCCCCTCATCGCGCCTGTTCGCCGCCCATTTCTCGCATTACGCGAGAACAGCGAGCAAGCGCGACGATTTACCGGGAAGTGCTGTACGGGTGGATTTCCGCCGGTCGGAGGCGCTTTTGGCACGTCGGTGCAGCGCCGCGAAAACCACTCGAACCGGTGATGGCGGTCTCTCAGCCCGCGCTCTGCTTGCCCTCCACCTCGGCGGCGAGGCGGGTCAGCACGGCGTCGTAGATGCGGCCGAGCCCCTTGGGCGCGAAGGTCCGCTCGAAGAAGCCGCCGACGCCTCCGGCACCCGTCCAGGTGGTGGTGACGACGACCTTGGCGCTGCCCTCGCCGGCGGGGGTGACGGTCCAGGTCGTGACCATCGAGGAGTTGCGGTCCTTCTCCACGAGCTGCCCGGTCGTCGGCTCCGAGACCTCCAGCAGGCAGTCGCGCACACGCTTGCTGGTGGCCTGGAGCTTCCAGTGCACGAGGGTGCCCTCGCCGTCCCCGCCCTCACGGACCTCGTACTCGCTGAAGTGCTCGGGCAGCAGCTTGGCGCGGGTGCCGCTGTAGTCCGCGAGCGCGTCGAACACCTCCTCCGGATCCGCTGCGATGATCCGCTCCGTGGTGGCCTCGACCTGACCCATGGCTGTCCTCCCGGACGTCGTGCTTGCTGCCTGTGCCCGGACAGCCTTCCATCATCGCCACACCGGCCCAAATCGAGGATTGTCCGCTTCGGGGCGTTCAGGCCTTTCCGCCCCCGACCCTCCCCCGGCCCAGCCGGGCCAGCGCCGCCACCGCCGCGGCTCGTAACCGCTCGTGCTCCCGCGCGGCGAGCAGAGTGCCCTCGGCGCGCCGGTCGCCGAGGGCGCCGAGGCCCTCGACGCAGGCCCTGGCCACCGGCCAGCAGTGGTCGGGGGCGGCCAGCAGCCGCTCCAGCGTGGCCATCAGGGCCGGTACGGACTCGGGCGCGCGCAACTCGCTCAGCAGCCGGACCGGATGGAGGGCGTAGGCGGTGCGCAGCGGGTTGGTGGCGAGCGCGGCGGCGGCGCGGGCGGTGCGGGGGTCGCGCAGCCGTGCGAGGACGTGGGCGGCGGTCGCACAGCGCACGGGCTCGCGGTAGTTGAGGAGGAGGACGAGGGTCTCGAACGCCCGCCGGTCGCCCTGCACTCCGAGCGCGTAGGCCGCTATCTCCCGGGCCCACAACGGGCGTTCGTGCGCCACCAGGACGTCGGCGAGTGCGTCGCGGGCCGCGCGGCCGTCGGTGCGTACGAGCGCGAGGAGCCGCTCGTACGCCGAGAACTCGGCGGGGGAGACCAGTTCGGCCCGCACCCGCTTCAGCAGCGCGCGGAATTCCTCTTCCATTTCCCGCTCTCCTCCCGGCATGTGGCCTGGACCACATCGTAAGACGCGCGCACTTCCCCTGGTGCTCTTGGTTACCGGTGAGTTAATCTCCCGGCAAGAGCAGTGAACTTGCTCGGGCGGCCTGGTGACGCAGCCGCCCTCAGTACTGGCATTCCCCATGTCGGTCTGTCGGTTCGGCACCTCCAGTACGGCACGGCCCCGGGACAGGGCCGGCCGGTTGCACAACTCCCTCTCCGTGGACGCCCTTTACCCGCCCACGGCCCTCATCCATCCATGCAGTACGTCTCCCCGCGCATCCGGGGAAACACCCTCTGGAGTCCCGCGATGGACCGACAGTCCCCCCCTGAGTCAAACCGGCCCCTGACCGACGTCGCCGTGATCGGGCTGGGCACCATGGGCACCGGCATCGCCGAAGTGCTCATCCGCGCCGGCCGCGAGGTCGTCGGCATCGACATCAGCCAGGCCGCCGTGGCACGCGCCGCCACCGCCCTGGAGGCAGCCACCGCCCGTGCGGTCTCGCGCGGACGGATCACCGAGGAGGAGCGCCGCGCCGCGCTGGCCCGCTTCCGTACGTCCTGCGATCTGCACGCCGCGGCCGAGGCCGACCTGGTGATCGAGGTCGTGCCCGAGGACTACGCCCTCAAGCACGAGGTCCTCACCGCCCTCGACGCGATCGTGCGCCCCACGACGATCCTGGCCACCGGCACCAACGCGCTGTCGGTGACCCGGCTGGCCGCCGACTCCGCCCGCCCCGAACGCGTCCTCGGGCTGCACTTCTTCAACCCGGCGCCGGCGATGAAACTGGTCGAGGTGGTCTCCTCGGTGCTCACCGCGCCCGCGACCGTCGCCGCCGTCACCCGGCTCGCCCGCGAACTGGGCAAGGAGCCCGTCGCCGTGGGCGACCGGCCGGGCTTCGTCGCGGACGGCCTGCTGTTCGGCTACCTCAACCAGGCCGCGGCGATGTACGAGTCGCACTACGCCACCCGCGAGGACATCGACGCCGCGATGCGGCTGGGCTGCGGTCTGCCGATGGGACCGCTCGCGCTGCTGGACCTGATCGGCATCGACACCGCCCGCACCGTCCTGGAGGCCATGTACGCGGCCTCCCGCGACCGGCTGCACGCGCCCGCCCCGATCCTCGGCCAGCTCGCCGCGGCCGGGCTGACGGGCCGCAAGGCGGGCCGGGGCTTCTACACGTACGAAGGCCCCTGCTCCGGCACGGCCGTTCCGGACGACCGCACCCCGGCGGCCGCGGCGGCTACCCAAGCGGGCGGCCACGCAGCGGGCCGTCCCGTCCGCGCGGTCGGCGTCGCCGGCTCGGGGACGATGGCGAGCGGCATCGCCGAGGTCTTCGCCAAGGCCGGCTACCCCGTCGTGCTCGCGGCGCGCAGCCTGGAGAAGGCCGAGCGTGCCAAGGAGCGGGTCGCCCGGTCCCTGGCGCGGTCGGTGGAGAAGGGCAGGCTGACGGAGCGCGAACGGGACGCGGCGCTGGCCGGGATCGCCCCGGCCGGTTCGCTCGACGCGTTCATGGAGGTCGACCTCGCCGTCGAGGCCGTCGCGGAGGACCTCGAGGTCAAGCAGCAGTTGTTCGCCGCGCTCGACAAGGCGTGCAAGCCGGGTGCCGTGCTCGCGACGACCACCTCCTCGCTGCCCGTCGTCGCCTGCGCCCGCGCCACCTCGCGCCCGCAGGACGTCGTCGGCATGCACTTCTTCAACCCGGCCCCTGCGATGAAGTTGGTCGAGGTGGTGCGTACGGTCCTCACCGCGGACGACGCGCACGCCACCGTCCGCGAGGTCTGCGCGAAGATCCGCAAGCACCCCGTGGACTGCGGGGACCGGGCCGGGTTCATCGTCAACGCCCTGCTGTTCCCGTACCTCAACAACGCGATCAAGATGGTGCAGGAGCACTACGCCTCGCTGGACGACATCGACGCCGCGATGAAGCTCGGCGGCGGCTACCCCATGGGCCCCTTCGAACTCCTCGATGTCGTCGGCCTCGACGTCTCCCTCGCCATCGAGCGGGTGCTGCACCGCGAGTTCCGCGACCCGGGCCTCGCACCCGCCCCGTTGCTGGAACACCTGGTGGCGGCGGGCTGCCTGGGCCGCAAGACGGGCCGCGGCTTCCGCGAGTATGCGAAGGCCTGAGCACGAAGCCGCGTGGGGCGGTCTGCTCGAACCGTCCGGCAGTCCGCCCCCGCACGTCCCCGCGGGACCGTGTTACGTTCCCCACATGTCCCAGCCCGCCACGTCCGCCCGTTCGCCACGCCGCGCCGCCGCGCAGCGACTCACCATGCGCCGCAAACTCGCGGCGGCCGCGATGGAGTTGTTCGCGACCAAGGGCTACGAAGCGACCACCGTGGACGAGATCGCGGCCACGGCCGGTGTCGCCCGCCGGACCTTCTTCCGCCACTTCCGCTCCAAGGAAGAGGCCATCTTCCCCGACCACGACGACACGCTCGTGCGGGCGTCCGACGTCCTCGAGGCCGCGCCCGCGCACGAGAACCCGCTCGACACGGTGTGCCGCGGCATCAAGGAAGTCATGCGGATGTACGCGGCGTCGCCCGCGGTCTCGGTGGAGCGCTACCGCCTGACGCGGGAGGTCCCCGCCCTCCGCGAGCGCGAGATCGCCTCCGTCGCCCGCTACGAGCGCCTCTTCACCCGCTACCTCCTCGGCCACTTCGACGAGGGCGTCCACCACGACGACGACCCCCTCCTCGCGGAGGTCGCCGCGTCCGCGGTCGTCACCGCCCACAACCACGTCCTGCGCCGCTGGCTCCGGGGCGGCGGCGAGGGCGACCTGGAGGCCCAGCTCGACCACGCCTTCGCGATCGTCCGCGAGACGTTCGGCGCCGGCATCGGCTCCGGCCGCGCCGACGCCACCGCCGTGGCACGCCCGGAGGGCGAGGTCCTGGTGACGGTGGCCCGCACGGATGCCCCGCTGGGCGACGTCATGCGGGCGATCGAAAAGGTACTGCGGCAACAGGGCTGAGGCGGCTGGGGATTGCTGCCCCGGCCCCGCCCTCTCCCCGTCTCCTCCGGGGGCAAGCCCCCGAGGCCCCCGGACCCGCGCTCCGCGCGGTTGTCCGGGGGCTTCGCCCCCTGGGCCCCCTATAGGCGCTCCGCCCCTGCCCCCGTTCCGGGGGCAAGCCCCCGGACCCCCGCAACGCGGCTTCGCCGCGTTGGTCCTCAAACGCCGGACGGGCTGGAGAGTGCCGGGCCGGGCTGGAATTGCGCGCCCGCGCCGGATTTCGGCGCAAGCGCGAAATCGCGTGCGGGCGCGG
>NZ_JBTHHU010000039.1:0-63957 GCF_059089585.1 Streptomyces sp. SX-6 | reverse complement strand
CCCCCGTCCCCCCCCCCCTCTCTTCTCGGTGGCCCCCCCCCCCCGGGCCCCCGAAACTGCGCTGCGCGCGGTTGAGGACGAGCGGCGAAGCCGCGACAAGCGGGGTCTGGGGCGGAGCCCCGGGAGACGGTGAGAGGGCGGGTCCGGGGCACAACTCCCCGCCCCCGGAAGGCCCCGCACCGTGACCACATCCGTACCGCCCCTCCTCGACCTGCCCGCGCTCAGCGCCCCGCACTTCGCCCGCATCGAGGACAAGATCGCCGCACTGATGCGGACCCGCGAGACCGTCATCGCGACGCAGGGCGAGGCGCTGCTGCCGCTGGAGGCGTGCATCCGTTCCGCCGTACGCCCCGGCAGCACCGCGCTCAACGTCGTCACGGGCCCCTACGGGGAGACGTTCGGCGGATGGCTGCGCGCCTGCGGCGCCGAAGTGGTCACCGTCGAGGCACCGTTCAGCGGGGCGGCGGGCCCGGAGCGGATCGCGGAGGCGCTGCGCGCGAACCCCGCGATCGACTTCGTCAGCCTCGTCCACGCGGAGGCGGCCACCGGCAACACCAACCCCGTCGCGGAGATCGGTGCCGTGGTCCGTGAGCACGGCGCGCTGCTGATGCTCGACGCGGTCGCCTCCGTCGCCGCGGAACCGCTGCTCACCGACGACTGGGGCGTCGACCTCTGCGTCATCGGCGGGCAGAAGGCGATGGCCGGACCGGCAGGCGTGTCGGCGGTCTCGGTCAGCGCCCGCGCGTGGGAGCGGATCGCCGCCAACGAGCAGGCGCCGCGCCGCTCGTACCTCTCGCTCCTGGACTGGAAGGAGCGCTGGCTCGACGGCGGGCGCACCGTACTGCCGCACGCCCCGGCCCAGCTGGAGATGCTGGCCCTGGAACAGGCGGCCGACCGCATCGAGGAGGCCGGCCTGGACGCCGTCATCGCCCGGCACCGCGCCGCCCGCGACGCGACGCGCGCGGGCGTACGGGCGCTGGGCGGCCTGGCCCCGTACGTCGTGCGGGACGAGGACGCCGCACCGGTCGCCACCACGCTGCGCGCCCCCGACGGCGTCGACGCGCGGGAGATCGTCAGGGCGGCCCTGGCCGTCGACGGTTCCGTGCCCGTGCAGGCGGCGGGCGGTGCGCTCGCCAAGGAGATGATCCGGGTCAACCACTACGGGACGGCCGCGGACCGTGCGGTCGTGCTCGCCTCGCTGGCGGCGCTCGCCGAGGCCCTGCGCAGGCTGGGCGTCCCGGCGGCCGGGGCGGACGCGGCCCTGGAGGCGGCGGGTGTCGCCTGGGACGCGGTGATCGCCGGCTGAGCCGCGGCAGGCCTTCCCGGGCCGTGCCCAGTGCCCTTCGCACTGGGCACGGCCTTTTTCGTCTTTGCCCGCATTCATGCGTAATGTCGTGCCGCCGGTCCGCCTCCACCAGGCCCGATAGAATCGGAACTCCCAGCCCGGTTGGACCATCACGCCCGGAGGACCCTGCACATGGCGCGGAAAGCCGGCCCGAACGCGCCGCGGCGTGCTCCCGAACCCATCCGGGCGGACGCCCGCCGCAACAGGGCACTCGTGCTCGAGGCGGCCCGATCCGCCTTCGGGGAAGCCGGGTTGGCGGTGCCGCTCGATGAGATCGCCCGTCGTGCGGGCGTCGGCGCGGGGACGGTCTACCGCCATTTCCCGTCCAAGGAAGCCCTGTTCAGGGCAACAGTCGTGGACCGCGTACGGCTTTTCACCGACACCGCACGGGAGTTGGCGTATGCCGCCGACCCCGGAGCGGTGTTCTTCCGATACCTGACGGCGGTCGTACGCCTGTCGGCACGCAACAAGGGCCTCTGTGATGCCCTGGAGGCGAGCGCCGAGGGCCGGTTCGAGCCGTCGCCGGCGGTCGAGCGGGACTTCCGCGACGCGCTGTCCGTCCTGCTCGCCAGAGCCCAACAGGCCACTGCCGTACGGAAGGACGTGACTATCGACGACGTGATGGCCCTGCTGCTGGGCTGTCTGTCGATGGAGCAGCGGCGCGGTCCGGGGACGGCGCCGGGGAGGCTGACGGCCCTGGCGTGCGACAGCCTCCGTCCGGGGCGGTCCGTAACGGAACTCCCCGCTCTTCCGGCGGCAAGACGTAACGAAACGGGCTGCGGGGTGTGCGGCGGGCCGGTCCCCGCCGCCCGTACGGGCCGGCCCGCCCGGTACTGCGGTGGCGCCTGCCGGCAGAAGGCGCACCGCGCGCGGGCCCGGGCCCGGCTTACAGCTGGTACTTAAAGCCGAGGTGTGACGCCTCGAAGCCCAGCCGCTCGTAGAAGCGGTGCGCGTCCACGCGCGTGGCGTCCGAGGTGAGTTGCACCAGCGCGCAGCCCTCGCGGCGCGCGGTGTCGATGGCCCACTGGATGAGCTGCGTGCCCAGGCCGCTGCCCCGTTCGTCGGCGTGGATGCGCACCGCTTCGACGAGCGCGCGTCTGGCCCCGCGCCGGGACAGGCCCGGTATGACGGTGAGGTGCAGGGTGCCGATGGGGCGGCCCTCGCGGACGGCGACCACCAGGTGCTGATGGGGGTCGCGGTCCAGCTCCTCGAAGGCGGCGCGGTAGGGGGCCAGGTCGCCCGGGGACTCGCGCCGGGAGCCGAGCGGGTCGTCGGCCAGCATGGCCACGATGGCGGGGATGTCGTCGGCGGTCGCGCGCCGGATCTCGAGGTCGCTCATGACCCGGACCCTAATTGCTCAACGCCCCTGTTTACGAGGCTGGAACGAGGGATTCCACAGCGGCCACGAGCGGCGCCAACTCCGCGCGGCGCGAGGCCTCCTGGAGTGCCTCGCGCAGAGCGGTGTCGTTGGTCGGCCGGGCCTCGTCGAGGAGGGCGAGGCCCGCGGGAGTGACGTCGGTGTAGATGCCGCGGCGGTCGGTGAGGCAGAGGTAGCGGGTCAGCAGTCCGCGGTCCTCCAGCCGGTTGACCAGTCGCGTCGTGGCGCTCTGGCTGAGGACGACCGCGTCGGCGACCTCGTTCATGCGCAGGTGGCCGCCCTCGCCGTTGTGCTGCCTGCTGAGGACGTCCATGACGCTGAACTCGCGCACGCTCAGGCCGTGCCGGGACTGCAGTGCCCGTTCGATGTGCGCCTCGAGCCGGCCGTGCAGCGCGGACAGCGCGCACCAGCCCTGGGCGAGGCCCCTCGGAGCGGGGTCCGGAGTGCGGGACATGGGACGGCTCCTTCGGCCGGCTGGTCGGCTGATCGGCGCGGGTGCGTACGGGTGTGTGTACGGGCCCAGCGTAGCCCTTCGGCGCAATAGCCCGCGCTTGCAAATAAAGAGCGTGTGCAATTATTGTGGACGCCGTTAAAGCTCCTAAGCAACGAGAACCGCCGCGACCACGACTGAACGACTGAAGGACCTCCCCTCATGCCCCTCGCCCTGCTGGCGCTCGCCATCGGCGCCTTCGGTATCGGCACCACCGAGTTCGTGACGTCCGGCCTGCTCCCCGAGGTGGCGGACGAATTCGGCGTCTCCATTCCCACCGCCGGCTATCTGACCAGCGGATATGCGCTCGGCGTGGTCGTCGGCGCACCGATCCTCGCCATCGTCGGCCGCAGGGTCGAGCGCAAGCGCATGCTGACCGTCCTGATGGGGCTGTTCACCGTGGGCAACGCGCTCTCCGCCGTCGCCCCCGTCTTCGGGCTGGTGCTCGCCGGGCGCGTCATCGCCTCGCTCGCACACGGCGCGTTCTTCGGCATCGGCGCGATCGTCGCCGCCGGGCTCGTCGCGCCGCAGAAGAGGGCGAACGCGATCGCGCTGATGTTCAGCGGCCTGACGCTGTCCAACGTGGTGGGCGTACCGCCGGCCACCCTGCTCGGCCAGCAGGCGGGCTGGCGCGTCACGTTCGGCGTCATCGCCGGGCTCGGACTGCTCGCCATGCTGGGCATCGCCATGCTCGTCCCCCGCCAGGAGGTGCCCGAAGCGGTGCCGGTGCGCGGTGAGTTGGCGGCCTTCCGCAAGCCGCAGGTGCTGCTCGCGATGGCGATGACCGTCCTCGGGTTCGGCGGCGTCTTCACCATGAGCACCTACATCACGCCGATGATGACCGACGTCACCGGCTATGCGCCGGCCTCCGTCACCTGGCTGCTCGTCCTCTTCGGCGTCGGCATGTTCGTCAGCAACCTCATCAGCGGCCGGTTCACCGACCGCGCCCTGATGCCGATGCTCTGCATCGGCCTCGGCGGTCTCGCGCTCGCCCTCGCGCTGATGCCGCTCGCCGCGCACAGCAAGGTCGCCGCGGCCGTCGCCATCCCGCTGATCAGCGGCTTCGGCTTCGCGACCGTTCCGCCGCTGCAGAAGCGGGTCCTGGACCACACGGCGGACGCCCCGACGCTCGCCTCCGCCGTCAACATCGGCGCGTTCAACCTCGGCAATGCCATCGCGGCCTGGCTGGGCGGCCTGGTCATCGCGGGCGGCTTCGGCTACACCGCGCCCAACCTGGTCGGTGCCGCCATGGCGGCGGGTGCGCTCGGCCTCGCCCTGGTGTCCGCGGCACTCGAGCGGCGGACGACCGGGGGCAACAGCCCCATCGCGGCCCGCTCCACCGCCACTGCCACGGCGCAGGTGACGGTGACCGCCGAACGCTGAGCGTGTCCTGCTGCACAACTCCGGGTATTCAGGCGTACTCCTGTGCGAGTACGCCTACGCTCATGCCCATGAGCAGACTGCACTTGTTCGATCTCGACGGCACATTGATCCATGGCTCGGCAGCGGCCATCGAGATATCCCGGCGCCTCGGGGTGGAGTACGAAATCGACGAGCTGGAACGGGCCTTCGCGGCTGGCGAACTCACCCCGCCCGGCTTCGCGTTGGCCGCGTGCGAGCTGTGGGGAGAGAAGCTGACCGAGGCGGCCGTCGAGGGGGCGTTCGAGAACGCCCCCTGGCTGGACGGCATCAAGGATGTATGGGCCGACATCGCGGCACGGGGCGAGCGGTGCGCGGTCATCTCGCTGTCACCTGACTTCTTCGTCGAACGCCTCCTGGACTGGGGCGTCGGCACGGCCCACGGCTCCCGCTGGCCCGAACTCCCCTTCCGTGAACCGCTCGATCCCGCGGGCATCCTCAACCCCGAGGCGAAGGTGCGGATCACGGACGAGCTGTGCGAGGCGTACGGGCTGACCCGTGCGGACTGCGTCGCGTACGGCGACTCGATGTCCGACGCGAAGCTGTTCGCCGCCGTGCCGGTGTCGGTCGCGGTGAACGCGGACCATCATGTGCGCGACATCGCCACGCACTCCTACAACGGCCGTGACCTGCGCGGGGCTTATGCGCTGACCACCGGTCGACAGTGAAGTGACCGGGCCCCGACAGCTCACGAGTCGGCCACTCTAACCTCAAACCCCCCACCGTTGCGCCGGGTTCTGCACAACTCCCCCTGGCCCCGGGCAAGGGGTGGCATGCTGCGCGCACTGGAACACGCAACGGGGAATCGCGGGCACATCCGGACGCTGCCGGAGTGCCGAGACCGACCGAGATGTTCGAGGCGAGGATTCGATGGACGCTCCGAGCCGCGCGGCGGCCGAAGGCGGGAAGTCAGGCCACGGTGGGGGCGAATGGGCTTGGTTCGACCCACGGGAGAGGGAACGGCACGGACGGGAGGCGGGTGCGGAGGCGGGTGCGGAGGCCGGGCGCGGCCGGGAGGACACGGCGCACCGGCACCCGGCCGACGAGCCCGACGGCGAATCGTCTCTGCCGCACGCGCCGAAGAGCCCGGAGGAGAGCCCGGAGGAAGGCTCCGGCCACCCGGACGAACCCGTCCCGTCCCCCGACACCCTTCTCATACGCCGGACCATGACCGAGATCGAGCCCGTCGCCGACAAGGTCACCTCGTACTTCTACGCACTGCTCTTCCTCCGCAACCCCGGTCTGCGGTCGCTGTTTCCCCCCGCCATGGACGTCCAGCGCGACCGGCTGTTCAAGGCACTGCTCACCTCGGCCCAACTCGCCGACTATCCGCCCGCTCTCACCGACTACCTCTCCCAACTCTCCCGTGGCCACCGCAAGTACGGCACGCGGCCCGAGCACTATCCCGCCGTGGGCGAGGCCCTCATCGGCGCGCTCACCCGGTATGCGACGGAGACCTGGGACGAGGAGACGCAGGAGGCCTGGGTGCGTGTCTACACCGTCATCTCCCAGATCATGATCGACGCGGCGGCCGAGGACGAACTGCGCGCCCCGTCCTGGTGGCACGCCGAGATCGTCGCCCATGAGCTGCGCACGCCGGACGTCGCCGTCGTGACCGTACGGCCCGATCAGCCCTACCCCTTCCTCGCCGGGCAGTACACGAGCCTGGAAACCCCCTGGTGGCCGCGCATATGGCGGCACTACTCCTTCTCCTGCGCGCCCCGCCCGGACGGTCTGCTCTCCTTCCACGTCAAGGCCGTTCCGGCGGGCTGGGTCTCCCGTGCGCTGGTCCATCGCGCCCGCCCCGGCGATGTCCTGCGACTCGGCCCGCCCGCCGGTTCCATGATTGTGGACCACACCACTGACAACGGCCTGTTGTGCCTGGGCGGCGGCACCGGCATCGCCCCGATCAAGGCGCTCGTGGAGGACGTCGCGGAGCACGGCACCACCCGGCCGGTCGAGGTCTTCTACGGTGCGCGCCACGACGGCGACCTCTACGACATGGACAACATGCTGGAACTGGAACGGGCCCACACGTGGCTCTCGGTGCGCCCGGTCGTCTCGCATGGCCCGTCGCGCGGGCTGAGCGGCCAACTGCCGGGCATCATCCGGCAGTACGGGCCGTGGAACGCCTACGACGCCTATCTGTCCGGGCCGCCGGGGATGATCCGCAGCAGTGTGGACACGCTGGTCGGCATCGGCATGCCGTCCCACCGCATCCGGCACGACGCGATCGAGGAACTGCTCGCCACGAACTGAAGTGCCGTTCAAGCACCGTTCAGCCCAGATCGTCCGCGAGCAAAGCTCTGACGCCCTCGATATTGGCGGCGAGATAGGCACGCAGCGAGGGCGGCACGATCTCCACCGAGGCGATGCCCGCCCGGGTGAAGGGGACGCCGACCACCTCGTACGTCCCGCGCGGCTCGTCCACTTCGGGGCCGTGCCGCAGGGAGAGGTCCATGGAGACGAGCCGGCAGACGAAGAAGTGCTGGACCTTGACCCCATGAGCGGAATGGTGCGTGGAGTGCCAGACGGTGTCGACGAAGGCGGGGACCACGTCGACGACCTTGGCGCCGAGTTCCTCGTCCATCTCGCGGTGCAGGGCCGCGACGACGGTGTCGTCCTCGGGCTCGACACCCCCGCCGGGCGTGATCCAGTAGGGCGCCTCCCCCGGCTTGGTGCGTTTGATGAGGATCATCTCGAAGCCGCCGGAGGCCGGGTCACCGGCGAGCAGAATGGCGCGGGCGGTGCGTTTGACCACTGGTCGTACGGTCATAAGCCACATCTGCCGCGCATGGCGCCTGGTGAAACCCCCCTCTCACCATGAAACTCACCAGGAAACGGCCGCGCGCAGCAGCCACTCGTGCGCCCGCGCCAGATGCGGGAGGCCGAGCGTGCCGGTCCGTACGACCAGGAAGTAGGTGCGCAGCGGTGGCACCGGCGGGTTGAGGAGCGCCACCACTTCGCCGGTGTCGAGCGCGTCGGCGCACAGATAGCGGGGGAGCACCCCGATCCCGGCCCCGGCGGCCACGCAGGAGAGCACGGCGCGCAGATCGGGGGCGATGACGGTGCCGACGGCGACGGGCTTGGTGTCGAAGACCGCGGTCCAGTAGCGGGAGACGAAGGGCAGGCTCTCGTGGACCTCCACGACGGGGAGGTGTTCCAGGGCGCCGACGCCCTTGTCGCGCACGACCGCGGCGCCGCCGAGGCGCGCGGCCCAGCGCGGGGCGCCGATCAGGACGTGCTCCTCGTCGCAGAGCGGGGTGGCGGACAGCAGCCGTCCGCGCGGGCGCGAGGTGGTGATGGCGAGCTCGTGGTGGCCGGCGCCGAGGCCCTCGAAGAGGTCGTCGGCCATGCCGTGCGCGGCGCGCACGGTCAGCCCCTGGGCGATGAGCGGGGTGAGCGCCGGCAGTACGCGCAGGGCGGTGAACTCGGGCGGCCCCGCCAGGTGCAGGGTGCGGTGGGGCCACTGGTCGTCGAGTCCCGCCTCGGCGATCTCGAGGAGGGCGTCGAGGTGCGGGCCGAGTTTGTGGGCGAGTTCGTCGCCGTGGGTGGTGGGGACGACGCCGCGTGCCTTGCGCAGGAAGAGCGGGTGGCCCAGTTGCCGTTCGAGGGTGCGGATCTGGCCGGTGACGGCGGGCTGGGACAGCCCGAGGAGAGCGGCGGCCCGGGTGAAGGATCCCGCCCGGTGGACCGTGACGAACGTGCGCAAGAGGGTCAGATCCATGCCGTCTCCCCGGCTAGCCCGCCACCGACCGTAGAGGAACTATAAATAAGTCGATAGGGCTGTGTCGTCAGGGTGATTGGACACTGACGCAGAGTCAACTAGCCTGAGACGCGCGGCTCTTCCTTCGGGAGGGCCGGGGCGGCTCGAGCCAAGAGGGGGGAGGCTCGAGCCGTCCTTTCGTCTGCCCCGGCCCGGGCCGTGTGCACCTCGGTGCCGCCCCGCGTGTGCCCGTGGCAGTCTGGGCGCATGGATGAACACCCATGGCGCTCACCCGCCCTCCCGGGTGAGCCGCCCTACTACACGACCGATACCTGCGCCGGCTGCGGGGCGATCGTGCACGGCATTCACGGCCGGTGGACGTGTGCCGCGTGCGGCGCCTGCAGCCCGTACCAGGAGCCCCCGGAGGGCTGGTGCTCGGAGATCACCCCGGAGGAGCTGGCGGCCAACACCGTGGGCTACGACAAGCCGCCCGGCTCCCGCTCACAGGGATAGCGGTCGGTTCTTCTCGCGGTCGGTCTTTCCGTGGTCAGTCCTTCTCGTCGGGAAGGATCAGGTGCATCGCCCAGGCCACGATCGAGACGATGACGCCGCCGATGAGTGCGGTCCAGAAGTTCGCGACGTGGAAGTGGAGATGGAGCCTGCCCGCCACCCAGCTCGTCAGCAACAGCATCAACGCGTTGATCACCAGGGTGATCAGGCCGAGGGTGAGGATGAAGAGCGGCAGGGACAGGAACTTCACGATGGGCTTGACGACGAAGTTCACCACGCCGAAGACGAGCGCCACGGCGAAGAGCGTGACCGCCTTCTTCGCGGTCGTGTCCCCCGCGTGAGCCAGGGTGATGCCCTTGAGCAGCCAGACGGCGACTGCCAGGGCCGCCGCGTTGGCGATCGTCTTGACCACAAAATTCTTCATACGTGAGATCGTGGCAGACGGGACCGACAGGTGGGACGGGCGCGGACGGCCGAGCCGGCGCGCGGAAACGGAGACAGGCGCATGAGGGCGTTCCGGCTGGACGAGCTGGAGGCGGAGCGTGCCGCGAACAACGGCGCGTATCTGCAGTTCCTGCGGGAGCGGAACATGTCGGCCGGACTCTATGCGCTGGACGCGGGCGCCACGGACCCGCAGGGCCCGCACGAGCAGGACGAGGTGTACCTCGTGATGAGCGGCCGGGCGTCGATCACGGTCGGGTCGGAGACGACGGAGGTCGCGCGGGGCAGCGTGGTCTATGTACCGGCCGGGGAGACCCACCGGTTCCACCACATCAGCGAGGATCTCCGGGTTCTGGTGATCTTCTCTCCGCCTGAGGCCTGAGGGGCGCCCCCGGCATCCCGTAGGGGACCGTTCAGGGACCTACGAGGGGCGCGAGGCCCCCATCCGCCCCCTTGTCCGCCCTAGCATCGAGAGCAGGCCGGGGCACTTCGCCCCGGCGGTCCGTCCGTCAGTGATGTGCAAGCGAACCGGAGAGCAGGGGACGACATGGCCGAGAAGGGGATACTCGCGGGGCTGCCTTGGTGGGTGAAGTGGATCGTCTTGCCGGTCCTCGTCATCCTCGTGTTCGGCTCCTTGATCACCAGTGTGCTCGGATTCCTCATCAGCGTGGTCTTCAAGGTGCTGCTGCTGGTCGCGCTCATCGCCGGACTGATCTTCGTCTTCAAGAAGTTCACGTCGTCCTCGTCGTCGAAGGGCGGCGACTGGTAGGAGACGGCGGATGCGGGATGCCGGCGGTTTCCGGCGGCCTCGTCAACTCAACGAGGCAATGCGCGGGAGGTACTTCTCCCGTCAGCGGATTCCGCCGCTTCACCCCGCCACCGCGTGTGCGATGAGGGGGAGTCGCCCACTCCCGCGTCCGTCACGCGCGGTCCCAACCGGTCTTGCCGCAGTGGCCAGTTATCCGCTGTTGCGCTAGGCAGAATCAGGCGGAACGACTCCGCCCCGTAGTCGAGTCGCTACGCTCCAGAGTCAGTGAGCTCGTAAGCTCACTCTCGATCTCTATCGGTAACTGAAAAATCACTCCTTGTGATCCACGGGTCGTTGTTGTCAGACTATGGCGTCATTAGAGGGTCATGAGGATCCAATCCCGGCCAAACCGACGAAGACGGGGCATTGGGCGATGCGCGACACAGTTCAGGCAGAAGTGATCATGACGTTCCTCGTCTCCGAGGAGCTGTCCTTTCGTATCCCGGTGGAGCTGGGCTACGACAGCAGCGATCCCTACGCGGTGAAGTTCACCTTTCACCTGCCCGGCGACGCCCCGGTGACCTGGGCGTTCGCAAGGGAGTTGCTGCTCGACGGGCTGAGCCAGCCCTCCGGCGAGGGCGATGTGCACATCGCCCCCGCCTCCGCGCAGCATCTGTCGGACGTCTTCATCCGGCTGCAAGTGGGCGGCGAGGGTGCCCTGTTCCGGGCGGGCGCCGCACCCCTGGTGGCCTTCCTCGACCGGACCGACCGGATCGCGCCGCTCGGCGAGGAGCGCACGGTCGCCGACTTCGACTACGACCTGGCCGCGGCGCTCGACAACATCCTCGCAGGCAACACCGAGGGGCAGAACGCGGGTTAGCCCGCCATGGGTGCCCCGGCCTCCCCGGCGTCCTCCTCGACCGGCACCCGCTCGGCACGCGGGGCCGCAGCCGCGGACGCCGTGCCGCCGCCCCGGCCGTCGGCGCCATGGGCACCGCCCAGCGCCGTGCCCGGCCCGTCGGTGCCCATGGACGCGAGCAGCTGACGCGCCAGTCCCAGGCCCGTGCCTCCCATCGTGAGCGCCTTCGCGAACATCTCGGACATGCCGTCCGCACCGTTCAGCAGCACCATGTGGTCCACGTTGCCGAACGCCTGCGCCCCGGCGCGCACGATCTCCGGCCACTTCTCGGCCAGTTGCTGGGCGACGACGGCGTCCTGGTTCTCCGCGAGCGCCGCCGCACGTGCCTTGATCGCCTCGGCCTCGGCCAGTCCCTTGGCCTTGGCCGCCTCGGCCTCCGCGAGCCCCCTGGCCTTCGCGGCCTCGGCCGCGGCAAGACCCTTGGCCTGGGCGGCCGCCGCATCGGCCTGGCCCGTCGCGCGCGTGGTCTCCGCCGCCGCGTTGCCACGGGCCTTGGTGGCCTCCGCCTCGGCGGCCGCCGCCGTCTTCACCCGCGTCGCCTCGGCCGCGGCCGCCAGCTCCGTCTCCCGGGCCTTCGCCTGGGCGGCGGAGATCCGGGCGTCGCGCTCCGCCTCCGCGAGCGTGCGCTTCTCGTACGCCGCCGCGTCCGCGGGCTTGCGGACGTCCGCCTGGAGCTGCTGCTCCCGGCGCTGGGCGGCGAGTTCGGCGACACGCGTCTCCTGGACCACGACCTCCTGCTGGGCCGCCGCGTCCGCGAGCGGACCAGCCTGCCGCGCCTTGGCGGCGGCGCTGTCGCGCTCGGCCTGGTAACCGGCCTGGAGGATCTGGCTGTCGCGCTGTGCCTCCGCCATCCGGGCCGCGGCCTGCTGCTCGGCCTCGGTGGCCAGCCGGTCCGCCTCCGCCTGCGCGATGCGGGCGTCCCGCTGCACCGCGGCGGCGTGCGGCGCGGAGAGGTTCTTGATGTAGCCGGTCGGGTCCTGGATCTCGTGGATCTGCAACGAGTCGATGATCAGGCCCAGCTTCTCCATCTCCGTGCCCGAAGCCGACCGGGTCTCGCCCGTCAGCCGCTCACGGTCACGGATCATGTCCTCGACCGTGAGGCCGCCGACGATGGACCGCAGATGGCCCGCGAAGACGTTGTGCACCCGCTCGGCCATGTGCTTCTGCTGGTCGAGGAAGCGGCGGGCCGCGTTGGCGATCGACACGAAGTCGTCGCCGACCTTGAATATCACCACGCCATGGACTCTGAGCGGAATGCCCTGCTTTGTCACGCAATCCACGTTCAGCTCGGCCTCGTTGAGGTCGAGCGAGAGCTTGCGCACCGCCTGCACTCCGGGCAGCACGAGCGTGCCGCGCCCGGTGACGATCCTGAAGCCCATGCCCTCCCCGAGGCCCTCCGTCCGGTGCTTCGAACCGGAGATGACGAGCGCCTCGTTGGGCTCCGCGACCCGCCACATCAGCTTGAACAGGCCGATTGCGGCGGCAATGGCGACGACGATGATCCCCGCCACGATTCCGATGAACATGAGTCTGATCCCCCCTCCTTACCAAATCCCTTGGGGCAAAAGGTGCGTTACCCGGATATCCAGGTGAGTGCCGGCCGGGCGGCGAGGCTCACTCGGCGTCGTAGGCCCGCGTCACATACACCGTGCGCGGCGGCTGGTACTCGACGACCATGACGACCGTGCCGCGCTCCAGGCGTGCGCCGGGCTCGGCCGCGTACGCCAGGAAGGCCTCGGCGCCGCCCCGCACGCGGAGCATCACCTCACCGACCAGCCCGGGGCCCACCGACCCGGTGACTCTGCCCAGTTCGCCCACCATCACGACTCCCCCCGTCCGCCGCCGGGCACCGCGCCGTCACTTCGCGCGGCGCCGCCTTCCGCCCCTGGCTCTTGCCCTGCCCCTTGCCCCGACCTGGGACTCCGTACTCGCATTGTGACGGTCGGCACTGACAACGAGCGCCGCCAGGGCGGTCGTCACCGGCACCGAGAGCACCAGGCCGATGCTGCCGACCAGGGTACGGACGATCTCCTCCGCGACGATCTCGCTCGTCGCCACCGTCCCGACCCCGCTGTCGGCGACCGAGAACAGCAGCATCAGCGGCAGCGACGCACCCGCGTACGCCATCACGAGCGTATTGACGACCGAGGCGATGTGATCCCGGCCGATCCGCATGGCCGCACCGTACAGTTTGCGCCAACTCGCGTGCGGGTCGGCGTCCTTCAGCTCCCACACCGCCGACGTCTGCGTCACGGTCACGTCGTCGAGCACGCCCAGCGAGCCGATGATGACTCCCGCGAGCAGCAGGCCCTTGGTGTCGATCCTCGGGAAGAGGCCGTGGATCAGGCCGCTCTGGTCGTCCGTGTTGCCCGTCAGATGCGCCCAGTCGATGAACAGCGAGCCGAACAGCCCGATGACCATCAGCGAGGTGAGCGTCCCCAGCACGGCCACGGACGTACGGGCGTTGAGGCCGTGGCACATGTAGAGCGCGATCAGCATGATCGCACTGCCGCCGACCACGGCGACCAGCAGCGGATCCGAACCCTGGAGGACGGCGGGGAGGATGAACAGCGTCAGCAGCCCGAAACTGATCACCAGGGCCGCCAGGGCGAACACCCCGCGCAGCCGGCCGATGACCACCACCGCCAGCGCGAACACCCCGGCGAGCAGCGCCATCGGGATGTCGCGGTCCACGTCCGTGACCGAATAGCGCAGATTCTCGGGCGCCTTGGGCGCGTACGCCAGGACGACCTTCTGGCCCACCGAGTAACGGCGCGAGGCGTCCGGCTGCACGATCTCGGTGAACGTACGGCCCTTGTCGGGACCCGAGGTGACCTCCACGGTCGCCTTCTCGCACGGCCCCTGCGGCGGGTCCCCCGGACCCTGCTGCGTGGCGGGCCGGGCGCCCACGGCGGCGCAGTCCTTCTCCTCCACGCCCACCACCCGCCCCGCCCGGGTCTGCTGGTCGAGGCCCAGCCCGGTGTGCTGATGCGGCGGCGCGGAGCCCGGCCACAGGACGAACAACCCGACGGCCACCGCACCGGCGAACGGGATCAGCACGGCGGCGATCACCTTGCGCAGATGCGACGAGACGGGAGCGGCCGGACCGTGGCCATGGGCATGGGAGTGGCCGTGCGAGTGGCCGTGCGAGTGGGAACGGTCACGGGGAACGGGGTCGGTGCGGGTCACCGCGGCATCATCGCAAGCCCCCCTGGCCCTCCGCCCCGGGGAGGCGCTAGCGTGGTGCCACCTTTGCAATCGCGGGAGCTCGGAGCACCGGGCTGAGAGGGCGCTGACCTCCGTACGCACCGTACGGAAGCCGCTGCGTCGACCGCCGAACCTGTTACCGGGTAATGCCGGCGTAGGGAGTTACGGTCTCATGGCCACGCAGGACGCACGCACGTCTGCACACACGTCCACCAACCCGTCGACAACTGAACAAAACGGGCAGACCGGCTGGCACAAGGACTACATCTCGGGCGCCCCCGGCATGCGCCCGGACCTTCGCGTCCCCGTGCGCCGGGTTCACCTCACCAACGGGCGGGACGTCCGGCTGTACGACACCTCGGGCCCCTACACCGACCCGGCCGTCACCACGGACGTCCGCCGCGGCCTGGTGCCGCTGCGGGAGAACTGGATCGTCGGGCGCGGCGACACCGAGGAGTACGCCGGCCGCCCCGTGCGCCCCGAGGACGACGGCATCAAGCACACCTCGCCCCGCGGCGGCCTCAGGAACCTCGACGCCGTCTTCCCCGGCCGCCCCCGCCTGCCCCGCCGGGGCCGCGACGGCGCCGCCGTGACGCAGCTCGCGTATGCGCGGCGCGGCGAGATCACCGCGGAGATGGAGTACGTCGCGCTCCGCGAGAACGTCTCCCCGGAGACCGTCCGCGAAGAGATCGCCGCCGGCCGTGCCGTACTCCCGGCCAACGTCAACCACCCCGAGATCGAGCCGATGATCATCGGCAAGCGGTTCCTGGTCAAGGTCAACGCCAACATCGGCAATTCCGCGGTCACTTCCTCCATCGAGGAGGAGGTGGAGAAGATGACCTGGGCCACCCGCTGGGGTGCCGACACGGTCATGGACCTCTCCACCGGCCGCAACATCCACACCACGCGGGAGTGGGTGCTGCGCAACTCGCCCGTCCCGATCGGCACCGTCCCGCTCTACCAGGCACTCGAGAAGGTCGACGGCAAGGCCGAGGACCTCACCTGGGAGATCTACAAGGACACGGTCGTCGAACAGGCCGAGCAGGGCGTCGACTACATGACCGTCCACGCGGGCGTCCTGCTGCGCTACGTCCCGCTCACCGCCCGCCGCAAGACCGGCATCGTCTCCCGGGGCGGTTCCATCATGGCGGCGTGGTGCCTGGCGCACCACAAGGAGTCGTTCCTCTACGAGAACTTCGAGGAGCTCTGCGAGATCCTCGCGTCGTACGACGTCACGTTCTCGCTCGGCGACGGCCTGCGCCCGGGATCGATCGCCGACGCCAACGACGCGGCGCAGTTCGCCGAGTTGAGGACCCTGGGCGAGCTGAACCGCATCGCCAAGCGGCACAACGTGCAGACCATGATCGAGGGCCCGGGCCATGTCCCGATGCACAAGATCAAGGAGAACGTCGACCTCCAGCAGGAGATCTGCGAAGAGGCTCCCTTCTACACGCTCGGCCCGCTGACCACCGACGTCGCCCCGGCGTACGACCACATCACCTCCGGGATCGGCGCCGCGATGATCGCCTGGTGGGGCACGGCCATGCTCTGCTACGTCACGCCCAAGGAGCACCTGGGCCTGCCGGACCGCGACGACGTCAAGACGGGCGTCATCACCTACAAGATCGCCGCCCACGCGGCCGACCTCGCCAAGGGCCACCCGGACGCCCAGGAGTGGGACGACGCCCTCTCGGACGCCCGCTTCGAATTCCGCTGGGAGGACCAGTTCAACCTGGCCCTCGACCCGGACACCGCCCGCGCCTTCCACGACGAGACGCTTCCGGCGGAGCCGGCGAAGACGGCGCACTTCTGCTCGATGTGCGGGCCGAAGTTCTGCTCGATGCGCATCTCGCAGGACATCCGCCGTCAGCACGGCGGTGAGCTGTCGGAGCAGCCGGAGCTGTCGGAACTGTCGGACGAGGACGTCGAGGCGGGGATGGCGGAGAAGTCGCGGGAGTTCGCGGAGGCGGGGAGCCGGGTGTATTTGCCGGTGGTGGAGTGAGCGAACTTGCGGTCTATCCACAGGGGGTGACCTGCAGGTTTGCGCAAGGTCTAACTGGAGGTTAGACCTTGCTCGCACCTGTACAGTCAGGGCGGGCCCGAAGTCGCAAGCTGCGTTTGCGACTTCGGGCCCACTGCCGACTACTTGAGCACGTAGACCGGTGTGCCGTCGTCCAGCATGCCTGTCTGACGAATGCAACCTTGCTTCAGCAGCATCCTCAGCGCGTCATGGACACGGCGTGACGTCAGTCCGGTCCTTGCGGCGATGATCTCCAACCCATGGCGGCATTCGCCGTGTTCGAGAATGGTGGGCACGATGTAGGCCGCGATGGCCCAGGCGTCGTTGGTGACCGCCAGGTTGCGGCCGAGCCAGCCTCTGAGAACCGACTCCGCTGTGAGCCACGGGCCTGATGGGGGTGGCGGTACCGCCTGTTCGGCGGACGGCAGACGATGGGCAATGCCCTCTACCTGATCCGTAAGCCGGTTGAGGGCGGCGCCGATGTTCCGGATCGCTTCGATCATCTCCACCCGGTGCTGCGCGGCTTCTCGCTGGGCGAGGGCGAACTCCTCGTCCAACCGCAGGTTGCGTTCCTCTAGGCGCACGATCGCGTCCGCCACCTCATGCGGCATGGCGTACGCAGGCCGGCCCGTGTTCGGTTGCTGGACCTCTGCCTTCTCGAGGGAGTATGAGCCCTCGCGCTGGACGGTGATGATCACCTCTGTGACCCACCGCTTGAATGGCTCCGCTTCCGGCTTGGTGCAGCCGTTGACCAACCGGATCAAGCCTTGCAGGTTTACCATCCGCATGTGCTTCTGGATTCTGTGACCTGCATGTTTGCGCAAGGTGTCGCCTCTGGCGACACCTTGCGCAAGCTCAGCGAAGCCCATGACATGCTCGTCTGGGACGTGCTGGGCGAGCGCGTCACGCGTGTTCGCGTACCCGAGACGCGTCGCCACATCCGCCGCCGGAAACCAATGGCTCCCATCCGGCATCGTCAGCCTCCGCACCCGCGCCCCCGTTGCCGCGAACACGAAGTCGTTGACGTCGATCGCGTCCTGCCCGGTGCCCACCGTCTGGTCCGGTGGCAGATTTTGTGTGCTCATGTTGAGCATCACCTCCTCACCGCACCGTAGGCACACCGAATCCACAAGTGCCGCACGATAAAAGGAAGTTCGCTCAATAGGGGAGATCCGGTTGACGGATCAGTCCGGTCGCTCCTTCGGCCCGCCGTAGTCGGGGCTGGAGAAGCCCGGTGGGGTGTAGCCCAGGTGCGGGGTGCGGCCGTGGGGGCGTGGGCCCGGGACGGGTGAAGTGCCCGGGCGGGCCTGGGTGTTGCGGAGGGCCTCGCGGAGGAACGGCAGGACACCGCGCTCCAGCAGCGCCTGCCGCCAGACTTCCCGGGCGTGTGCGACTTCGTCGGCCTGCCGGTCACCGCGTGCGGGCTCCTGGTCGCGTCCGTTGCGCAGGGCGGTGAGCAACAGGGCGGCCATGCCGACGACCGCGGCCGCGGCGGTGATCCCGGCGAACCACCAGCCCGCGGTGATCATGGAGTTGCCGACGGAGGTGCTGGAGGCGACCAGACGCAGGACATAGCCGATGAGAAGGAAGATGAGCGCGGCGATTCCGGCCAGGACCGGGGCGAGCACGGCGAGCACCGCTCCGGCGCCCGCGCCCTCCTCCCCGTCGGCGGATGCCGCCATGGCCGCGGTGCCCGGGGCGGGGTCGCCGTCGTCACCCCGCGTGACCCCGCCGGCGCCGACGGGCTGGGGCTGGACGGCGGCCGTACGGGCACGCAGCGCGTCGCGTGCGTCGACGTAGGCGTGGTATTCGGCCGTCGCGCACGCCGAGATGGCGGTTATGGCCTGGAGGGCCATGGTGCGCAGTTGTTCGGTGTTGAGGCGCTGTCCCGGGGCGGTGGACAGGGCGTTGATTTCCGGGTCTCGGTCCGCTGAACGCAACGCCTGGTCCAGAACCCGCTCGAATTCCGGGCGGTCCTCGGCCAGTAGGTGCGGAGCGCTGTTCATGTGCATCCCCCGATGCTCCGTAGGGCCTTGTAGCCGGCTTGTACCGGGCAGTGGGCGGAAACGGAGGAGAGCCTGCTACGGATAAGCCGATGGTAGAGCCGCACCGACGCGAGGTGACAGTGCGTTTCCCGAATTACCCCGTGGCGGTGGAACTCCGTACTTGCCCGTGGTGCTGCCGGCTGAACCCTCAGGCAGCGATCGGAAGTTGCACGACCAGCAGTTTTCCGGCCATCGTGACCCCTCCGTCCATCGCGAGGGCGAGGCCGTCCGCGTACAGGTGCGGACCGTTGACGACGGGGGCGCTCTCCTCGCCGTCGGCGTCCTCGCCGGGCACCTCGCCGAGGAGGTAGGGGATGGGGCTGTGGCCGTGCACCACGCGGCTGCCGCCGTACGTCTCCAGCAGTTCGCGCGCGGCGGTGGAGCCGTCGTCGCGGAACGCGAAACGCTTGGTGAACTTGCGGAACAGATCCCAGCATTCGTCGGGGTCGTTGCGCTGCAGCGCTTCCGTGACCGCGTCGTTGACGGCTTCGATGGAGTCGCCGTACTCGAGGTAGGCGGTGGTGTCGGAGTGGACGAGCAGGTGTCCGTCCTCCTCGGCCATCGCGTCGAGCCGGGACATCCACTGCAGGTGGTGGTCCTCCAGCCGCTCCATGTCCGTGCGCTGTCCGCCGTTGAGCAGCCACGCGGCCTGGAAGGAGGCCGTCCCGGCCCCGGAGTTGACGGGGGTGTCGCCGAACCGCTTGGCGCCGATGAGCAGCAGCTCGTGGTTGCCCATGAGCGCCTTGCAGTAGCCGCCCGCGGCCGCGGCCTCGGCGGACAGCCGCATGACGAGGTCGATGACCCCGACGCCGTCCGGGCCCCGGTCGGTGAAGTCGCCGAGGAACCACAGGCGGGCGTTGCCCGCGGCCCAGTGGCCCTGTGCGTCGATGAGGCCCTGCTCGGCCAGCGCCGCGTAGAGCTCGTCGAGGTAGCCGTGCACGTCGCCGACGACGTAGAGCGGCCCGGGGCCGGGGGGCAGGGGCTGGGTCTGCGGGACTGGCAGCGGCGTGAGCTCCACGGTCGGCACGTCGTTCGGGGCACTGTGGCCGAGGACGGGCAGGTCGCGGGCGGTCGGGGTGTAGCCGCCGAGGTGCACGGGGCTCTCGGCGGGCAGCCCGGAGCCGGGCGGGTCCATGGGGAAGTCCGGGTGGTGCGAGGCCGGGCCGGGCACGTAGTCAGGCATGAACGACGGCACGGCGTACCCGGAGTAAGGCGTGGCCTCCTCCATGGTCCGTACCGCAGGTTCCTGTCCGGCCCCCTGAGCCATCGACCCCTCCACCGTCGCGCCGCAGTGCACCTTGTGGACCCTGCCTGGTCGCCGGCGGCCCGTGGTGTCGTGCGCCCATCATAGGAATGACCGTCGCGGCTTGTGACGCACCAGGGGCCGTCAATCGGGGAGGGGGACCGGGTTTGCCGGTCATTTCTCCCCAATTGCGTCATTCGCGCCGGTCAACGAGGGGGCAGCCCCTGCCGTCACGGCCGTGGGGCCGATCTGCTCGCTCGCCGTAATGCGGGGCTGCCCGTGTTGACGTTCGCGGTGTACAGGGCCCGTCAGGTGGCGGCCGGGCCGCGCGGGGCGCTGACGGTGGTGCGCGGGGGGCGGCGCTCGGAGGAGGTCCGCACGATCAGTTCGGTGGGTATGACCTGTTCCACAGGCCGCCCGGTGTCCAGACCCTCGATGGCGTCGATCAACAGCTGTACGACGGCGGTGCCGATGCGGCGCGGCTTGAGGGACAGGGTGGTGATCGGGGGCTCGGTGGTGGCGTAGACGGTGGATTCGCTGCAGCAGACGAGCAACAGGTCGTCCGGTACGCGCAGGCCGTAGCGGCGGGCGGCGGCGAGCAGATCGGTGCCGTTGGGGTCGAAGAGGCCGTAGACGGCGTCGGGGCGGTCGGGGCGGGCGAGCAGGCGGTCGGCGGCGACGGCGCCCGCGCAGGGGTCGTGGGCGGGGTACTCCTCGTAGACCGGGTCCTGGCCGATGCGTTCGCACCAGTGAAGGTAGGCGTGGGTGGAGAGCCGGGTGTAGGTGTCGGTCGTGGTGCCGGTGAGCAGGCCGATCCGGCGGGCGCCGGCGGCGGCCAGGTGGTCGAGGATGCCCAGGACGGCGGCCTCGTGGTCGTTGTCCACCCAGGCGGTGACCGGGAGGATGCCGGCCGGGCGGCCGTCGGAGACCACGGGGATGCCCTGGCGCACCAGGTCGGAGACCACGGGGTCGTGGTCGGAGGGGTCGATGACGACGGTGCCGTCGAGGGCGACGTTGGACCACACGTCGTGGCGGGAGGTGGCGGGCAGGATGACCAGGGCGTAGCCGCGGGCGAGCGCGGCGGAGGTGGCGGCCCTGGCCATCTCGGCGAAGTATGCGAACTCGGTGAAGGTGAAAGGTTCATCCCCGTACGTGGTCACCGTCAGGCCGATGAGGCCGGACTTGCCCGTACGGAGCGTGCGGGCGGCGGCCGACGGGCGGTAGCCCAGCCGGTCCGCGACCTCGCGGACGTGGCGGCGGGTCGCGTCCGGCAGGCGGCCCTTGCCGTTGAGCGCGTCGGAGACGGTCGTGATCGACACCCCGGCGGCGGCGGCAACGTCCCGGATGCCCGCCCGGCCCTGCCGGCCGCCCCTGCGGGAGGAGTCCGCTCGGCTCACCTGATGCTTCCCTGCTGCTGTCATGGCGAGCCGATAGTAGGGCTCGGGTGGTCCGTTGGCAGGGCTCCGTAATTCACTGTTGACAGGCACGTTTCTGCACGCCCAAATCCCACCAATGACCTTGGAAGCAGAGGTAGTTGATGGGGGTGACGGTGCTGCGTTGACTCCTGGCATATCTACGTCTGATGAATGGTCCATCTCGTGCGGTGGTTTCAACTCACCTTCACGAGGGACGCGCGCCACGGCGCTCGCCACGGCGCGCGCCGGAGGAAGAAGCGCCGCTCAAAGCTCTGGACGCCGTACGGGGCAATCCTCATAAGGTGTGCAGTATTCGAGTGAGGAGGCCCCGCGGTGACCGAGAAGACCCCCAGGCTGCGGCCTGAGCTGGACAGCGTGCCGACCTACAAGCCGGGCAGGCCGGCTGCGACGGACGGCCCGGTCGCGTACAAGCTGTCGTCCAACGAGAACCCGTATCCGCCGCTGCCCGGGGTTCTGGAGAGCGCGGTCGCCGCGGCCGGTTCCCTCAACCGCTACCCGGACATGGCGTGCGCCGGGCTGATGGCGGAGCTCGCGGACCGCTTCGAGGTGCCGCTCTCCCACCTGGCCACCGGCACCGGCTCGGTAGGCGTCGCCCAGCAGCTGGTGCAGGCGACGGCCGGCCCCGGGGACGAGGTCCTCTACGCCTGGCGTTCCTTCGAGGCGTACCCGATCATCACGCAGGTGTCGGGCGCCACTCCGGTGCAGGTCCCGCTGACCCCGGGCGATGTGCACGACCTGGACGCGATGCTCGCCGCGATCACCGACCGGACCCGGCTGATCTTCGTCTGCAACCCCAACAACCCCACGGGCACGGTGGTGCGCCGCGCCGAGCTGGAGTCCTTCCTGGACCGGGTGCCGTCCGACGTGCTCGTGGTGCTGGACGAGGCGTACATCGAGTTCGTCCGGGACCCGGAGGTCCCGAACGGGATCGACCTCTACCGCGACCGCCCCAACGTCTGTGTGCTGCGCACGTTCTCCAAGGCGTACGGGCTGGCCGGGCTGCGGGTCGGCTTCGCGATCGCGCACGAGCCGGTGGCGGCGGCGCTGCGCAAGACCGCGGTCCCCTTCGGGGTGAGCCAGGTCGCGCAGGAGGCCGCGATCGCCTCGCTGCGCAGCGAGGAGGCGCTGCGCGAGCGGGTCGACGCGCTGGTCGCGGAGCGGACGCGGGTGGTCGAGGGGCTGGCCGGCCAGGGCTGGACGGTGCCGGAGGCGCAGGCCAACTTCGTCTGGCTGCGGTTGGGGGAGCGCACGCTCGACTTCGCCGCCGCGTGCGAGCGGGCGGGCGTGATCGTGCGGCCGTTCCCGGGCGAGGGTGTGCGGGTGACGATCGGCGAGACCGAGGGCAACGACCTGTTCCTGCGGGCGGCCGAGGAGTTCCGCAAGGAGCTCTGAGGTCTGACGCCGCCCTGCATCGCACTGCGCCCTGGGCCGGATCCGTCATGGATCCGGCCCAGGGCGTTTTTGTGTGCCGGGGGACAGGTGTACGGGCGGTCAAGGGGCCGAAGGGGGTACCCCGCTGTCTGTCCGAAAAGACATGTGCGCCATAATGACTTGTGAATGTGAACGCGTTCACAAGCTCGTCTTTATGTCCTGTTTTCAGTGGGGCATATGGGGCGAACCGTCGGCTTTTAGTCGCCGGTGGCGCACGATGCAAGGAGAGACCGAGTGAACCTGGCTATGGCGCCGGAGACACTGTCGCGCTGGCAGTTCGGCATCACCACCGTCTACCACTTCCTCTTCGTCCCCCTCACGATCAGTCTCGCGGCGATCACCGCGGGTCTGCAGACGGCCTGGGTCCGTACGGACAAGGTCAAGTACTTCCATGCGACGAAGTTCTGGGGAAAGCTCTTCCTCATCAACATCGCGATGGGCGTGGTCACCGGCATCGTCCAGGAGTTCCAGTTCGGCATGAACTGGTCGGACTACTCGCGCTTCGTCGGTGACGTCTTCGGCGCCCCGCTCGCGATGGAGGCCCTGCTGGCCTTCTTCTTCGAGTCCACCTTCATCGGCCTGTGGATCTTCGGCTGGGACAAGCTGCCCAAGAAGATCCACTGCGCGTGCATCTGGATCGTCGCGGTCGGCACCCTGCTCTCCTCGTACTTCATCCTCGCCGCGAACTCCTGGATGCAGCACCCGACGGGCTACCGCATCGACAAGGCGACGGGCAAGGCTCAACTCACCGACATCTGGGCGGTGCTGACACAGAACACCACCCTGGTCGTGGTCTTCCACACCATCACCGCCGCCTTCCTCACCGGTGCGGCCTTCATGGTCGGCATCGCCTCGTTCCACCTGTGGCGGGCCAAGCGCAAGCAGATCAAGGGCGAGGAGCTCGGCGAGAAGCAGCGCCACCAGATCGGCGCGATGCGCTCCTCGCTGCGCGTCGGACTGGTCGTCGCGGTGATCGCCGGGCTCGGCACCGCGATCAGCGGCGACAGCCTCGGCAAGGTGATGTTCGAGCAGCAACCGATGAAGATGGCCGCCGCCGAGGCACTGTGGGAGACCCAGGCACCGGCGCCGTTCTCGGTGTTCGCGGTCGGCGACGTCACCAAGGGGCACAACAGCGTCGAGATCGAGATCCCCGGCATACTCTCCTTCCTCGCGCACAGCAACTTCTCCGAGGCCGTCCCCGGCATCAACGACATCGCCGCGAAGGAGGCCGCGCAGTACGGCGGCAAGGCGGATGACTACATCCCCAGCATCTTCATGACCTTCTGGGGCTTCCGCCTCATGATCGGCTTCGGGATGACCTCCTTCGTCGCCGGGCTCATCGGCCTGTGGACCACACGCAAGAAGTTGTGGCTCGCGCCGGAGTTCCGCACCGGCGAGAACGAGGTGCCGCGGCTGATGCTGACGCGGACGCGCGAGATGAACCCCCTCCTCACCAAGTGGTCCTGGCGCATCGGCATCCTCACCATGGGCTTCCCGCTGATCGCCAACTCCTTCGGCTGGATCTTCACGGAGATGGGACGCCAGCCCTGGGCCGTCTACGGACTGCTGAAGACGGACAGGGCCGTCTCGCCCGGGGTGAGCCAGGGCGAAGTCCTCACCTCCATGATCGTGTTCACGCTGCTCTACGCCGTGCTCGCGGTCGTCGAGGTCAAGCTGCTGGTCAAGTACGGCAAGGCCGGGCCGGACACGGACGAGCAGCCGCCGGCGAAGGACCCCCGGCTGCGGCTCCCCTCGGGAGAGCCGGCGGCCGAGGAGGCCGACAAGCCGATGACCTTCGCGTACTGAACGTACTGACGCGGCGGAACGGAGAGATTCCATGCACCTCCACGACTTCTGGTACCTGCTGATCGCTGTCCTGTGGATCGGCTACTTCTTCCTCGAGGGCTTCGACTTCGGCATCGGCGTGCTGACCAAGCTGCTCGCCAAGGACCGCACCGAACGCCGGGTGCTGATCAACACGATCGGCCCCGTCTGGGACGCCAACGAGGTCTGGCTGATCACGGCGGGCGGTGCCACCTTCGCCGCCTTCCCCGACTGGTACGCCACGCTCTTCAGCGGCTTCTACCTCCCGCTGCTCGCCATCCTGGTCTGCCTCATCGTGCGCGGCGTCGCCTTCGAGTACCGCCACAAGCGCAGCGAGGAGCGCTGGCAGCACAACTGGGAACACGCCATCTTCTGGTGCTCGTTGCTGCCCGCCTTCCTGTGGGGCGTCGCCTTCGCCAACCTCGTGCGCGGTGTGCCGATCGGGCCGGACAAGAACTTCACCGGCAGCGTGCTCGACCTGCTGAACCCGTACGCCTTGCTGGGCGGCCTCCTCACGCTCGTGCTCTTCACCTTCCACGGCGCTGTCTTCGCCGCGCTCAAGACCGTCGGCGACATCCGGCACCGGGCCCGGGCGTACGCGACCCGGCTCGGCCTCGTCAGCGCGGTGCTCGCGGTGGCCTTCCTGGGCTGGACGCAGGCGGACTCCGGCAACGGACGCAGCCTGCCCGCACTGATCGTCGCGGTGGCCGCGCTCGCCGCCGCGCTGGTGATGAACCGGCTCGGCCGGGAAGGCTGGGCCTTCGCCCTGTCCGGAGTGACGATCGTGGCCGCCTTCGCGATGCTCTTCCTCGCCACCTTCCCGGACGTCATGCCCTCCTCCACCGACCCTCGGTGGAGCCTGACCGTCACCAACGCCGCGTCCAGCCCCTACACGTTGGGGATCATGACGTGGGTCGCGGGCTTCATGACCCCCGTGATCATCGGCTACCAGGCGTGGACCTACTGGGTGTTCCGCAAGCGGATCGGCACCCAGCACATCCCCGCCGCGCACTGAGGAACAAGCGAGGAACAAACAAGGAACGAGCGAGGAGCGAGCCGATGAAGCCCGTCGACCCCCGGCTGTTGCGGTACGCCTCCGCGACCCGCTTCTTCCTGGCCGCCTCCGTGGTGCTCGGGCTGGCGGGGGCCGGTCTCGTCGTCGCCCAGGCGATGCTCATCGCAGAGACGGTCACCGGGGCGTTCCAGCACGGGCGCACCGCGGCGCAACTGGCGGTGCCGCTCGCCCTGTTGGCCGCCGTCTCGGCGGGCCGGGCCCTCGTGGCCTGGCTCACCGAGCTGGCCGCGCACCGTGCGAGTGCGTCCGTCAAGTCGCAACTGCGCACCCGGCTGCTCGAGCACGCCACGCGGCTCGGGCCCGGAGCCGCACCGGGCACCGGCGAGCTCACGACCCTCGCCACGCGCGGAGTGGACGCGCTGGACGACTACTTCGCCCGCTATCTGCCCCAGCTCGGTCTCGCGGCCGTCGTGCCCGTCGCCGTGCTGGCCCGTATCGTCTCCGCCGACTGGCTCTCGGCGCTCGTCATCGTCCTCACGCTGCCCCTCATCCCCCTCTTCATGGCCCTCATCGGGTGGGCCACCCAGGCCCGGATGGACCGGCAGTGGCGCCTGCTGTCCCGGCTCTCCGGGCACTTCCTCGACGTCGTCGCCGGACTTCCCACGCTCAAGGTCTTCGGCCGGGCCAAGGCCCAGGCCGAGTCGATCCGCGCCATCACCTCCGACTACCGGCGCGCGACCCTGCGCACGCTGCGCATCGCCTTCCTCTCCTCCTTCGCGCTGGAACTGCTGTCCACCATCTCGGTGGCCCTGGTCGCCGTCGGCATCGGCATGCGGCTCGTGCACGGCGAACTCGATCTGTACACCGGGCTGTTGGTGCTCGTCCTGGCGCCCGAGGCCTATCTGCCGCTGCGGCAGGTGGGCGCCCAGTACCACGCCGCGGCGGAGGGACTCGCGGCCGCCGACCAGGTCTTCGCCGTGCTGGAGACCGAGCCCGCGCCGCGGGGCGGCCTGCCCGCGCCGGACGCGCGCCGGGCCGCGCTGACCGTCGACCGTCTCGTGGTGCGGCGCCCCGGGCGTGACCAACCCGCCCTGGCCGAGACCTCGTTCGAGGTGCGGCCCGGGGAGACGGTCGCCCTGACGGGCGTGAGCGGCAGCGGCAAGTCCACGCTGCTGGACGTCCTCCTCGGCTTTGTGCGGCCCGCGAGCGGGCGGGTGCTGGTGGGCGGTGCGGAGCTGTCATCGTTCTCCCCCGAAAGCTGGCGGGACCAGGTGGCCTGGGTCCCGCAACGGCCCCATCTCTTCGCCGGGACAATCGCCGAGAACGTGCGACTGGCACGGCCGGACGCCACGGACGCACAGGTGCGGGACGCACTGCGTGCGGCCGGAGCGCTCGAGTTCGTCTCCATGCTGGACCATGGCACTGACACTCGCCTCGGCGAGGACGGTGCCGGCCTCTCCGCCGGGCAGCGCCAACGCCTCGCACTGGCACGGGCGTTCCTCGCCGACCGGCCGGTGCTGCTCCTCGACGAGCCGACCGCGAACCTGGACGGCGAGACGGAGGCGGGGGTCGTCGAGGCGGTGGGGAGGCTGGCCGAGGGGCGGACGGTGCTGATGGTTGTGCATCGGCCTGCGTTGCTGGCGGTGGCCGATCGGGTGGTGCGGGTGGGGGGTGCGGTGGAGGAAGTGAGCCCCCGGCCCGCCCTTTCACCGTTTCTTCCGGGGGCTCCGCCCCCGGACCCCCGGTCCTCAAACGCCGGACAGGCTGAATTGGGCCGGGCCGGGCTGGAAAGCGGGCCCCGGAGCAAGAACCCCCTTGCGCGCGTGCGCGCCGAAGGCGCCCCGTGGCGGGGGCGGTTCGGGCTGGCGCTGGTGCTCGGGAGTCTGGCGCTCGGGAGTGCCGTCGGGCTGATGGCCGTGTCCGGGTGGCTGATCTCGCGGGCCTCGCAACAGCCCCCCGTGCTCTACCTGATGGTCGCCGTCACCGCGACCCGCGCGTTCGGCATCAGCCGGTCCGTCTTCCGCTACGCCGAGCGCCTCGTCTCGCACGACGCCGTGCTGCGCGCCCTGGCCGGGCTGCGGGTCTCCGTCTACCGGCGGCTCGAGCGTCTCGCCCCGGCGGGGCTGCGCGACGCCCGGCGCGGTGATCTGCTCTCGCGGCTCGTCGCCGATGTGGACGCGTTGCAGGACTACTTCCTGCGCTGGTTGCTGCCGCTCGGCTCGGCCGTGCTCGTCGGCGCCGTGTCGGTCGGGTTCACCGCGTGGCTGCTGCCGGAGGCCGGCGCGCTGCTCGCGGCCGGGCTGCTGGTCGCGGGTGTCGCGGTGCCCGCGCTGTCCGGTGCGGTCGCGCGGCGTGCCGAGCGGCAACTGGCGCCCGCGCGCGGGGCGTTGTCGGCCCAGGTGGTCGGCCTGCTCGCCGGGGTCGCCGAGCTGACCGTGGCGGGCGCCCTGCCCGCCCGGCTCGAGCGGCTGCGCCGCGCGGACGGCGCGCTCACCCGCATCGCCCGCCGGGCCTCGGCCGCCACCGCGCTCGGCGCCGGCCTGTCCGCCCTCGCCTGCGGTCTGACCGTGGCCGCGACGGCGTGGGCGGGTGCCGGGGCCGTCCACGACGGGCGGCTCGGCGGGCTGTGGCTGGCCGTCGTCGTCCTCACCCCGCTGGCCGCGTTCGAGGCCGTCGCGGGCCTGCCGCTCGCGGTGCAGCACCGGCAGCGTGTCCGCCGCGCCGCGGAGCGGGTGTACGAGGTACTGGACGCCCCCGAGCCCGTACGCGACGGAACGGACCCCGCGCCGCGGTCGCCCTTCCCGCTGCGGCTGGACGGCCTGACCGTCCGCCACCCCGGGCGCTCCGAGGCCGCCCTGAGCGGATTCGGCATGGAGCTGGCCGAGGGCCGCCGCGTCGCCGTCGTCGGACAGTCCGGTTCGGGCAAGACGACGCTCGCACACGTGCTGCTGCGCTTCCTGGACGCCGAGTCCGGCGCGTACACCCTCGCCGGCCGCGACGCGGCCCGTATGGACGGGGACGCGGTGCGGCGGCTCGTCGGCCTGTGCGCGCAGGACGCGCACATCTTCGACAGCTCGCTGCGCGAGAACCTGCGGCTCGCGCGTCCGGGGGCGGGGGACGACGAGCTGCGCGGGGCGCTGCGGGCCGCACGGTTGCTGGCGTGGGTGGAGAGCCTGCCGCAGGGGCTGGACACCCTGGTGGGCGAGCACGGGGCGCGCCTGTCCGGCGGCCAGCGGCAGCGGCTCGCGCTCGCCCGCGCGCTGCTCGCGGACTTCCCCGTGCTGGTGCTGGACGAGCCCGCCGAGCACCTCGACCTGGCGACCGCGGACGCGCTGACCGCCGATCTGCTGGCGGCCACGCGGGGCCGTACGACCGTACTGATCACCCACCGGCTGGCCGGTCTGGAGGCGGTCGACGAGGTGATCGTGCTGGACCGGGGGCAGGTCGTGCAGCGGGGCGGGTACGCGGAACTGGCGGGGGTGTCCGGACCGTTCCAGCAGATGCTGGAGCGGGAACGGCAGACGGAGTCCGTCGACGCGCATCCGCCGCTTTCCCTGGCAAAAGGTACTTATTAGGCTCTGGGTATGGCAGCCACGGCAGAATCCTCGGGCCCCCAGGACCTCACGGCACCCTCGGGCCACTTGGACCCGTTGGCGATCGCCACCGAGGCCACGCGCAGTCTGCAGGGCATGTCCACGCAGCTGACCTCGCGCGTCCCGCAGCTGCTGGAGGCCATGCGGTCGGTCGGCACCGGCCTCGAGCTGCACACCATGCTCGACCGGATCGTCAAGACCGCCGCCGAGCTCGCCGATGCGCGCTACGCCGCCATCGGCGTCATCGACCCCTCCGGCCGGGGGCTCGCGGACTTCATCACCCACGGCGTCACCGAGGAGCAGCACAGGCGCATCGGCACCCTGCCCGCCGGCCGGGGTCTGCTGGGTGCCCTCATCCGGCGGCCCGAACCGGTCATGCTGGCGGACCTGACGACCGACCCGCGCGCGTGCGGCTTCCCGCCGGGGCACCCGCCGATGCGCAGCTTCCTGGGCGTCCCCATCCGCGTCGAGGGCGAGGTGTTCGGCAACCTCTATCTCACCGGGAAGCGCGGCGGTGGTGAGTTCAATATCGCGGACCTGCACATGGTGAAGATCATCGCCACCGAGGCGGGCATCGCGATCGGCAACGCGCGGGTGCACGAAGAGGGCCGTCAGCGGATGCGCTGGATCGACGGTTCGGTGGCCGTCACCACCGCCCTGTTGTCCGGAAGCGACGCGGAGGACGCACTGTCCGTCATCGCCGAACAGGCGCGCCGCCTCGCGGACTCCGCCGCCGGCATCGTGCTGCTGCCGGAGCAGGACGGCGGGCTCGAGATGGCGGCCGTCTCGGCCGACGACCCCGCTGGGCTGCTGGGGACGGTGATGCCCCATCACAGCCCCGTCGTGTCGCAACTCCTCGCCGGGGAGCCGGTGTTCACGGACGACTCGGCCACGGACCCCCGGATGACGACAGAGGACGCGCCCCGTTTCGGCCCGAGCATGCTGCTGCCGCTCAAGAGCGGCGACCGGGTGCTCGGTGCGCTCGCGACACCGCGGCACCGCGGCGCCCGCAGATTCAGTGCTGCCGAGCGCACCCTCGCCGAGCGGTTCGCCGCACAGGCCGCGCTCGCGCTCGTCCTGGCGGAGGCACAGCGCGACCGGGAACGGCTCGCCGTCTACGAGGACCGCGACCGGATCGCCCGGGACCTGCACGACCTGGTCATCCAGCGGCTGTTCGCCACCGGTCTGCTGCTTGACAGCGCGCAGCGCAGGGCGGTGGTGCCCGAGGTGCGCACGACGGTGGGGCAGGCCGTGGACGAGCTGGACCGGACGATCCAGGAGATCCGTACGGCGATCTTCGCCCTCCAGCAGGAGCCCACCGAGGCGCCCGCCGGGCTGCGTACGCGCGTCCTGCGGGAGATCGGCACGGCCGCAGTGCCGCTCGGTTTCCAGCCCTCGGCGAGCTTCGTCGGCCCGGTCGACGCGAAGGTCGGCGAACGGACGGGCAAGAACCTGATCGCGGCACTGCGCGAGGCCCTCTCCAATGCCTTCCGGCACGCTCAGGCGTCGCGCATCGAGGTCGTCGTCGACGTGACGGCCCGCCTGCCGGACGGACGGGACGCGGTCCGGCTGACGGTCGCCGACGACGGGGTCGGCATCCCGGAGGGCGGGCGGCGCAGCGGGCTGCGGAACCTCGCCAAGCGGGCCGAGTCGCTGGGCGGTTCCAGCTCGTACGGGCCGGGGCTCGGCGAGGACGGACGGGGCACGCGGGTGATGTGGGAGGCGCCGCTGTAGCCGGTTCGGCCGCACGATGTGCCCCGAACGGTCTTCTGCGGGGGCGTGCTGTTGACGGCCGGGACAAGATCGCGTTCATGCGGTGTCGTCGTTTTCGCCGGTACGGCGTGGCGCTGTGCGCGGTGTGCGTGTTGGTGTCGCCCCTGTTCGGGTCCGTTCCCTCGGCCGCGGTCAGGGCCCCGGCGCGGCTGGCGCGCGCCGGCTCCGAGGTGTACCGGCTGGCCCACGAGGCCGGGCGGGCCAGGGAGCGCTACGAGCGGGGGCTCGCGGCGCTGGGGGAGCGCCACGAGCGGGTCCGCGGGCTGGCGCGGCAGCTGCGCGGGCAGCGGTTCGTCTCGTCGGTGCTGCGGGAGGACGCCGGGGCCGCCGCCCGGGCGCAGTACCGCACGGGCGGCTTCACCGCCGTGGGCAGCCGGTTCGCCGAGGACCCCTTCGAGCTGATGGAGCTGCAGGAGCGCGACATCGACCGCCGTGACCGGCTGGCCCGGAGGCTGGGCGAGGCCGACGGCACGAGCAGGTCCCTGGCGGCCGAGGAACGGTCCGCGGCGATCGCCTGGCACGCGCAGGAGGAGGACGTCTCCCGGCTGCGTGAGCTGAAGGGCGTCCTCGACGAGCGGCTGGTGGCCGCGCGCGGGAAGCTGAACGATCTGGCCGAGACGGCCATCGGCAGCGGCCGCTGCGAACCGGTCGACCGCGAGGCCATCGGCGCGGGCGACAACGCGCACCCGGGCGGGGAGACGCGGCAGAGCTGGACGCGCCCGGTGCTGGACTACCAGCTGTCGGCCGGTTTCGGCGGCTCCGGTGCGAACTGGGCCTCCACGCACACCGGTCAGGACTTCGCCGTTCCCGTCGGCACGCCCGTGCGCGCGGTCGGTTCCGGGACGGTGGTCGCGGCGGGCTGCGGGGGAGCGTTCGGCATCAGCATGGTGATCCGGCACGAGGGCGGCTGGTACTCGCAGTACGCGCACCTGTCGGCGCCGTTCGTGGCACCGGGGCAGAGGGTGCGTCCCGGGGAGTGGATCGGGCTGTCCGGGACCACCGGGAACTCCACGGGCCCGCATCTGCACTTCGAGATCCGTACGACCGAGGAGTTCGGCTCCGCGGTCGAGCCGCTCGAGTGGCTGCGGGCCCGTGGCGTCCGGGTGTGACTACGCGCGGTCGCGCAGGATCCGTTCGATGACCTCCGCCACGCCGTCGTCGTTGTTGCCCGACGTCCGGTGGGTGGTGGCGGCCAGGACCTCGGGGTGAGCGTTGGCCATGGCGTACGAGGTGCCGGCCCAGGTGAGCATCTCCAGGTCGTTGGGCATGTCGCCGAACGCCACGACCTCTTCGGGCGCGATGCCGCGCTCGGCGCAGCAGCGGGCCAGCGTGCTGGCCTTGCTGACGCCGAGGGCGCTGATCTCCAGCAGTGCGGTGGGGCTGGACCGGGTGAAACAGCCGTGGTCGCCCGCGACCGCGCGGGCGACGGCGAGGAAGTCGTCCGGCAGCAGGTCGGGGTGGTGGGCGAGCAGCTTGAGGACGGGGGCGTCGCTTCCGTCGCCGAGCGCGTCCTCGGCCGTGGCGACGAAGGCGAGCGGCTCGAGCTGGAAGGGCGGGTACTGCGGCTCGTACTGGACGCCGGTGGTGCGGTCGACGGCGAAGGAGGTGCCGGGCACGGCGGCGCGCAGCGTGTCGACGATGGCCAGGGCGTCGGCGTGCTCCAGCGGTCGTACCTCGACGAACCGGCCGCCGTCGTGCAGGTCGACGACGGCCGCCCCGTTGGCGCAGATCGCCAGCCCATGGCCGTGCACATGTGCGCTGACCACGTCCATCCAGCGCACCGGCCGTCCGGTGACGAAGAAGACCTCGATGCCCGCCTCCTCGGCGGCGGCCAGGGCGGCGACCGTGCGGTCGGAGACCGTCTGGTCGTCGCGCAGCAGGGTTCCGTCGAGATCCGTGGCGATCAGCCGGGGGACCGGGGATCTGCGGCGGGCGGCCGGGGTCTCGGGCTGCTCGGTAGCTGAAGTCACGAGTCCCATTCTCGGTGACGCGGTGGGTACGGGTGTACGGGCGTACGTCAGCACGGGAGGCTCTTACGCGAGCTGCGCGAGGCCCTCGGTGGCGATGCGCTCGAAGACCTTGTCGTCGGCCGCGAAGTCCGAGTCGGGAATGGGGCTGTGGATGACGATCTCGTCGAAGCCCAGCTCCAGGTGCCTGCCCGCGAAGTCGACGAAGGCGTCGAAGGAGGCCAGGGGGCGGTCGGGGGTGAAGCCGGTGAGCAGGATCTTGTCCAGCTCGCGCACGTCCCGGCCGGTGGCCTCGCACGCCGCTTCGAGCTTGGCGACCTGGCCGCGGATCGCCTCGCGCGACTGCTCCGGCGTTCCCGTCTCGAAGATCTTCGGGTCGCCCGTGGTCACCCAGGCCTGCCCGTACCGGGCGGCCAGGCGCAGTCCGCGCGGGCCGGTGGCGGCGATCGCGAACGGGATGCGCGGGCGCTGTACGCAGCCGGGTACGTTGCGGGCTTCCTCGGCGGAGTAGAAGTCGCCCTTGTGCGACACGGCGGGCTCGGTCAGCAGCCGGTCGAGCAGCGGCACGAACTCCCCGAACCGGTCGGCCCGCTCGCGCGGCGACCAGGGCTCCTGGCCGAGCGCGGTGGCGTCGAAGCCGTTCCCGCCGGCGCCGATGCCCAGAGTGATCCGGCCGCCGGAGATGTCGTCGAGCGAGATGAGCTCCTTGGCGAGGGTGACCGGGTGCCGGAAGTTCGGCGAGGTGACCAGGGTGCCCAGCCGGATCCGTCCGGTGATGCCCGCAGCCGCCGTCAGGGTCGGCACGGCGCCGAACCACGGGCCGTCGCGGAAGGTCCGCCAGGACAGGTGGTCGTAGGTGTACGCGGCGTGGAAGCCGAGCTCCTCGGCCCGCCGCCATTCGTCGGCGCCCCCCTCGTGCCAGCGGCGGACGGGGAGGATCACGGTGCTGAGGCGAGGGGAAGTCGTCATGGGCCCGAGCCTACGTCCGGTGGAGCGGGCGTTCGGAAAGGCGTTCGGAAGAGCATTCGGGAGTGCTGTTCGGAGGAGCGTTCCTTACCCCGCTCTTTACCGCGCGCACAGCCGGGGGCGAGGGAGAATCGGGACAGGGGCACCTGCCGTGGGCACGGTGTCCGAGGCCTTGGAGGTATCCATGCAAGGCACCCGATTCACCCCGGACCGGGGACTGACCACCCGCATGGTGACGACGATGTTCTTCATCGGGCTGCTCTATGTGGTCTTCGTGGGCGTGCTGGTGGTGCTGTTGCGCGGAGCCTGGCCGCTGGTCGTACTGCTCGCGGGGGGCATGTTCATCGCCCAGTTCTGGTTCAGCGACCGCATCGCCGCCTTCGGCATGGGCGCCCGCGAGGTGACCGAGCAGGAGGCGCCGGAGCTGCACGGCGCGGTGGACCGGCTGTGCGCGCTGGCCGACATGCCCAAGCCGAGGGTGGCGATCGCCGACACCGATGTGCCGAACGCCTTCGCGACCGGCCGCAACCGCAACAACGCCCTGGTGTGCGCGACGACCGGGCTGCTGCGGCGGCTGGAGCCGGAGGAGCTCGAGGGCGTGCTGGCGCACGAGCTCTCGCACGTGGCGCACCGTGATGTGGCGGTGATGACCATCGCCTCGTTCCTGGGTGTACTGGCCGGGATCATCACCCGCATCGGGCTGTGGGGCGGCCTCCGCAGGGTCGGCGGGCGTGACAGCAACACGGCGATCCTGATGATCGTGATCCCGCTGGTCAGCGCTGTGGTGTACGCCATCAGCTTCCTGCTCACCCGGATGCTGTCGCGCTACCGCGAGCTGTCCGCCGACCGTGCCGCGGCCCTGCTGACGGGACGGCCCTCGGCGCTGGCGTCCGCGCTCACCAAGGTCACGGGCCAGATGGCCCGCATCCCCACGCGCGACCTGCGGCAGGCCGAGCCGTTCAACGCCTTCTTCTTCGCGCCGGCCTTCTCCAAGGACAGCGTGAACCGGCTGCTGTCGTCGCACCCGACGCTGGAGCAGCGGCTCGAGCAGCTCGGCCGGATCTCGGTCCAGCTGGGCCGGCCCTGACATGAACCAGCCCTGACACGAACCGGTCCTGACACGAACCGGTCCTGACACGTAAGGAGCCTTGCGGACGTGGGTTTCCTGGACATCCTCCTCGGGCGCACCAAGCCCGTCCGCCCGGACCTGGACCAGCTCTTCGCTCTGCCGTCCGCCGCCGTCACCCTCCAGGCGGGCGCGGGTTTCCGCCCGACGGGGACGGGCTCGGTGTGCTTCGCCAGCGTGGAGGGCGGCGCCTTCGACACCCTGCAACAGGACGTACGGGCGCTGCTGGACACCGACACGGAGCACGGCGGCGTGCCGGTGGAGTTCAGCCGGGACCCCTACGGCTACACCTGGCTGCTCGCACGGCACTCGCCGGACGACACCGCGGGCCTGGTGGGTGACCTGCACGGGGTCAACACCCTGCTCCAGGACGCCGGCTTCGGGCCCCAGCTGCTCTGCTCGCTGGTGGGTTTCCGGGACGCCGGAGAGCGCTCGCTGGCGCTCGTCTACCTCTACAAGCGCGGCACGTTCTACCCCTTCGCGCCCGCGGCGGGCGGCGGGGACAGGCGCGACAACGGGCTGGAGCTCCAGGCCAGGGCGCTGCTGGAGGACGACCTGCGGATCGAGACGGACCTGAGCCGCTGGTTCCCGGTCTGGGGCGCGCCCGGGCTGTGAGGGGTGCCCGGGCTGTGCGGGGCGGCCGTCAGTCGGTGCCGGTTCTCGAGCTGTACTGCTCGGCGGCCCAGTGCGCCCATTCCTCCTTCATGGCGGTCACGCGGAGCCCGTACTCCAGGGTCAGGCGGCCGGTGACCGACAAGGGGTCGTCCCCCCAGTCGATCTGCGCCTCCAGCTCCTTCAGCGCGGCGTGCTCGCGGGCGGCGCGCCCGGCCTCGCCCGCGAGGTAGGCGACCGCCTCGAGTGGGGTCAGGGCGCTGAGGAAGAAGACCTTCAGCATGGCCTCGCTGCGCACCGGGCGGCTCGGCTCGTCCGAGGTGAGCCATCGGTGGAGCTCGGAGACGCCCTTGTCGGTGATGGCGTACTCCTTGCGGCCCCGGGCGCCCTCCGCGGTCGTCGTGAGCAGGCCCGCCTGCGCGAGCTTGCCCAGCTCTCCGTAGACCTGGCTCTGGGTGGCGGGCCAGACGTTGGCGAGTGAGGACTCGAACGCCCGCATCAAGTCGTAGCCGCTGGCGGGGCGTTGGGCCAACAGTCCGAGCATCGCGTGTCTCAGGCTCATGACCACCACCTTACCTTCCACTCTTGACACGTCAAGGCTGGACGCTCTACTTTCGACGTGTCAAAACTGGAATGTCGGGGGGCCGGTCGTGCCCGGCCGATCGGACGAGGGGGAAATTCCGTGAAACTGAGCCAGCTGCGCACCTTCCTTCCCTGGATCGCCTTCGCGATCGTGTCCCCGATCGGCTTGCGGTGGGGAGTGGCCGCCTCGCTCGCGGTCGGCGCGGTCCTGCTCGCCAAGGACGTCGCCGCAGGGGTCCGGGCCGAGTCGATGATCCTGGAGTACAGCTCGACGCTCTTCTTCGCGCTCCTCGCCGTCGTGGCCTTCGGCTTCCCCGGCAGCGGGCTGGAGCAGCACACCAGCGCTCTCTCCTCGGGCTGGCTCGCTCTCACCGCGTGGGGCTCGCTGGCCGTCGGTCGGCCCTTCACCATCGGCATCGCCAAGCGGGAGGTGCCGCGCGAGGTGTGGGAGAACCCGCTGTTCCACCACGCCAATGTGGTGATCACCGCCGTCTGGTCCCTGTCCTTCACGGTGGGCGCCCTCGCCGCCGAGGCCATCCGCGCGGCCGGCCTCGGCGCCGAGGTCTCCATACCGGTCCACGTCGCCGGGTTCGTCCTCCCGATGATGTTCACCACCACCTACCGGCAGCGCCTCCGCGCCCGTGCCCGCGCCGCGCAGGCGTGAGCTGAGCAGGGCAGTTCACCCATCGATCCGCATCAAGGAGGTTGAGTGCCATGACGACACCGCCCGCGCACCTCGCAGGCAACTACGCGCCGGTCAAGGAAGAGCTGACCGCCTACGACCTGCCCGTCACCGGAGCGATTCCGCCGGAGCTCACCGGCTGGTATCTGCGCAACGGCCCCAATCCGCACGACGCGGCATCCGGCCACTGGTTCTTCGGCGACGGCATGATCCACGGCGTGCGGCTGGAGGGCGGCCGGGCCGTCTCGTACCGCAACCGCTGGGTGAGCACCTCGACGTTCACCCATGGCGCCCGGATTTATGACGGGCAGGGCAATGCCGACTTCACCGCCGGGCACGCCAACACCCATGTCGTACGGCACGCGGGCCGCACCTTCGCACTGGTCGAGTCCTCGGTCCCGTACGAGATGGACTGCCGCCCCGGGCACGAGCTGGAGACCGTCGGGCCGTACGACTTCGCGGGCCGGCTGACCACTTCGATGACCGCCCACCCCAAGACCTGCCCGGTCACCGGCGAGCTGCACTTCTTCGGCCACAACGGCATCACCGCGCCCCACCTGACCTATTACCGCGCCGGTGCCGACGGGGAGTTGGCCGTCAGCCGCCCCATCGAGGTGCCCGCGCTCACGATGATGCACGACTTCCACCTCACCGCACGCCATGTGGTTTTCATGGACCTGCCCGTCGTCTTCGACCCGGTGCGTGCGCGGCAGCCCGGCGGAGGTCTGCCGTACACCTGGGATCCCGGGTACGGGGCCAGACTGGGCGTGCTGCGCAGGGACGATCCCTTCGGCGAGGTGCGCTGGCTGCCGATCGACCCCTGCTACGTCTTCCATACGCTCAACGCCCATGACGAGAGCGATGAGCACGGTGAGCGGATCGTCCTCCACGTCGTGCGCCGCCCGCATCTCGGGGCCACCGGCCTGGGGCCCTCCCGGCCTGTGCTCTGGCGCTGGACCGCCGACCTCACCACCGGCACGGTCACCGAGGAGCAACTCGACGACACCACCTGCGAGTTCCCCCGCATCGACGACCGCCTCGCCGGGCATGCGGCCCGCCACGGGCACGTCACGGTCGCCGCGCCCCCGGGCGCTGAGCCCGTGCCCGGTGCGCTGCTCCGCTACGACCTGGGCACCGGAACCGTCGTCCGGCACGACTTCGGGCCGGGGCGCGTCCCCTCCGAGGCGGCCTTCGCACCGGCCGACGACCGGCCGGGCGGCCCCGGCTGGCTGATCACCTACGTCCACGACGAGGCGACCGGCACCAGCGACCTCGTCATCCTCGACGCGGACGACCTCGCCTCACCTCCCGTCGCCGTCGTCCACCTGCCCCAGCGTGTGCCCTACGGCTTCCACGGCAACTGGATAGCCGACCGCTGATCGCCGGCCGCGGGCGGCGAGGGCGTCCATGGTGCGGGCCCGGACCTCGCGTTCGGCGGCGGCGGTGACGAACTCCCCGACGTGCTCGGCGCCGACGAGCCCGGCGACGGCCCGGACGGTCCCGGCGGGCAGCCGGACCGGCTCGTCGCCGGGGGCGGGTCCGGCACCGTCCGCCGGACGGTCGTGCGCGGTCCCGTGGTCGTGCGCGGCCCCGGCCGCGTCGCCGAGGTGGTCGCGCAGCAGCTGGGTCGCCAACGTCCGCATCGCGCGGGCCAGTTCGGCGTCCATGGTCTGCTGGGCGAGCGGCCGTAGCCGGCGTACCAGCGAGGCGGCCTCCGCGGCCTCGTCGTCGGTCGGCGGGTGATCGAGGTACGGGCGGAACACATGCTCGGTGGTGAGGGCGAGGAAGCGTTCCGCGATGTACTCGACCTGGGCGCGCAGTTCCCGCAGGTGATCGGCGAGGGCGGGCAGCGGTACCCCGGCCGCGGACAGCTCGGCGGCGACGTCCAGTTCCCGCGGGCTGGGCACGTGGAACACGTCCGGGGAGCCGGGCAGCCGTTCCAGGACGCCGAGTTCGACCGCGTCCTCGACGGCCCGGTCGCTGGAGTCGCTGCCGAACTTCTCGTCCAGCTCGGCCCGTGTGATCCGGCCCGCCTGCTCGTCCGTCCACGGCCCGTCCACCTCGGCCACCAGGCCGAGGACCCCGCCGAGCCCGCGGCCCGTGTCCCAGGCCTCGAGCAACTCCTTGATGCTGGCCAGGGTGTAGCCGCGGTCGAGGAGGCCGGTGATCTGCCGCAGCCTGGCCAGGTGGGCGTCCCCGTAGACGTTCGCCCTGCCCCGCCGCTCCGGCTTCGGCAGCAGCCCCCGGTCCTGATAGGCCCGGATCGTGCGGACCGTGGCACCGCTGCGGTGGGCGAGGTCCTCGATCCGGTACTCGGCCACGGTCATGAAGCCGCCGCGCGTCCCGTGGCACCCACGGCGGCAGCCCGTGCCGCGGGGGAGGCGGCCAGGTACGCGACGGCCGCGCTCAGCGAGCCCTCCTGCGAGGGGTGGTAGGACGGCCGCAGGAAGCGCGGTATCGCCGCCCCCAGCTCCCGCCACGTCGGCAACAGGCCCTTCGCCACGGCTCTGTTGTGGTTGCGCAGCGAATAGCGCATACGGCCCGCGAGCCGAGGGTCGTGCCGGATCAGATAGGACGTGCCGTACCGCCACAGGTACATCAGCGCCACCGCCGTGACCAGCATGCTCATGACCCGCCGGACATAGCGCCCCGGGTCCCCGCCGCCGCAGTGCTGGTACATGTCGAAGGCCACCGACCGGTGTTCGACCTCCTCCGCGCCGTGCCAGCGCAGCAGGTCCAGCATCACCGGATCGGGGTCGGCATGGTCGAGCGCGTCCGCCCGCAGCACCCAGTCGCCCAGCACCGCCGTGAACTGCTCCACCGAGGCGATCACCGCCAGCCGCCAGCGCAGCCACTCCCGCTCCGGCACCGGCAGCCCGAACGGGGGCCGCTCGCCCAGCAGCACGTCGAAGAGGAAATCCACGTGCCGCGTGTACTCCGCCGTGTCCAGGCGCTGCTCGGCCAGGTGGTCCAGCACATAGGAGTGCTGCACGCTGTGCGTGGCCTCCTGGCCCATGAACCCCTTGACGTCCTTGAGCAGTTGCGGGTCCCGCACCAGCGGCAGGGCCTCCTTGAAGACCTTGACGAACCACCGCTCCCCGGCGGGCAGCAGCAGGTGCAGGACGTTGATGACATGGGTGGCGGTGGGCTCGTCGGGTATCCAGTGCAGCGGCGTCCGCTGCCAGTCGAACGCCACGCGCCGGGGCGCTATCCGGTAGGTCATGTGCGGTTCTCCTCAGCTGTCTCTCTGCGGTGGGGGCTACAGCGGGGGCTACAGCGGGGGCTACAGCGGGGGCGCGATGCGCGCGAGCGCACGCAGCGCCCTCGGGGCGAAACGGGACAGGAAGCGCGCGCCACGCGCCTCGGGCGTCACCGGGACCACGGCCTGATCGTCCAGCACGGCCCGCAGGACGGCCGAAGCGACCTTCTCCGGCGGGTAGTTGCGCAGCCCGTACGCCCGTGTGGCCTTCGCCCGGCGCCGCTCCTGCTCCTCCTCTGGCACGCCCACGAAGCGCGAGGCGCTGGTGATACCGGTGTTGACGGCACCGGGGCAGACCGACGAGACCCCGATCCCCTGGCCTGCCAACTCGGCGCGCAGGCACTCGCCGAGCATCAGCACCGCCGCCTTCGACGTGCAGTACGCGGAAAGCGTGCGCAGGGGCTGATAGGCCGCCGCGGACGCGATGTTGACGATGTGGCCGCCCTGCCCGCGCTCCGCCATCTGCCGGCCGAACGCCCGGCAGCCGTGGATCACCCCCCACAGGTTGACGTCGAGGACCTTGCGCCAGTCCTCCGTCGAGGTGTCCATGAAGTCGCCGGACAGCCCGATCCCCGCGTTGTTGACCAGGACATCCACCACGCCGTACTCGGCGGCGACCTGGGCGGCCAGCTTCTCCATCGCCTGCTCGTCCGCGACGTCGGCGCACTCGCCCCAGGCCCCGGCCGCACCGATCAGCCGCGCCATCTCGGCCGTCCGGGCCGCGCCTTCCGCGTCCTTGTCGACCGCGACGACCCGCGCCCCGGCCTCCGCGAAGGCGAACGCGGTGGCCCGCCCGATGCCGCTCGCCGCACCCGTCACCAGCACCAGCCGCCCGCCGAACCGCTGCGCGAACGGCCCCGCCGCCACCTGCTCGCGCGGCGGCGCGCCGTCCTCCCGGGATGTGACGAACTCGGCGATCCACGACGCCACTTGGTCCGGCCGGGTGCGCGGCACCCAGTGCCCGGCCCGCAGCGTGCGCCGCACCAGCCCGGGCGCCCAGCGGTCCAGGTCGTCGTAGAGCCGCTCGGAGAGATAGGGGTCGCCGGTCGGGACGATCAGCTGGACGGGCGCGTGGGCGAACGCGTCCGCCCGCGGCCGGCGCAGCCTCGCCCGTACGTTGTCGCGGTACAGCCAGGCGCCGTGCGCCGCGTCGGAGGGCAGCGACGCGGTGGGGTAGGGCCCCCCGCTCCGGGGTTGCGGCACCTTCTCGAACCGCTCGAGCATGGCCGGCCAGCGTCTGCCGAGCGGCCCGCGCCAGGCCGCCTCCGGCAGCACGGGCAGGTGCAGCGCGCCCACGTACCACGACCTGCGGCTCTGGCCCAGCAGATGGGCCGCGCGGCGCGGGGTCGGGCGGGCGGCGCGCCGTCTGATCCAGTGCGCGAAGTGGTCGAGTGACGGGCCCGAGATGCTGGTGAAGGAGGCGACGCGGCCCTCGGTGCGCTCGACCGTGGCGAACTCCCAGCCCTGCACCGACCCCCAGTCGTGGCCGACCAGATGGACCGGGGCATCGGGGCTCACCGCGTCGGCGACCGCGAGGAAGTCGTCCGTGAGCTTCTCGAGGGTGAATCCGCCGCGCAGCGGCCGGGGTGCGGTGGAGCGGCCGCAGCCGCGCACGTCGTACAGCACCACATGGAACCGGTCCCGCAGCCGCATGGCGACCTCGGACCACACCTCCTTGCTGTCCGGATAGCCGTGCAGCAGCACCACTGTCGGGTGCGCGGCATCGCCCAACTCCGCGACGCACAGCTCGATTCCGCCCGACCGCACCCGGCGCTCGCGCGCGCCCTCGATTCCCGCGCTCTCGATTCCCGCGCCCGTCATGCGGCAGCCCTCTCCTGTCCGTGCCGCACATGCGGCAGGTCGTCGTCCAGCCAGAACGCGCTCTCCTCGGGGTCCCGGGAGTCGGTGACCACGAGGAGCTCCTCGAACTTCGCGCCCGTGCCGCGGAATCCGAGGTGCGGCTCGACCGCCCACAGCCCCGGGTGGGGCGGGTGGTCCGAGACGCGGTACGGGCTCCACAGCGGCGACCAGCCCTCCCGGTGCCCGTGCAGGGCGTCGGAGGCCAGCCCCTTGAGCGACTGGACGCCGAAGCCGAACACCGTGGGCGACCAGCGGCGCTCCGGTATCCGGCCCACCCGGTGCGCGATCACGCCGAACGGATAGGCGCGGTGCCGGTTGACGTACCCCTGGCGGGCCATGAGCCGGTCGACGTCCTCGTAGATCTCGCGCAGCGACCGCCGTTCGCGCACCTCGCGCAGGATCAGGTCGCGGTGCTCCCGCAGATCGGTGAGCATCCGGGTGTGCAGCGGACTCGGGCCCAGGCAGCCGGAGTAGCCGATGTCGGCGGTGAACCCGCGGTGCACCGGCGCCATGTCCAGGACGAACGGCATGCCCGGCTCCAGGGCCCTGCGGGTGGGGAAGAACTGGTGCGGCAGCCGGAAGCCGGCGAACGCGGTGCGGTCGCCGAACCAGGCGAAGGGAAGGTGGAACCAGTCCCGTACGCCGCGCTCGTACAGCCACTCCCGCTGCATCCGGGCGGCGTCCCGCTCGGTCACGCCCGGGACGAGCCGGGCGGCGACGGCCTCGGCGCAGTCGTACGCCAGGCGCTGCACATCCCGGAAACCTTGCAGGTCATCGGCGGTTCGTACCGCCGCAGGTGCCGTCATGCCCAACCGCCTGTCTCGTCCGCCGGGCGAACCCCGGGACCCCGTACGCAAGTTGACACTGATGAATGTGACAATGGACGGAGGCTGAGTCAAGACCTGTGCACCGACGGGTAGGGGGCCGAAGGAACGACCCCCTACGGGCGGGTCAGACCGGAGGACTACGCGGAAGCCACCATCTGGGCTGACGACCGGCGCGGTCCGCGCCGCTACCGTCGAATACGTGACTGTGATCGCCACCGACGGCCTCAGCAAGCGGTTCCCCCGGGTGACCGCCCTGGACCGGCTCTCCGTAGACATCACGCCGGGAGTGACCGGCCTGGTGGGTGCCAACGGGGCCGGCAAGTCCACGCTGATCAAAATCCTGCTCGGGCTCTCCCCGGCCACCGAGGGCCGGGCCGAGGTGCTCGGTCTGGACGTCGCGACCCAGGGGCCCGCCATCCGCGAGCGCGTCGGCTACATGCCGGAGCACGACTGCCTGCCGCCGGACGTGTCGGCGACCGAACTCGTCGTCCACATGGCCCGGATGTCCGGCCTGCCACCCGCGGCCGCCCGTGAGCGCACCGCCGACACCCTGCGCCACGTCGGGCTGTACGAGGAGCGCTACCGCCCCATCGGCGGCTATTCGACGGGCATGAAGCAGCGGGTCAAGCTGGCCCAAGCGCTCGTCCACGGGCCCCAGTTGGTCCTGCTCGACGAGCCGACCAACGGCCTCGACCCCGCCGGGCGCGACGAGATGCTGGGCCTGGTCCGGCGTGTCCACACCGACTTCGGGATCTCGGTGCTGGTCACCTCCCACCTGCTCGGCGAGCTGGAGCGCACCTGCGACCACGTCGTGGTCATCGACGGCGGCAAGCTGCTGCGCTCCTCCGCCACCAGCGACTTCACCCAGGCCACGGGCTCCCTCGCGGTCGAGGTGACGGACAGCGACGCGCACCCGGACGACACGTCCGCACTCGCCGCGGCCCTGGCCGCGGCCGGGCTCGAGGTGCACCCCGCAGGGGAGCACGGGGCGCCGGGCGCGGGCTCGGTGCTGCTGGTCGACGTCGCGGGCGAGGAGACGTACGACACCGTGCGCGACGCAGTCGTCGAACTCGGCCTCGGGCTGGTCCGGATGGAACAGCGACGGCACCGCATCGCCGAGGTCTTCCGGACCGACGAACGGGGCACTTCCGATGCTGCCTGAGACCACGACCGCAGCCGCGCCGGATGTCATCCACAACATCGGCTACCGCGGCTATGCCGGGGAGCGCCTCGGCCGCGCGTACATCCGCCGCTCGCTCTTCGCGCACAGCCTGCGCGGCACGTACGGCCTGGGCCGCTCGGCGAGGTCCAAGGTCCTGCCGATGCTGCTGTACGCCGTGATGACGCTGCCTGCGGCGACCATCGTCGCCGTCGCGGTGGCCATGAAGACGAGCAAGCTGCCGATCGCCTACACGAGTTACGCGCTCTACTTCCAGGCGGTCATCGGTCTCTTCGTGGCCGCTCAGGCTCCCCAGGCGGTCTCGCGGGACCTGCGGTTCAAGACGGTGCCGCTGTATTTCTCGCGCCCGATCGAGCGCGTCGACTATGTGCTGGCCAAGTACGCCGCCCTGGCGTCGGCCCTGTTCATCCTCACCGCCTCGCCCCTGCTGATCCTCTACGCGGGTGGCCTGCTCGCGAAGCTCGGCTTCGCCTCGCAGACGAAGGGCTTCGCAGAAGGACTGGTCTCCGTGGCACTGCTCTCGCTCCTGTTCGCCGGCATCGGCCTGGTGATCGCCGCGCTCACACCGCGCCGCGGTTTCGGCGTGGCCGCTGTCATCGCCGTGCTGACCATCTCCTACGGGGCGGTGAGCACCATCCAGGCCATCGCCGACGGCCATGAGAACGCCACTGCCGTCAGCTGGTTGGGGATCTTCTCCCCCATCACGCTCATAGACGGCATCCAGACGGCGTTCCTGTCGGCCGCCTCCAGCTTCCCCGGACAGCACGGTCCGGGCACCGGTGCGGGCGCGGTCTACCTCCTCGTCCTGTTCGGCGTGGTCGCCGGCTCGTACGCGCTGCTGATGCGCCGCTACCGGAAGGCCGGGCTGTGACGACGATCCGCATCGACCGCGTCTCGCGCTGGTTCGGGAACGTGGTGGCTGTCAATGACGTGACCCTCTCGGTGGGCCCCGGTGTCACCGGCCTGCTCGGCCCCAACGGCGCGGGCAAGTCCACGCTCATCAACATGATGGGCGGCTTCCTCGCCCCCTCCAGCGGCACGGTCACCCTGGACGGGACGACGATCTGGGGCAACGAGCAGATCTACCGGCACCTCGGCGTCGTCCCCGAGCGCGAGGCGATGTACGACTTCCTCACCGGCCTCGAGTTCGTGGTGGCCAACGCCGAACTGCACGGCCTGCCCGCCTCCGCCGCGCACAAGGCGCTCGCCACGGTCGAGATGGAGTACGCGCAGGATCGCAGGATCTCCACCTACAGCAAGGGCATGCGGCAGCGCGTGAAGATGGCCTCCGCGCTCGTCCACGACCCGTCCGTGCTGCTGCTCGACGAGCCGTTCAACGGCATGGACCCCCGCCAGCGCATGCAGCTGATGGAGCTGCTGCGAAGGATGGGGGCCGAGGGGCGCACGGTGCTGTTCTCCTCCCACATCCTGGAGGAGGTCGAGCAACTGGCCTCGCACATCGAGGTCGTCGTCGCCGGGCGGCACGCCGCCTCCGGCGACTTCCGCAAGATCCGCCGCCTGATGACCAACCGCCCGCACCGCTATCTCGTGCGCTCCAGCGACGACCGTGCGCTGGCCGCGGCGCTGATCGCCGACCCGTCGACCGCGGGCATCGAAGTCGACGCCGAGGAAGGCGCGTTGCGGGTGCAGGCGGTCGACTTCGGTCGCTTCACCACGCTGCTGCCGTCCGTCGCCCGTGCGCACGGGATCCGTCTCCTCGCGGTCTCGCCGTCGGACGAGTCGCTGGAATCCGTCTTCGCCTACCTCATCGCGGCCTGAAGGGAGCCCTGTCGTGTTCCATCCCACTGTCGCCCGGCTCACCTATCGCGGACTCCTGGGCCGCCGCCGGGCCGCCATCCTCTTCGCCCTGCCCGCCCTGCTGCTCGTCATCGCGGTGGCCGTCCGCGCCCTGACCGGTGCCGACGACGCCAACGCCACGCACGTCCTGGGCGGTTTCGCGCTGGCCACGATGGTCCCGCTCATCGGCGTCATCGCCGGCACGGGCGCCATCGGCCCGGAGATCGACGACGGCTCGGTGGTCTATCTCCTCGCCAAGCCGGTCAAGCGGCCGACGATCGGCCTCACCAAGCTGGCCGTCGCGATCGGGGTGACCGTCGCCTTCTCGGCGATACCCACGTTCGTCGCGGGCCTGCTGCTCAACGGCAACAGCCAGCGGATAGCCACGGCCTACGCGGTCGCGGCGGCCGTCGCCTCCGTCGCCTACAGCGCGCTCTTCCTGCTGCTGGGCACGGTCACCCGGCACGCCGTGGTCTTCGGGCTGGTCTACGCCCTGGTCTGGGAGACACTCATCGGCAACTTCGTGCCGGGCGCCCGCACGCTGAGCGTCCAGCAGTGGTCGCTGGCGCTCGCCGAACGGATCGGCGCCGAGGGCGCGATCACCTCGGACGTGGGCCTGCCGGTGGCGCTGGTGCTGCTCGCGGCGGTGACGGCGGGAGCCACGTGGTTCGCTGGGGAGAAGCTGCGGAAGCTGACGCTGGCGGGCGAGGAGTAGGGCTAGACGCTGCGCAACAGCACGTCGGCGATGACGAGTTGCTCCGGCTGAAGGGCTGTCTCCTCGTCCTCGATGTCCCACAGTGCGTTCTGCAGCACCCGCGCGAGCGTCCAGCGCACCGCCCGGCCCCGGTCGAGGCCCAGCGCCTCGGTCATCAGGTCGAACCGGCGGCGCACCGCCCGCGCGGGGTCGCCCGTGGCGGCTGCGTCCTCCCACCGGTTGACGAGGGCGGGCAGCAGATCGAAGCCGGGGTCGCCGGCGAGCGGCTTGGGGTCGATCGCCAGCCACGGCCCCCGGCCCGAGCCGGGCAGCGGGGCCAGCACGTTCTCGTAGTGCAGGTCCCAGTGCAGCAGCCGGTCGCCGGGCTCGTCCGCGACCTCCCGCACCGCCGCCGCGCAGGAGAGCACCATCCGGCGCTCGTCCGGATCGGCCAGGGCGGACACCGCCCCGGGCGTGTCCGCGAGCATCGTGGCCGTCTCGTCGGCGAGTCGGCGCAGCCCGGCGGGGACGGGCGCCTGGTGCAGCCGGGCCATCAGGTCCACGAGGGACCGGAGCGCGGCCTCGTCGTCCGGTACGGACGCCAACGAGCGGCTGCCGTCCAGGCGTTCCAGCAGCATGACCCCGGAGCCCGGCTCCTCCTCGAGGAGCCGGACGGCACCCGTCCCGTCCCACGCCCGCAGGGCGAGCGGCTCACCCGCGGTCTCCTCGTCCACCGGCTGGAGCTTCAGTACGGCCGGGGTGCCGTCCTGCCGCAGGACGGGCAGGACGAGCGCCACCATGCCGTGCGTCGGCGGACCGTCGGTCCGCAGTGCCCAGCGGTCGAGGAAGTCCGCCGCGAGACCGGGCAGCGCGTCGATCCACTCCTTCTCGTGAGAGGCGGTCAGTCCGGCAGGAACGGTGATCGGCATGGCCGCATCCTGCCTCAGATCTTCCGGTCGCGTCCCGCGCCCAGCCCCAGGAACAGCAGAGCCGTGCAGGCGATGAGCAGCAGCCCGACCGGAAGCGTCCACCCGTCCGTCGCCTGGTGCACCGCACCGATCGCGAACGGCCCGACGGACGCGAGGAGATAGCCCCACGTCTGTGCCATGCCCGACAGCCGTGCGGCCGTGTGGGCATCGCGGGTGCGCAGCACCATGAACGTCAGGGCGAGGCCGAGCATGCCGCCCTGGGCAACGCCCATCAGGGTCGCCCAGACCCACGCCCCCGCCGCGGGCGCGATCAGCAGTCCGACGATGCCGCCCGCCATGAGGACGACGACGCTGACCGCGAGCGGCCGCTGGTCGCGCATCCGGCCGGCGAGCAGCGGCGCGACGAACGAACCGGCCATCTGCACCAGCGTGTAGAAGGCGTAGACGATGCCGGCCTCGCTCTTGCTCATGCCGTGGTCGGTGAAGATGGTCGGCATCCAGGCGATGCAGACGTACGCGATCAGCGACTGGGTGCCCATCATCAGCGTGACCTGCCACGCGAGGGGCGAGCGGATCAGGTCCGGTCCGTCGGCGGCGGCCTGCCGGGGCTCCGGCGACGCACCGGTGCGGGCCGTCCTGCGGGCGATGACGGCCTGCGGGATCCACACGACCACGGCGACCACGGCGAGCAGCGCCCACGAGGCGAGGGAGCCCTGCCAGCCGCCGAGCGCGTTCTCCAGCGGGACGGACGCGGCCGCGGCGCCGGTGGCGCCGAGGATCAGCGTGGTCGAGTAGAGGGCGGTCATGCTCGCCGCCCGGTCCGGGAAGTCCCGCTTGACCAGGCCCGGCATCAGCACGTTGAGCAGCGCGATCGCGGTGCCGACGAGTGCGCAGCCGACGAACAGGGCCGCCACCGGGGGCGCGATGCGCAGCAGGATGCCGCCGGCCAGCAGCACGAGCGCCCCGCACAGCACGGCTTCCGTGCCCCAGCGCCGGGCGAGCCGGGGGGCGATGATCGAGCCGAGGCCCATGAAGACCAGCGGGATGGTGGTCACCAGGCTGCTCGCTGCCGCCGCCAGGTGGAAGTGGCCGCCGATCTCGTCCATCAGCGGCGACACCCCGGCGAGCGCGGCCCGCATGTTGAGCGAGGCGAGGACGATCCCGAGCATGACGAGCGCGGGGTGTGCGCGCAGCGTGCGCACGGCGGCGGGGGAGGGTGCCGCGGACAGGGGTTCTTCGGCGGCTATGAGGGCTGTCTCGGGCCTCGTTTCGGACATGGGGTGCCTTTCAAGGGGGTGCGGTGGGTACGGGTCAGCGCTCGGCGAGCAGGGACTCGACGGCCTGCTTGGGGCGCTCGAGCAGGACCCGGGCGGCCCGTGCCGCGGCGTCGGGGTCGCCGGAGGCGATGGCGGTCATCAGGTCGTGGTGGTCGCCGTGCAGGATGCGGGGCATCTCGCAGTCGCCGAGCGCGGTGATCAGCGCCTCGCGCACGGAGCTGCTGAACCAGGTGTAGGTGGAGGTCAGCGCGGTGTTGTGCGCGGCCTCCACGACGGCCCGGTGGAACGCGATGTCGTGGTCGGCGTACAGCTCGAGGTTGCCCGACTCGGGCTGCCCCTCGGCGTCCTCGTATGCCGTCTGGGCGTCGAGCGCCTCGCGCATCCGCTCCAGGTCCGCCGCCTCGTGGCGCGAGGCCGCGAGCCGCGCGGCCTCCACCTCGAGCGCGATGCGGAGCTCCAGCACGTCCCGTACGCCGGCGCGGCGCACCCCGCGCATGATCTCGGCGGGGTCGGCGGAGGAGACCACGAAGGTGCCCTCGCCCTGCCGTGAGCGCAGCATCCCGGCGTGCACGAGGACGCGTACGGCCTCGCGGACCGTGTTGCGCCCCACGCCCATCTGCTCGGCGAGCGCGTGCTCGGTGGGGATGCGCTCGCCGACGGGCCACTCCCCGGCGGTCACCTGGGTGCGCAGCTGTTCCACGACGGTGTCCACGAGGGACTGCCGTCCCGCTGCGTGCAGTGCCACGAATCCTCCAAGGGGCAGTCAGTCAACCGGTTGCCCAGTCATCCTACAACTCGCGCTGCGGGTCCTCCGTGCCTCGGCTACCGTCGAGTGGTGGTCGAGCGTGACACGGGCGTCCTCTCCCGGTGGTCAGCTGCCGTGGAGTGGCTGCGCACCTGGGTCCGTACGTCCCCCGGCACCCACATCTGGCTCCTGATCATCGGGATCACCAGCCTGGTCATCGCCTCGGCGAGCGAGGGGCTCGAGGTCTTCCTGCTGCACCGGAACAGCAGCAACATCCACGAGCTCGACAAGCACCCGCTCCAGTCCCTGCTCATCAGCGGTTTCTGGATCGAGAGCCCGTCCTCGTTCCTGCTGTACGCCGTGCTCTTCGAGGTGTTCAGCGCCAACGTGGAGCGCTGGGTCGGCACCACGCGCTGGCTGTTCACGGTCGTCGTCGCCCATATCTCGGCCACGCTGGTCAGCCAGCGGATGCTGCTGGTGGCGATCGAGCACCACAATGCGCCGCGGGCGATGAAGCACGTGGTCGACATCGGCGTCTCCTACGGCCTGGCCGCGGCGGCGGCGCTGCTCACCTACCGGGTGCCGCGGCCCTGGCGCTGGCTCTACCTCGTGGGCCTGGTGCTCTTCTTCGCCCTGCCGCTGCTGACCGGCGGTACGTACACGGACTTCGGCCACGCGATCGCGGTCGTGGTCGGGCTGGCCTGCTGGCCGTTCACGCGGGGGCGGCCGACGTGGGACCTCGCCGCGCAGGGCAGGCGCGTCGGGCAGGTTCTCAGGGGTATGGGCCTCAGGAGCGTCGGCCGCTCCGGCTGACGGCCTTCGGGCTTCACCGACGGCCTTCGGGCTTCAAGCGAGGGCGGCCACCCGGCGGGCGTTGGCGAGCGTCGCGCGCGGGCGCAGCACGGCCGGGTCGAAGGCGTCCAGGACAGTGCCGTCGGCCAGTCTGCGGGGCAGGTCCGGGTTGGCCAGCGCGCCCGTGCCGACCGAGAGCAGATCGGCGTGGCCGCCGGCCAGGACGCGCGCGGCCTGGTCCGCGTCGTGCATCCCGCCGTTGGCGATCACGGGCAGGCAGGTCGTCTCCCGGGCGACGGCGGTGATCGTACGGCCGTCGTCGAAGCGCGCGTCGTCGAACCAGGCACGGCCGTTCCCGGCGATGTGCAGATAGTCCGCGCCCGCCTGTGCGGCTGCCGCGAAGACGACCGCGGCTTCGCAGGCTCCGCCGGCCCAGCGGTGCGTGAAGTCGTTGATCTTCGTCTGCGAGAAGCGGACGCCGACCGCGAAGCCGGTCCCCACCGCGGCGCGGATGGCCGCGGTGACCTCGGCCGTCAGCCGGATCCGGTGCTCTACGGGGCCGCCGTAGCGGTCCGTGCGGAGGTTGGTGTAGTCGGTGAGGAACTGGTCGAGCAAGTAGCCGTTGGCGCCGTGCACTTCGACGCCGTCGAAGCCCGCTTCCCGGGCGCGTACGGCCGACTCCGCGAAGCCGCGCACGACGCGCGCGATCTCCACCTCCGTCATTGCCAGCGGTTCGGGCCACGGCCCGTCGCCGCCGTAGAACGCCAGCTGGGTGCCGCGCGGGCGGAGCGCGGAGGGTGCCGCGGCGACGGGCCGGAAGCGGTTGCCCTGGGAGAGCGCCCCCGCGTGCATGAGCTGGAGGACGATGCGGCCGCCCTCCTCGTGCACCCGCTCGGTGACCTGCCGCCAGGCGGCGGCCTGTCCGGGCGTCGCGATCCCGGGCTGGTCGAGGTAGCCCTGGCTGTACGCGGTGTCCGTGTACGTGCCCTCGGTGATCAGCAGGCCGAAGCCGCCCCGCGCGAAGCCGGCGTAGTACGCGGCCATGTCGTCGGTCGCCAGGCCGTCGGGCGTCGCCGAGATACGGGTCATCGGGGCGAGCGCCAGCCGGTTGGGCAGCCGCAGACCGGCGAACTCGGCCTCGGTGAGGGCGGGATGGCGGGTGGGGGCGGTCACGACAGGGTCTCCCTGGGGGTCGGGGCGGGGGTGGCGAGCGAGGCGCGGTACCACGGGGCGTACGCGCGCAGCCGTGCCTGGTGGCCGGGGCCCGGGTCGCACCCGGCGAGCTGCCACACGGATGTGCTGCGGTACCAGTGGTCGGTGGAGAAGAGAGAGAGTTGACGTTCCGTCACCTTGCCCTGGGTGCGCAGGAGCCAGCACAGGTACTGCTCGTAGGAGAGGTCCTGCTGGGGCAGCGGGAGTCCCAGCGTCTCGCACAGCACGGTCACCAGGTCGCGGTTGCTCAGGGGGTCGGGGTGGTTGGCGTGGTGCACGGTGCCCGGTGGCAGCGGGGGTTCGGGCGCCGTGGCCAGGGCGGCGAAGAGCCGGGCGAGGTCGTCGACCGCGATCAGGGACAGCAGCGCCCGTCCTCCGTCGCACCACGCGTGCACACGGCCGAGCATCTCGGTGACGGCGGGCACCACCCAGACGTCCCCGGTGCCGTAGACGAGGTGGGGGCGCAGCACGTTGCCGCCCGCGGCGAGCACCATGCGCTCGGCGGCCAGCCGGCTGCGGCTGGTGACGGACACCGGGGCGGGGGGTATCTCGTCCTCGGCGATGCCGCGGTGCACGCCCGCGCCGTAGACCGCGGCGGTGCTCAGGGAGATGATCCGGCGCGTACCGGAGCGGGCCGCCTCGGCGAGCAGGGCCCGCGTCCCCTCCTCGTTGACGGCGGTGCACAGTTGCTCGTCGGAACCGATGTAGCCGGCGAGATGGAGCACCGTGTCGACGTCGTCGCAGACGCCGCGCAGCGAGGCGGGATCGGCGAGGTCGCCGTAGGCGTACTCGACGCCGGGCGCGGGGTCGGCCTGCGGCCGTCTGACCAGCGCGCGTAACCGGTGGCCGCCGGCCCCCGTGCCGAGGGCGTGCAGCACGGCGGAGCCGATGAAGCCGGTCGCCCCGGTGACCAGGATCCGCGGGCCGTTCACGCCGAACGCACCGGCTGCAGGTGCAGGGTGCCGAACGCGGCGAGCCGCCCGTCCTGTTCGACCGTCACATGGACGGGCACGCCGCCGCCCGACAGCGAGCCGATGACCTCGGCGCCGACGCGCGCCGGACGGTCGAAGTCCACGGGGCGCGTGAACTCGACCGCGAAGTCCAGGGCCAGCGCGTCGCCGCACCCGGCCGTCAACTGCGCGGCCTGGCGCATGGCTTCCATGAGCGCCACGCCCGGGACGCGGTCCGCGCCGGGGGTGCAGAGCACGGGGTGGCCGCGGTCGACGCGCAGGAGCCAGGAGTCGTCGCTCTCGCCGGTGGCGACCAGGACGTCGACGGCGTCACGGCGGCCCACCAGCGCGGGGTTGACCGGCGTGAGCGACGGGGCGTCCTCGGCGGGCCCGGCCGGCGCCGCGTCGCGCAACTGCGCGTACTGCTCGGCGGAGACGCAGGTGAACGTCGTCTCGCCGCGTCCGATGAGCGCGGAGCCGCGGCGGATGTCGATGGTGGCCCGCAGACCCGCCAGGTCGTCGCCGCGCGCCCTGACCTCCCGGCAGACGACGTCGAGGGTCAGGTTGGCGGGCTCGGGCCCGACCCGGAAGCCGATGGGCGACAGGGAGTACTTCAGGTTCCACGTCAGGAATTCGGCGCCCTGCGGAACGCCCGGGCCCGTGTGGGCGACGAGCAGGGCCGCCTGCCGGATGGTCTCGGCGGCCAGCAGCGGGTCGTACCAGCGGCCCAGCACCGGGCCGAAGAAGCAGTGCGCGCGCGGCCATTGGGCCGAGACGGTGTAGGTGTGCTCGTCCTCGGCGCGGCAGTGGGTGAGGAAGACCTCGGAGACCGAGGCCTGCCGCACGAGGTCGCACGGCACGGTACGGCTGAATTCCCGGCCGGCCAAGGTCTGTTCGTCGAGCAGTACGGACATGTTCGCAACTCTCCCCTGCGACAGGTGTGACAGGCCACGGACCTTTCCTTGCACAAGAACGTACCTCCCAACCGGTTTTTTATCCAGAGGGTGGGAGAGAAAAGAACATGAACAGCAAAAGGCCGGTTCCCGGCGCGAGTTCGCCGGGAACCGGCCTTGGCCGGGGTGTGCTCTGTACTGCTGTTACGCCTCCTGGCCGCCGCGCAGCAGTGCCACGAGGGCCGTCGTCCGCTCGTCGAGCGCGGCGACGTCGAGTGCGGCGGCGAAGTCCTGCTCGAAGGTCTCCGAGGCCTCGTCGACCAGTTCCCTGCCGTGCGGGGTGATACGGGCGTACGTGGCGCGGCGGTCCGTCTCCGAGATCACGCGGTGGGCCAGTTCGCCGCCCTCGAGCCGGCCCATCAGCCGGCTCACGGTGGACGGGTTCACGCCGATGGCCTCCGCGAGGTCCTGCATGCGCAGCCCGTCCTCACGGGCCTCGGCGAGGGCGGACAGGGCCATGTGCTCGAGCGGCGTGACCCCGTGGCGGCGCAGCATGCGCTTCTCGAGCGTGCTGCCGACCTGGCCGGTCAGTATGGCCAGCTGCCGGTAGAGGTCGAGTCCGGTATGGAGGGCGGTGTCCGATGCCGTCATGTCCTTCGTCTCCCTGCCTGGACGTCTGCTGCACACCCCGTCTGGACATGCTAATGCTGTTGCAAGCATTCATCATGCCCTGCGAAGGGAATGTCCTGGCAAAGAGAGCAGCTGGGTGGGGGTGCGGTTCCGGCCGGTTCACACTCCGTACCGGGTGCGGTAGGCGGTGAGGCGGCCGGCGAGCGCGCGGCGGCTGATGCCGAACTCCTCGGTGCCGAAGGGTTTGCCCCTCCGGGCGGCCGCGGCGGTGCGGGCGGCGAGGTTCAGCACGTTCCGCTCGACCACGGGGGTCTGCTCGAGGCCGAGGAAGGCCAGGGCCTCGCGTACGGTCGCGGCGGGGTCGTCCGTCAGGTCGTGGTGGCGGATGTCGAGGACGCGGCCCGGGGGCAGGCGGCGCAGCGCGCTTTCCGCGCCCGTCAGGTGCCGTACCGTCCGCGCGGCCCACTCGCGGCCCGTCTCGTGCGGGTCGGCGGGTGCGGAGAGCGCGGCGCGCAGGGTGTGGCTGATTCCCGCCGTGGTGGCGGCGACCCGGGCCGGGTCGCGGTGCACCCGGATGACCGTGGCCTGCGGATAGACGTCGAGAAGCTCCGGCAGGTGACGGGCGTGGAAGGGGTCGCGCAGCAGGAGCGCCGAGCCGGGGATGCGGTGGGCGACGGCCTGGAGCTGCTCGCGGTGGAAGCGGTAGGCCTCCGTCATGGGGTGCTCCTCGAGCCGGTCCGCGTACGCCGGGACGCGCCAGGCCAGGGCGGTCGCCGGGCTCTGGAAGGCGTTGCCGAGCAGCCAGGAGCAGCTGCCGGGCCGGGTCGCCTCGCGCAGCAGGCCCGCCGGACGGCCGGTGAGCAGGCGGCGCGTGCCGCCCGCCACGGCGCGGCCCCGCTGGATCAGGCCGCGGAACTCGCACGGTTCGGCCGCGGGGGCGGCCGGCTCGTGCAGCTCCCAGAGGGCCGGTGCGTCCACTCCGGGGTGCTCGGCCAGCAGGTTGTGCAGTAACGCGGCGCCGCTGCCTGGCAGTCCGGTGATGAACGAGGGTGCGGGCCGCACGGCGGTGACGGCGGGGTCGCCCAGCGGCAGCAGGCGCAGCTGGGCCTGGCGGGCGAGGGCCGCGCGCAGCCTGGCCCGGACCACGACGAGACCGACGGGTGTGAGGCGGCCCTCGTGGTTGAGGGATGCGACGAGCCGCTCGAGCTCGGGCAGGAAGCGGGTGGAGCAGCCGCCGGGGGTCCGGGCCGCGCTCTGGACCAGCTCGTCCAAGTCGAGGGACCAGCCGGTGCGTTCGGGCCGGATGACCACGTGCGGTGCGGTGCGCGTCGTGCCTCTCGCTGCCTGACGTTCGGTGCTGATGCTGTACGCGGCCATCGCCACCCCATTTGTCGCCACAGGAGAAGACCTGTCCAACTGGCTTGTCCGTAAAGACTATACCAGACAACCGGTTTGTTTTTGAAGAGGAACGACAACACGAGCGTCGGGAGCATCGGGAGGAGGGAACGCCGCAGCGCCCCCGACGGTCCCTTCCTCCCGTCGGGGGCGCTTGCCCGCCGCATCATCGGCGTCACGCGGCTCCTGCGGCCATCGCACCACCTCCTTCCCCGCAGGGCAGTGCCGAGAGGACCGAGGTCAGGGCTCTCTCGAACGTCTCGGAGGCCTGGACCGCCAGTTCGCGGCCCGCGCGGGTGGGTGTGGCGTAGGTGGTGCGCCGGTCGCGCTTGCCCAACTGCCGGTCCGCCAGGCCGCAGTGCTCCAGTCGCGTCAGCAGTCTGCTCACCGTCGACTGGGTCAGCCCTATCGTCTCGGCCAGCTGCTGCATGCGCAGCCGTTGCCCGCCGGCCTCCACGAGTGCGGTCAGTGCGAAGAAGTCGGACAGGCCCATGCCGTGCCGGCGGAGCATCGTCCTCTCGATCGCGTGGGTGACTCGGCCGGTGAACAGGATCCGTTCACGCCAGCAGGTGGCCTGGTCAGCATCCGTCGATTCCACAGGTGGCACCCCACTCTTCCTCGGTGAGGGCCGCCTGTTCGGCTTTCGCGGCCTCGATGGCGGTGCGGAGCTGTGCGGGGTGCGGCACCCCCTCGATGCGGTGGGTGCCGCCGATGATGAGCGTGGGCACGCTCTGGATGAGGTTCTGCTCCGCTATGGCCAGCGCCTTGCGGTGCGCCTCGGCGTACGTGCCCTGCTCGAGTGCCGTGCGGAACTCATCGGCAGGCAACCCGAGTTCGGCCGCCAGCTCGGTGAGTACGTCGATCTCCCCGATGTCACGGTTCTCCTGGAAGAAGGCCCGCAGCATCCGAGGCGTGTACTCCGAGGCAAGCCCGTGCTCCTTCGCGAACTGATAGCCCTCGAAGGCCAGCCGGGTGTACGGCTGGGGCGAGACGTCGGGCAGCTTCATGTCCACCTTCATGCGCTTCGCCATGGGGTAGACAGCCCGCTGCCAGATCGTCTGCAGGTACTCGCCCTCGGGGTGCAGCGTCGGAACCGGGTGCGGGCGCAGTTCGAACGGCATCCATTCGATGGCGACGTCCTCGTCCGCGGTCGCCTTGCGCAGCGGCTCCTCGGCCAGCATGCAGAACGGGCAGACGTAATCGGACCAGACCTTGATGTGCACCGTCATGCGGTCGGCTCCTTCCTGGTACGTACGGTGGTGAATGGGTCATCGGTACAAGCGGGCTCCCCGCCATTCGTCGAAGGGGCGCTCCGCGCCCTCGACGGGGAGCGAGGTCACCTTGAGGTGCCATCGGGTGGGGTCGGTCGCGAAGATCCGGTACGAGTCGGAGTAGTCGAAGCCGCCCCGCGCCGCCATGTGACGGTCGGCGGCGAAGACGATGTGGGCGACGCCGAAGTAGAGGGACGCCATGTAGCACAGGGCGCAGGGCTCGCCCGAGGCGATGAGCGTCGAGCCGGCCACGGCGTGGATGCCGTGCTGCTTGGCCGCGGCCCGCAGCGCGACGATCTCCGCGTGCGCGGTCGGATCGCGGTCCTCGGACACGGTGTTCACTCCCGTGCCGAGTACCTCCCCCCTGCGCCCGATCACCAGGCCGGTGAAAGGGATGCCGCCGCGGGCCACATGCTTGGAGGAGAGCTCGACCGCTTTCTGCACATGAGCGACGAGTTGCGGGTCGGTGCCCGGGGGGAACGAGGGGGAGGGCGTGGTCATCGGGTACGACTCCCTTGGGAGAGTGGCAGGTTGGAGTGGGGGGGGGCGGAGTGGGGGGCGGAGTGGTTCGAAGGAGGGGTCAGCCCACGGCGTGGAGCCTGCGCTCCACGGGTTCGGCGGCGGACCGGTAGCGCAGGAAGCCCTGCAGCCGCTCGGCCCTGTGCAGTGCCCCTTTGTGCAGCACCATGCCGTAGACGCATGAGGCGTCCTCGCGCCAGCAGATCAGCGGCTCGGTGTACCGGTCGCCTTCGCGGGTCATGAACAGGGCGACGTAGCCGTCGGCGGGAAGCAGGGCCATGGCGGGCCTACCTCGGCCGGGGGCTTGCGTCGAAGAGCCGCCCGTAGGACGTGACGTCCTTGGCCGCGTCCGCGGCGCCGCCCTCGTGCAGGGCGTGCCAGAAGAGCACCTGGTTCGCGGTCAGGACGGAGAAGTCCAGTTCCTCCTCCAGCCCGGCGATGACTCCGACGGCGCGGATGCCGTTGCCCGCGACGAGCACGGCGTCGGGACGGGACGAGGCCACTTCGGTGCGTATCCAGCCGGAGAGCGCCTCGGGGGTGATCTCCTTCTGGTTGCTCGGCAGTCCACAGGGGCCGTGGTGGACGACGTGCAGGCCCTGGTCGGTGAAGTACTTGGCGCCCAGTGCGGACAACTCCTCGTCGAACCACGGCGGGTTGACCAGGGCGAGCCGCTCGGCGCCGAGCGCCCGGAGGCCCGCGACGGCCGCGGTCGTGGTGCCCACCAGCGGGATCCCGCGGGTCCGGGCGGCCAGCCGGTCGTACAGCTCCTGCTCGCCCTTGGGGCCGAGGACGTACGAGGAACTGGTGAAGCCCAGCGCGATCACGTCGATGGGCGAGGCCGCGAGGAGCTCGGTGGCGTTGTCCACGTGCGGCGGCTCGACGAAGGAGTGGACCGGGGCGTGCGGGATCTTGGGGTCCATCTCGCCGCCCGGACGCATGGCCTCGAAGACGAGCCGCGAGCCGTGGATGAACACGTCCTCGGGCGCCATCGCCTGGAGCTCGGACTCGGGGCCGACGTCCGCGTGCGGCACCACGACGCCGACCCGGGCCCGGGCACGCCAGCCGTCGATGGGGGTGGTGTTGCTCATGGCTCCTCCTGAGGGAATGCGGGGACTTGGGCTACGGGGTTCCTACGGGGTTGCTGGAGGGTCGCTCCGGGATCACGGCGCCTCGGCGGACAGCGAGCCGCCCCCGACGGTGCCGTCGCCGTTGAGGAACCGGGGGTGCTTGCGGCGCATGTTGGTCATCACGTAGTCGTAGGGCAGGTCGTCGAACTCGCCGTGCATGTACAGGAATTCCATGGTCTTCTGGGCGGCGGCCTCGGTCTCGGCCTCGTCGGCGTCGAAGGGGTGGTAGAGGCTGTCACCGGTGCCGTCGAACTCGAGGGGGGTCATGCCGTAGAGCCGGCACAGCAGCTTGTTGAAGACCGGCGTGGCCTTCATCCAGCGGCCGCCGAGGTAGACCGAGGTCAGGCCGTGGAAGAAGACATCGCCGCCGATGTGCTGCTTGAGGCGGTCGGAGGCGAGGTGGTTGCGCACGTCGCCGTAGACCAGCCGGCTGGGTATGCCCACCGCGCGCACCGCGGCCGCGTAGAGGATCGACTTGTGCAGGCAGAAGCCCTGACCGCCGGTGGCGATGGAGCTGGCGCGCAGCCCGTCGCGGGACAGGTCGGCTCCGTAGACCTCGTAGAAGACGTTGTCGCGGACGCCGTAGTACAGCTGGATGGCCTTCTGCACCGGCGAGGCGTCGTGGTCGGTGACCCAACGGTTCACGAATTCCTGGACCTCGTAGGAGTCGTGGTCGAGGAAGTCGGTCGACCGCAGCAGGTGATCGTAGGCGTTGGGGTGCTCGACGGCAGTGGTCATGGCGCGTCCTTCCAAGGGTCGGTGGGGGAGAACAACAGCCCGGTCAGAGGCCGAGCATGGCGGCGATGCGGTTGCGCTGGATCTCGGACGTGCCCGAGTAGATGGTCCCGGCGAGGGCGTTGCGCACGTCCTTCTCGATGCCGTGGTCGGTGAGGTAGCCGTAGCCGCCGAAGATCTGCAGGGCCGCGAGGGCGGTGGCCTTGTTGGCCTCGCTCACGGTGATCTTCGTGGCGGCGACGTCGATCGTGCTGTCCTTGTTGGCTTCGACCTTCTCCGCGGTGTCGTAGAGCCACTTGCGGGCGGTCTCCACCGCGATCTTCATGTCCACGAGCTTGTGCGACACGGCCTGGAAGCCGCCGATGGGCTGGCCGAACTGCTCGCGGCTCTTGGCGTAGGCGAGGCACCGCCCGAGCCGGTGCTCCATCTCGCCGAGGTTGATGCTGAAGGAGAAGAGGATCTCCCGCTTCATCACATAGTCGAGGATGAGGAATCCGGCGCCCGGGGAGCCCAGCATCTGGCTCGCCGGCACCCGCAGGTCGTCGAAGAACACCTCGGCCAGCGGCGAACTGCGCAGCCCCATCTTCTTGATGTTCTCCCCGACCCGCAGTCCGGGGGTGTCGCGCTCGACGAGGAAGACGCTGAGCCCGAACGGGCTGCCGGCCTCGCCGGTGCGCACGTACAGCAGGAAGACATCGGCGATCGTGGCGTTGCTGATGAACATCTTGGAGCCGTTGATGACGTAGTCGTCACCGTCCTTGACGGCGACCGACCGGATGTTCATGGCGTCCGAGCCGTGCTCCGGTTCGGTGATCGCGTGCGCGCCGATCAGGCTGCCGTCCAGGATCCGGGGGAGAAAGCGGTCCTTGAGCTCCTGCGAGCCGAAGCGCTGGAGCGGGATGCCGGTGGAGACGATCTGGGTGGAGGCCGAGAAGTTCAGGCCCGCGTCCCGCGAGAAGCGGCCGAGCCCCTCGAGCGCGTACATCGTGGTCGGCAGCGACTGGCCGAGGCCGCCCCACTCCGTGCCGAACGGGACGCCCAGCAGGCCGGATTGCCGGATCGTCTTCCACTTGTCGTAGGGGAATTCCTGCTGCTCGTCCCACTCGAGGTGGCCCTCGTTCAGCTCGTCCGCGAGGGGGGCGATCAGATTGTGGAGGCGCTCCTGCTCCTCTGACCACTTGATCATGTCGGGTGTTCTCCGCTCTTCCGCGTCGCTGCTGGATGGAGGGGCGCCGGCCGGAGCGGCCGGCGCCCGGGGGAACTCAGTACCGCGAGAAGCCGTCCTCGCTGAGCGAGTGCACCTCGTCACCGCGCAGCGCCGGGGCGAAGGCGCACACCAGACGGAAGTCCTCGTCGTCCGAGGCGATCAGGTGGTGGGCGTCGTGGTTGTCGAGGGCGTACATCGTGCCCGCGGTGATCTCGATGCGCTTGCCGTCAACGGTCTCCACCGCGCCGCTGCCGGAGATGCAGTAGCAGGCCTCCAGGTGCTGCTGGTACTGGAGCTTGGAGGTGGTGCCCTTGTAGACGACGGTGTCGGTCAGGGAGTACCCCATGCCGTCGGCCTCGGTCAGGAAGCGGCGGCTCAGGCCGTTGCCCCACTCGACGTCCTTCACCTCGGTCAGGCTACGAATGATCATTTCGTGCTCTCCTTGTCAGCTGTGGTGCGGAGTCAAAGGGATGGGAAACGGTGTTCAGCGCGCCGCCGCCGGGGACTTCGCCCCCGCGACGAAGTCCGCAATGGCCTCCACGGAACGGAAGTTGTCCGCGGCGATCGGGATGTCGTCGAGCGGCAGCTCGAACGTCTCGGAGACCCAGGAGATGACCCGGATCAGACCCAGGCTGTCGATCACTCCGTTGCCGACGAGGTCGTAGTCGGCGGCCAGTTCGGAGGGGTCGATGTCCGGGAGGAACTGGGAGGTGATGAACTCGGTGATACGGCCTGCGATGCTCATGCTGACTTCCTCTCCATCATCATCTGGTTCTTGATCAGGTTGCGGTCGGGCTTCCCGGTGGCCGTGCGCGGCAGTGGTGCGTCGCCGACCGCGAACGAACCGGGGATCGCCGGGCGGGGGAGCGCCCACGAGCAATAGGTGCGCAGCACCAGGCTGTTGAGCGTGGAGCGCTGTTTGCGCTGGACGACGGCGTGCAGTTTGACGCCGGCCAGCTCGTCGGGGATGGCAACGACGGCTGCCTCGCGCACATCCGGGTGGCCGAGGATGACCTGCTCGACCTCCTGCATGTTGGTCCGCACACCGCGGACCTTCACATGGAAGTCGTTGCGGCCCTCCAGGACGAAGGCACCGTCCTCGCGCCGGGTGACCATGTCACCGGTGCGGTAGTAGACGCCGGGGGGCGCGTCTTCGGGATCGGTGACGAACACCCCCTCGTTACGGGCGGTTTCGAGGTAGCCCGTGGTCTGGAAGGGGGTCGAGACCAGCAGCTCGCCGGTGCCCTGGCCCTCGATGGGCCGGCCGTCCTCGTCCAGCAGGAGGGCGATGACGCCAGGCAGCGGGCGGCCGATGGGGATCTTCTCGTTGGGGGCGAGCCGTTCGACGTCGACCTCGTGGATCAGGCTGTCGTTGGTCTCGGTGCACCCGAAGAGGTTGTGGAAGCGGGCGCCGGGGAACAGTGCGGCCAGTCGCTCCAGCAGCGCGTGCGGCATGGCGTCGCCGGTGAAGACGACGTGCCGGGCGCTCTTGAGGACGAGCCCCTCGGCCTCGGCCGCCTCGGCCAGCAGCCGGAAGAACATCGGCACGGCCTGGACGAGCTCGACGTCGTTCTCCTCGAACAGGCCTCGCAGATAGGCCGCGTCCGTCGCCCGGTCCTGGTCCACCAGGACGACGCACCCGCCGGCGCCGAGCGTGGACCACACGTCCAGCAGCGACAGATCGAAGTTGAGCGGGGCGAAGCTGAGGACGACGCTGTCGGGCCCGGTGCCGAACTGCTCCGCGCCCCAGGCGAGGAAGTTGTCGACGGACGTCATCGGCAGCGGGACGATCTTGGGGGTCCCGGTGGAGCCCGAGGTGGTGAGGAAGAGCGCCGCCCGGTCGGCCGGGGGCAGGACGAACCCGTCGGCGCTCGCGGTGCTCTCCACGGGCCGGGCCGTGACGGTGGCCGGGCCTCCGGACTCCTGCGTGACCGTGAGGATGTGGGAACACGACGCCTGCCGGCCCAGTGTGCCCAGCACGTCCTCGCCGAGCTCGGGCGAGGGGAGCAGGATCTGCCGCTGCTCCATCAGGAGCGCGATCACCAGGGCGATGGCGGCGGGGGACTTCTTGACGGACACGGCGACCGGTCCGTCGGCGGACAGTCCCAGATCCGCCAGCTGGGTGCGCAGGCCGCGGGCGGTCTCCAGCAGTTGCCCGTAGCTGACGCGGTCCTGGTGGAAGACGAGAGCGGTGGCATCCGGTCGTAGCTTCGCCTGTTCGGCGAGGCGGTTGAGGAACCCTTGTGAGGGCATGGTCTCCTCGCTTTCGGTGGGGAAGAGAACGCTCGGGTGAAGAAGGGGAGTTGGGGGAGGAAGGAGTGGGGGAGGGGGCTGGGCGCCCCGGCTGCCGGCGGGGGAACCTGTCAGCCGGGGGCCCGTCCTGGGTGGCCTGGCGCCGATGTGCCGGTGGCGTTGCTCAGACGCCCGCCGCCAGCTTCAGGCCGATGATGCCGCCGATGATGGCGAGGAAGCAGACGACCTTCTCCTTGGTGATCTTCTCCTTGAAGATCACCGAACCGAGGAGGACGGTGCCGACGGATCCGATGCCCGTCCAGATCGCGTAGCCGACGCCGACGTCCAGCGTCCGCAGCGAGAGGCTCAGGGTGTAGATCCCGCCGGCGGCGGCGAGCAGGGTGAAGACCGAGGGCCACAGTCGGGTGAAGCCCTTGGTGGCGTTGGTGCCGAGCGCGAAGGCGACTTCGAACACGGAGGCGATGAGCAGCCAGATCCAGGCCATGACAGGGGTTCTCCTTGGGAGTTCGGGTGCGGGGGACGCGGAAAGCGGCGGAAAGGCGGCGGGCGGTTCAGGCTGCCGAGAGTGATGCCGGTGTCTCGAGGGCGATCACCTCGTCGATGACCTTGGCGAGGAAGGCGCGTTGCGGCATTCCTTCGACCTTGGTGCGCCCTTCCCCGATGAAGATGGTGGGGACGGTCGTGATGCCGAGGTCTTCGTGTGCGTGGCGCAGGATCCGCTGGTGGGTCTCGTGGTAGCGGCCGGTCTCGAGCGCGGTCCGGTACTCCGGGGCGTCCAGGCCGAGTTCGGCGGCCAGTTCGGTGAGGACGCCGACATCGCCGATGTCGCGTTCTTCGACGAAGAAGGCCGTCAGTATGCGCTCGTTGTACTCGGTGCCCTTGCCGTGCTCGAGGGCGAACTGGTAGCCCTCGAAGGCGAGTCGGCTGTAGGGCTGCGGCGACACGTCCGGCAGCACGATCGGCATCTCCATGCGTGCGGCCAGCGGGTAGACCACGTTCTTCCAGATGGTCTGGAGATAGTCACCCTCGACCAGCAGAGTCGGTGTCGGTTCCGGACGCAGTTCGTAAGGGTGCCAGCTGATCTCCACGTTTTTGCCCTCGGTCGCCTGGTCGAGGACCTTCTTGGCGAGGAGGCAGAACGGGCAGACGTAGTCGGACCAGATCTCGATCTTCAGAGGCATGACATCCCCCCATCGGTCGCGGGCCGGTCAGCGGGCGGCCGCGGGGGCGGGCTCGGGCATGGTGGCTTCGGCGGTGGAAGCCTCCGCCGTCGCCTTCCGGTCGACGAGCTTGAGGCCGATGATCCCGCCGAGGATGACGACGAAGCAGATCACCTTGGCGAGGGTCAGCGACTCGCCGAAGATCACGGCGCCGAGGAGGACGGTGCCGACGGATCCGATGCCTGTCCAGATCGCGTAACCCACGCCCACGTCCAGTGTCTTGAGCGCGAGGCTGAGGAAGAAGATGCCTCCGGCTGCCGCCCCTGCCGTCAGCAGGGACGGGCCGAGCTTGGTGAAGCCCTCGGTGGCATTGGTGGCGAGGGCGAAGACCACCTCGAAGACCGAGGCGATGAGCAAGTAGATCCAGGCCATGCCCGTACATCCTTCCCGATTGATTGCTTGCGCAAGCGATGCTTGTGTCAGCAATAGTGATGGGCGAACGGGTGCGCGTCAAGCCATCGGAGGGGTGAAGACGGAATCTCTTCGGCGGGGCGCCCACGCCGTGCGCGAAGGCGCCCCGGGGCGGGCTCAGATGTCGAAGTAGAGCTCGAACTCGTGCGGGTGGGGCCGCAGTTGCATCGGCGCGATCTCATTCGTGCGCTTGTAGTCGATCCAGGTTTCGATGAGGTCGGCGGTGAAGACGCCGCCTGCCTGGAGGTATTCGTTGTCGTTCTCGAGGGCTTCGAGGACGGCGGGGAGGCTGGTGG
>NZ_JBTHHU010000038.1:0-65897 GCF_059089585.1 Streptomyces sp. SX-6 | reverse complement strand
TCATCCCACAAGGGGACGGGGTTGTTTTATAGTCTGGCGTTGACTTTTGGCACGCTGTTGAGTTCTCAAGGAACGAACGCTTCCTTTGTACTCACCCTCTCGGGCTTTCCTCCGGGCGCTTCCCTTCGTTGTTTCCAACCTTACCAGATCCGTTTTCCGGCTCCGGCCCCCTGTTGGATCGGGGTTTCTTTCTTTTCCTTCGCGCCTTCCGGCGTGATCACTACTTTAGCGGATTTCCCCCGCGACTCCTAATCGGAGCCAGGAACCGAATTCCGGCATGCCGAAATCAATCCCGTTCAAGGGCCGTGCAGTAATGATTGCCGCCAGTCAGGCGAGAAGTGCCGCCCCCGCGTCCTCGCGGACGCCGTGGCAACTCGAAGAACTCTACACGAGGTTCAGGGGTGCTCGGGACCGGGTCGCCCCTCAGCCCCTCAGCGCTTCTTGCGCTTCCGGCGAGCTGCCGGGTTGCCCGTGCGGGTGGAGCGGAGGCGGTCGTGGCGGGCCACGGCCTCCTCGTACTCCTCACGGTGCAGCTTCTCGCCAGGGGCCTCCTGGAGTGCGCGCAGGAAGTAGGCGAGCAGAGCACCGACGAAGCCGATGAACATCAGGCTCTGCACCGACCGCTCCATCCCCGGGTCGGCCGGCGCGGGCCTGCGGCGGACGAAGCCCTCCCAGGTCCGGCGGAACGCCAGGGCGGTGCACGCCAGCACGGCGCCGATGAGAAGCAGGTCGACCAGCCTGCCGACCTGGGCGATGGCCAGCCCCTGATAGGCGAAGCGCAGGACGAAGGCGCCCGCCACCGCGGCGGCCAGGGATCCCACCGCGACGGCGCCCCGGCGCAGTGCGTAGCCACCGTCGTGGTCGACCCAGGTCGTACCGAAGAACCGGATGGGCTCCGGCTGCGGGCCAGGAGCCTCGTGCTGATCGCTCATGAATCGATTATGTCCACGGGTTAGCCACAGCTGACCGTCACGTAACCGCTGCTGCCCGTCTTCACATAGGTGTCGGAGATGAACTGGCCGGGGGCGATGTTGTCCCAGATGCTGCTCGTGCCGCACGGGCCGGAGACCGTTTCACCGCGGGTCTGGCAGCGGATCGGCACAGTGGAGCCCTGCTGGAGGACCTTGACGACCCCGTAGCCGGTGCCCGGGCCGCTGCGGACGTTGACCTGATAGCCCGGTGCGAGCGGGTAGTAGACGGCGTCGGCGATCGACCTGAGCGACTCGATACCCGGCTCGGCGTTCTCTTCGCTGGCCATACGGCCCTCCCCTGTGACGAATCCTGCTGATCGGCCGTCAAATGAACCGAGTTGACGGTGATGTGACATGCGCAGGCTAGCAAGGAGCGGCACGTCCTCCCCGGTATCCCGCCGCCCATCGATTAGGCTCCGCAAACGGTCGAAAGCGGCCGAGACGACACGGGGGTGGGGGAATGCCGCCGCTGCGCAGTACCGGGGCGGGCCCGGAAGCGGAGGATCCGGAGTACGCGGGTCAGTACCGCCTGGAAGGCCGTCTCGGCGCCGGCGGCATGGGCGTGGTGCATGTGGCCCGCTCCCCCTCCGGGCTGCGGCTCGCGGTCAAGGTGGTGCACGCCGACCACGCGGCGGACCCGGAGTTCCGGGCACGGTTCCGGCAGGAGGTGGCGGCCGCCCGGCGGGTGAGCGGGGCGTTCACCGCGCCCGTCGTGGACGCCGACCCGGACTGCGAGCGGCCCTGGATGGCCACGCTCTGCATCTCCGGCCCGACTCTGGCCGCACGCATCAAACAGGACGGGCCGCTTACCTCGAACGAGGTACGCCGGCTGGCGGCCGGTCTCGCGGAGGCGCTGCGGGACATCCACCGGGCGGGGGTCGTCCACCGCGATCTCAAGCCCAGCAACGTCCTGCTCGCCGAGGATGGTCCCAAGGTGATCGACTTCGGCATCTCCCGGCCGTCCGACAGCGAGCTGCGCACCGAGACGGGCAAGCTGGTCGGCACCCCGCCCTTCATGGCGCCCGAGCAGTTCCAGCGCCCGCGCGAGGTCGGGCCGGCGGCGGATGTGTTCGCACTGGCGTCGGTGCTGGTCCACGCGGCGACGGGACGGGGGCCGTTCGAGTCGGAGAGTCCGTACATCGTCGCCTATCAGGTGGTGCACGACGAGCCGGATCTGACGGGCGTCCCCGAGGACCTCATCCCGCTCATCCGGGCCTGTCTGGCGAAGGAGCCCGCCGACCGTCCGACGCCGGACGCGATCATGGCTCAGCTGCCCCAGCTGTCGCATGCTCCCGTCACTCCTCTTACTGCGCAGACGTATCAGCAGACGCATCAGGGGAAGCGAGAGGTCACTCCCGTCACCCATGCCCGGGTCCCGGTGACCGCGGAGCCCGAGCCCGCGCCCGTCCCCTCGCCCGCCGCGCGCCGCAAGCGGCGCGTGCTGTGGTTCGCCACCGCTGCCGTGACCGCCGTGGCGCTGGGCGCGGGCGTGAAGTGGGCGGTGACCGGGAGCGACGGGCCGGACGGGGCGCCGGAGACGCGCCAGACCTCCGCCGGGGCGGACTGGCGGCCGTGGCGGGCGCCGCTGCTCGAGGGCGTCGACAGCCGGGACGCGCATCCCGGCTCCTGTACCTATGCGGAGATGGCCCTCTACTGCTCCGCGCCCGGCCTGCACGTGGCCCGGATCGACGCCGTGGGCGGCAAGGTGACCTGGCGGCGGACGGCCAGGAACACGCTGCCGGGCAGTGCCGGGGCTCCGCCCGCGCCCGTGGTCAGCGGTGGTCTGGTCCTCGCGCTGTCGCCGGACGGCCGGCAGCTGGCCGCCTTCGATCCGGTGACGGGCCGACCCCGCTGGACCCGCGATGTGTCGGCGCACGTCGGACGGATATACCACGCGAGCGACACGGTCCTGCTGGTCGCGACGGACGGTACGGTCACGGCGCTCGACAGCCGTACGAACAAGGAGCGCTGGCGCCACGCCCTGCCGGGCCACCACAGTCCCGTCTTCACCTCGTACCGCGGCGGTGTCGCCTATGCCACCGCTCTGTCCGCCGACGGGCGCAGCACGCACATCGTCGCCGTCGATCCGGTGCAGGGCACGACGCTGTGGCAGTGGACGGGCCGCGGCAGTCTGACCACCACGGGGGCGGACGAGGACGGCGCCCTGCTGCTGACCGAGACCGACAGCATGCAGCGGGTCTCCAGCGTGGTGCGCTACGACCCGCTGGCGCGGCGGGAGAGCCGGGTGCCGCTCGACAAGCCGGTGTTCGCCGCGAGTTCGGTGTCACGTGACGACGTGGTCTATGTGCTGTCGGGGGACGGGGGTCTGACGGCGGTGGACACGGTGCGCGGCCGTCAGATGTGGCGGACGGAGACGTCCGTCGCCAATGCCTCGCCCCTGGTGGCCGCCGACGGACGGCTGTACTTCTCGGCCGCGGACGGCCGGCTGCTGGCCGTGGACGCAGTGCGCGGCGTGCTGATCGGGCAGACGCAGCCCCGCCCGGGCGCTGCCGGGCGGGGCTTCGCGGGAACGGTCCCGCCGCCGGTGGCGGCGGACGGGAAGGTGTTCGGGTCGGCGCCGGACGGAACGGTGTTCGCGGTCGACGCCGACGAACCGGACGAGTGGCGTTAGCCAAAGAACTCCGGGGGCTAAAGCAGCTTGCTGATGTCCCGCACCGCGCCCTTGTCCGCGCTGGTGGCCATGGCGGCGTAGGCGCGGAGTGCCTGCGACACCTTCCGCTGCCGGTCCTTCGGGGCGTACGTACCGCCCAGGGCGGCGCGGCGGGCGGCCAGTTCCTCGTCCGGGACGAGGAGTTCGACGGACCGGGCCGGGATGTCGATGCGGATGCGGTCGCCGTCCTCGACGAGTGCGATCGTGCCGCCGGACGCCGCCTCGGGCGAGGCGTGGCCGATGCTCAGGCCCGAAGTGCCGCCGGAGAAGCGGCCGTCGGTGATCAGGGCGCACTTGGCGCCCAGGCCGCGGCCCTTGAGGAAGGAGGTGGGGTAGAGCATCTCCTGCATGCCGGGGCCGCCCTTGGGGCCCTCGTAGCGGACGACGACCACGTCGCCCTCCTTGACCCGCTTGGTGAGGATCGCCTCGACGGCCTCCTCCTGGGACTCGACGACGACGGCCGGGCCCTCGAAGGTCCAGATCGACTCGTCGACACCGGCCGTCTTCACCACGCAGCCGTCGGCCGCGAGGTTGCCGTACAGCACGGCCAGGCCGCCGTCGGCGGAGTAGGCGTGCGCGGTGTCGCGGACGCAGCCGTTCGCGGCGTCGAGGTCGAGGGACTCCCAGCGCTCGGACTGCGAGAAGGCGGTGGCCGAACGGACGCAGCCGGGGGCGGCGTGGAAGAGCTCCACGGCCTCCGTGCTCGGTGAACCGCCGCGCACGTCCCACTGCTTGAGCCACTCGGCGAGCGAGTCGGCGTGCACGCTGTGGACGTCCTCGTGCAGGTGCCCGGCGCGGTGGAGTTCGCCGAGGATGGCGGGGATTCCGCCGGCCCGGTGGACGTCCTCCATGTGGTACGAGCCGTTGGGCGCGACCTTGCAGACGCAGGGGACGCGGCGCGAGACGGCGTCGATGTGCGACAGGTCGAAGTCGAGCCCGGCCTCCTGGGCCGCGGCCAGCAGGTGCAGGACGGTGTTGGTGGAGCCGCCCATGGCGACGTCGAGGGCCATGGCGTTCTCGAAGGCGGGGCGGGAGGCGACGGCCCGCGGCAGGACGCTCTCGTCGTCCTGCCCGTAGTACCGCTGGGTGATCTCGACGACCGTGCGGCCGGCGGCCTCGTAGAGGTCCTTGCGGGCGGTGTGGGTGGCGAGCGTCGAGCCGTTGCCGGGCAGGGCCAGGCCGAGGGCCTCGACGAGGCAGTTCATCGAGTTGGCGGTGAACATGCCGGAGCAGGAGCCGCAGGTGGGGCAGGCGGCCTCCTCGATGCGGGCGAGGTCCTCGTCGGAGGTCGTCTCGGAGACGGCCTCGGACATCGCGCTGATCAGGTCGAGGTTCGTCCGGACCGTGCCGTCGACGAGCGTCGTCTTGCCCGCCTCCATGGGGCCGCCGGAGACGAAGACGGTGGGGATGTTCAGGCGCAGGGCGGCCATCAGCATCCCGGGGGTGATCTTGTCGCAGTTGGAGATGCAGATGAGCGCGTCCGCGCAGTGCGCCTCGGCCATGTACTCGACGGAGTCGGCGATCAGGTCGCGGGAGGGGAGGGAGTAGAGCATGCCCCCGTGGCCCATGGCGATGCCGTCGTCCACGGCGATGGTGTTGAACTCGCGCGGGATGCCGCCGGCGTTCTTGATCGCCTCGGAGACGATACGGCCGACGGGCTGGAGGTGGGTGTGGCCGGGGACGAACTCGGTGAAGCTGTTCGCCACCGCGATGATCGGCTTGCCGAAGTCCTCGCGGGCTACGCCCGCGGCGCGGAGGAGGGCGCGGGCGCCTGCCATGTTGCGGCCGTGGGTGACTGTGCGGGATCTCAGGTTCGCCATGAATCAACGGTACGCGGTCCGTCCGGGGGGCGGACAGGGTTTTCGTCATGTGAGACGACGCCCATGTGAAACGGCCCCCATGTGAGACGGCCCGGGAGTCACGGCCCGGTCAGGTGGTGCTGGACGGCCGGCGCCGTCATGGCGACCACCTGGTCGAAGGGCGCCGAGGCCAGCGGCTCGACCTTGATGACGTGACGCAGCATGGCGATGCCCACCAGGTGGGCCGCGGCGAGCTCGGAGCGCAGCCGGGGCTCGGGGACGGTCAGTTCGCCCGCGAGGCGGATCATCACCCTGGCGCTGACCATGTCGCGGAAGACGGCGGCGGCGGTCTCGTTGGCCACGGCGGAGCGGACGATCGCGAGCAGCGGTTCACGGGCGACCGGGTCCTCCCAGATGCCCAGGATGAAGCGGGTGAGCCGTTCCCCCATGCCCTCCGGGCCGCCCTCGGCCGCCACGTCCGGGGAGCGCAGCGCGGGCGCGAAGGCCGTTTCGATCGCTGCCGCGAAGAGCTGTTCCTTGGGCCCGAAGTAGTGATGGACCAGGGCCGGGTCGATGCCCGCGCCCCTGGCGATGGCGCGGATGGAGGCCTTGTCGTAGCCGTGCACGGCGAACTCGGCACGGGCCGCGGCCACGATGCGCTCCCGCGTGCCGGGGCCGTCGCCCGCGTCCGTACGGGCGGGGCGGCCGCGCCGTCTGGGGGCGTCGCCCGGGGCGCTCACGGGCGGGCCGCGCCGGTCGGTGAGGCGAGGTGGAGCCGGGTGAAGGCCAGGGCCTCCGCCAGGTCGGCCTCGCGCTCGGCGGCGGACATGGCCCGGCGGGTGTTGACCTCGATCACGACATGGCCGTCGAAGCCCGTGGTCGCGAGCCGCTCGAGCAGTTCGGCGCAGGGCTGCTTGCCGCGGCCGGGCACCAGGTGCTCGTCCTTGGCGGAGCCGTTGCCGTCGGCGAGGTGGACGTGGGCGAGCCGGTCGCCCATGCGGTCGACCATCGCCAGGGCCTCGGTGCGGGCCGTCGCGGTGTGCGAGAGGTCCACGGTGAGGTGGCGGTAGTCGTCCTTGGTGACGTCCCACTCGGGCGCGTACGCGAGCATCTCGCGGTCGCGGTAGCGCCACGGATACATGTTCTCGACCGCGAAGCGGACGTCCGTCTCGTCGGCCATGCGCCAGATCCCCCGGACGAAGTCACGGGCGTACGAGCGCTGCCAGCGAAAGGGCGGGTGGACGACCACGGTGCTCGCGCCGAGCCGCTCGGCGGCCGAGCGGGCCCGCTGGAGCTTGACCCACGGGTCGGTGGACCAGACGCGCTGGGTGATCAGCAGACAGGGGGCGTGCACGGCCAGGATCGGCATCCGGTGGTGGTCGGAGAGCCTGCGCAGGGCGTCGACGTCCTGGCTGACCGGGTCGGTCCACACCATGACCTCGACACCGTCGTAGCCCAGGCGTGCGGCGATCTCGAAGGCCGTCGCCGTCGACTCCGGGTAGACCGAAGCCGTGGACAGCGCGACCTTCGCGTCCGGGATGCGCACCACTGGCTGTGTCACGAGGGACAGCGTACGACCGCCTCTCACGCGGTGGGCAGGTGGTCCAGGCGTCGCAGGATGACGCCCTCGCGCAGCGCCCAGGGGCACAGCTCCACCTCGTCCAACCCGAACAGGTCCATCGCGCCCTCCGCGACCAGTGCGCCCGCCAGCAGCTGGGGCGCGCGGCCCGCGGACACCCCGGGCAGCGCGGCACGCTGCGCCGGGGTCATCGCGGTGAGCCGGGGCACCCACTCCTCCAGCGCCGCACGGGTCAGGGTGCGCTGGACGTACAGGCCCTCGGCGGACCGGGCGGCACCGGTGATGCGGGCGAGCTGTTTGAAGGTCTTGGAGGTGGCGACGGCGTGGTCGGGGCTGCCGAGCCGGGCGAACTCGCCGACCTTGCGGGCGATCTCGGTGCGTACGTGACGGCGCAGCGCCCGTACGTCCGCGGGGTCCGGGATGCCGGCGGGCAGCCAGCCGGAGGTCAGCCGGCCGGCGCCGAGCGGCATGGAGGCGGCGGCGTCGGGCTCCTCGTCGGTCCCGAGGGCGACCTCGAGGGAGCCGCCGCCGATGTCGAGGACGAGCAGCCTGCCGGACGACCAGCCGAACCAGCGGCGGACGGCGAGGAAGGTGAGCCGTGCCTCGTCCTCGCCGCTGAGCACGGCCAGGTCGACGCCGGTCTCCTCGCGGACGCGGGCGAGCACGGCGTCGGCGTTGGATGCCTCGCGGACGGCGGAGGTGGCGAACGGGAGCACGTCCTCGACGCCCTTGTCCTCCGCGGCCTCGAGGGCCTCCCGGATGACGGCGACGAGGCGGTCGACTCCGTCGTCGCCGATGGCGCCGGAGTCGTCGAGCAGTTCGGCAAGACGCAGTTCGGTCTTGTGGGAATGGGCGGGCAGCGGGCGGGCTCCGGGATGCGCGTCCACCACGAGCAGGTGGACCGTGTTCGAACCCACGTCGAGAACACCGAGTCTCATGGGGGCACGCTACTGGGGCGCACGGGACACATAGGCTTGAGGTGTGGCAAAGACGAAGAAGGCGAAGCACGGCAAGGGCGCACCGGTCGTGAAGGTGAAGAAGAACGAGTCCTCCGACGAGGTGGGGCTCGACTTTCCGCGTGCGTGGGTCGAGTTTCCCGATCCTGCCGATGACGAGCAGGTCTTCCGCTGCGACCTGACCTGGCTGACCTCGCGCTGGACCTGCATCTTCGGCAGCGGCTGCCAGGGCATCAAGGCGGGCCGCGCCGACGACGGCTGCTGCACGCTGGGCGCGCACTTCTCCGACGAGGACGACGAGAAGCGGGTCGCGGGCCACGTGGCCCGGCTGACGCCGGACATCTGGCAGTTCCACGAGGAGGGCACGCAGTCCGGCTGGACGCAGCTCGACGACGACGGTGAGCGGCAGACCCGGCGCTGGCAGGGTTCGTGCATCTTCCAGAACCGTCCCGGCTTCGCGGGCGGCGCCGGCTGCTCGCTGCACATCCTGGCGCTGCGGGAGGACCGGGAGCCGCTGGAGACCAAGCCGGACGTGTGCTGGCAGCTGCCGGTCCGGCGTACGTTCGACTGGATCGAGCGGCCGGACGACACCAAGGTGCTCCAGGTCACGATCGGCGAGTACGACCGCCGGGGCTGGGGCCCCGGCGGCCACGACCTGCACTGGTGGTGCACGTCCGCCACGTCGGCGCACGGCGCGGGCGAGCCCGTGTACGTGACGTACCGCGCGGAGCTGGTGGAGCTGATGGGCAAGGAGGGGTACGACCGCCTCGTCGAACTGTGCGAGCAGCGGCTCGCCTCGCTGCTGCCGCTCGCCCCGCACCCGGCGGACCCCAGCTGATCATCCGCGCGGCGGTGCGGCGGGGGCCGTCGCGGGCGGCGGGGTACGGGGCGGGACCGGCTCCGGCGCCTTGCCACGGCCCTCGACGGCCACGACGGAGCCGCCGGGCCCGACGGTGATCCGCGCGCTCCAGGGGCCGACCGGCTCCCGCCCCGGGACGACGGACACCGTGACGGTCGCCGTCTCGCCGGGGCGCAGCACCCCGCCCGAGCGGCTCAGCCGCAGCCAGGGCGCGTCGGCCGCCGCCGACCAGTGCACTTCCTCGCCGCCGCTGGCGGTGATCGTGACGACGGTGTCGAGACCGCTCGGCTGCGCCTCGACCGTCAGCCGCCCGGGGCCGGGCCACGACCCCGGCGGGCCGGGGCGGGGCAGTTCGCGGACGGCACCGCCCGGGGAGGGCACCTGGTCGCCGGGCCGCTGCGGGGGGCCGCCGGCGGACAGGCCGGAGAGCCCGGAGAGCCTGCGGCCCATGGCGGGCCGGGAGCCCGGCGGGTCCTCGCCCCGGCCGGTGGGCCGGGCGAAGGGGGAACGCGCGGTGCCCTTGCCGCCCCTGCCGCCCTTGGAGCTGTCGCCGGTGGCCACGCTCGTCGAGCCCTCCCCCTCGCCGAGGGGCGTGCCGCGGTAGGCGGCCCACAGGGCCAGTACGGGCGCGGCCACGACGGTGGCGACGACGGTGGTGGTGACGGCCCGGCTGCGCAGGCGGCTGCGGCCGACGGCGCGGTCCCTGGGCGGCAGGGGGAAGCCGCTGCGGTCGTAGCGCGGGGTCTGCTGCGCGGCGGCGCGGCGGCGCGGCGTACGGAGGGCGAGGGCGCGCAGCATGGCGGCGCGGGCCGCGTCCCTCGGCGCCGGGACGACGGGGAGCACGGCGGCGGAGGCGGTGGTGCCGGGCCAGGAGCCGTCGGCGGTGGTCCGCTCGGCGGTGCGGCGGCAGTCGGCGCAGTCGTCGACGTGCCGGACGAGTTCGCGGCGCAGCGCGGCGCCGAGCCGGATCGCGGTGTCTGCGGTGTCGTCGGGTCGCTGACCGACGAAACGGGCGACGACCGGGCAGCGGCCCGACTCGACGACGGCCAGGGCGGTGCGGGTGCGCTCGACCTCGCAGGCGGCGCTGGAGAGCAGGGCGCGCGTGGTGTCGCCCTCGAGGCGCATGACGGCTGCGACTTCGTGGGCGGCGAGCCCGTGGCGGACGGCGAGTTCGAGCGCCTCGCGCTGTTCGGCGCTGGTGCCGGCGGCTTCCGGCCAGGCGAGAGCGGCGAGTTCGGCGCGGTGCCCCGGGTCCGGCGGTCCGGCGGGCGCCTCGGCGGGTTCGGCGAGTCTGCGCAGGCACTCCCACCGGGTCAGGGCGTACAGCCAGGGGCGGAGCAGTTCGTCGTCCGGGGCACGGTCGGCGCGGCGCTCGGCGAGGGCGAGGACCTCGCCGAGGGCGGCGGTGGCGGCGTCGTGGTCGCACAGCACGGACAGGCAGTAGGTGAACAAGCCGTCCAGGTGGGGTTCGTGGGGCGTGACGACCGGGGGCTGGGCGGCGCGCGACGCACGGCGGTGCGCGCCGGTGGCATGCGGGGGCTGCTCGGGCCTGCTCGTCATCATCCCGGCGACGGTAGGCGGCCGGTGGCGGCTGGTTCGCGATGCTCACCCACGTTTAACCCATTCAGGTGAGCTTCTCCCGCAAAAGGGGACATGAGCCGCACTTGCCGTGCTGACCGGCCGGGTGGCGCACGCCGGTACACGGCCGTACGCCGGGTGCGCCCGACGTGCGCTGCCCTGCGCGTCCCCCGCCTCCGGGGCCCGTTGTCGGTGCCCCCCGCTACCGTGGCTCGCATGGCTGCTCGTACCTCCCGCTCGTCCGCCAAGGACCGGCCCTCGTACCGCTGCACCGAGTGCGGCTGGACCACTGCCAAGTGGCTCGGCCGCTGCCCGGAGTGCCAGGCGTGGGGCACGGTCGAGGAACACGGCTCGCCCGCCGTGCGCACGACCGCGCCGGGCCGGGTGACGTCCGCGGCGCTGCCCATCGCGCAGGTCGACGGCCGGCAGGCCGCCGCGCGCGGCACGGGCGTCTCCGAGCTGGACCGGGTGCTGGGCGGCGGGCTGGTGCCGGGGGCGGTGGTGCTGCTCGCGGGCGAGCCGGGCGTCGGCAAGTCCACGCTGCTGCTGGACGTGGCGGCGAAGGCGGCCTCCGAGGCGCACCCCACGCTGTACGTCACGGGCGAGGAGTCGGCGAGCCAGGTCCGGATGCGGGCCGACCGCATCGGCGCGCTCTCCGACCACCTGTATCTGGCCGCGGAGACGGATCTGTCCGCCGTGCTCGGCCATCTCGACACGGTGAAGCCCTCGCTGCTGGTCCTCGACTCGGTGCAGACGGTGGCCTCCCCCGAGATCGACGGCGCCCCGGGCGGCATGGCCCAGGTGCGCGAGGTCGCGAGCGCCCTCATCCGCGCCTCGAAGGACCGCGGCATGTCAACCCTGCTCGTCGGCCATGTCACCAAGGACGGTGCGATCGCGGGCCCGCGCCTGCTGGAGCATCTGGTCGATGTCGTGCTGCACTTCGAGGGCGACCGGCACGCCCGGCTGCGCCTGGTCCGCGGGGTCAAGAACCGTTACGGGGCGACGGACGAGGTCGGCTGCTTCGAGCTGCACGACGAGGGCATCACCGGTCTGGCCGATCCCAGCGGCCTCTTCCTGACCCGGCGCGACGAGCCCGTGCCCGGCACGTGCCTGACGGTCACTCTGGAGGGCCGCCGCCCGCTGGTGGCCGAGGTGCAGGCGCTGACGGTCGACTCGCAGATCCCCTCCCCCCGCCGCACCACCTCCGGCCTGGAGACCTCGCGGGTGTCGATGATGCTGGCCGTCCTCGAACAGCGCGGCCGCATCAGCGCCCTGGGCAAGCGCGACATCTACAGCGCCACGGTCGGCGGGGTGAAGCTCTCCGAGCCGGCCGCGGACCTGGCCGTGGCGCTCGCCCTGGCCAGCGCGGCCTCCGACACCCCGCTGCCGAAGAACCTGGTGGCCATCGGCGAGGTGGGGCTCGCGGGCGAGGTCCGCCGGGTCACCGGGGTGCAGCGCAGGCTCGCCGAGGCCCACCGGCTGGGTTTCACCCATGCGCTGGTGCCGGGCGACCCCGGCAAGGTACCCCCCGGCATGCGGGTGAGGGAGGTCGCGGACATAGGCGAAGCGCTGCGGGTACTGCCCAGGAGCCCGCGCCGGGCCGCGGCGCCGGAGGGCGGTGCGCGGGCTCGGCCGGAGGACGCCCCCCTCTGAGCGGCCCGACGACAGTAGACTTTCCCCTGGTCCCGCCCGTACGCATGCGACCGGTTACGCGCACAGGGCGCCCGCGGCCACCGTTGACCATGCGACCGGAGGAGTGCAGTGGCAGCCAACGACCGGGCATCGGGCCCCGGCAGGGCCGGGGGCGGCTCCGGTTCCGACGGTCTGATGCGCGCTTCGCTGAGCGCCGTGGCGCCCGGCACGGCCTTGCGCGACGGCCTCGAGCGCGTTCTTCGCGGCAACACCGGCGGACTCATCGTGCTGGGCATGGACAAGACCGTCGATTCGATGTGCACCGGCGGATTCGTCCTCGACGTCGAATTCACCGCGACCCGCCTGCGCGAGCTGTGCAAGCTCGACGGGGCGCTGATTCTGGACAAGGACATCACCAAGATCGTCCGGGCGGGCGTCCAGCTCTACCCCGACGCGTCGATCCCCACCGAGGAGACCGGCACCCGGCACCGCACCGCGCAGCGGGTCTCCATCCAGTCGGGCTTCCCCGTCGTCTCCGTGAGCCAGTCGATGCGGCTGATCGCGCTGTACGTGGGCGGGGAGCGCCGCGTCCTGGAGGAGTCCGGGGCGATCCTCTCCCGCGCCAACCAGGCGCTGGCCACCCTCGAGCGCTACAAGCTCCGCCTCGACGAGGTCGCGGGCACGCTCTCCGCCCTGGAGATCGAGGACCTGGTGACGGTCCGCGATGTCACCGCGGTCGCCCAGCGGCTGGAGATGGTGCGCCGCATCGCCACGGAGATCGCGGAGTACGTGGTCGAGCTGGGCACCGACGGCCGTCTGCTCTCGCTCCAGCTCGACGAGTTGATCGCGGGCGTGGAGCCGGAGCGCGAGCTGGTCGTGCGGGACTACGTTCCCGAGCCGACGGCGAAGCGCACGCGTACGGTTCCCGAGGCCCTGTCCGAACTGGACTCGCTCTCCCACGCCGAGCTGCTCGAACTCCCCATCGTCGCGCGGGCGCTGGGCTACAGCGGCTCCCCGGAGACCCTGGACTCGGCGGTCTCGCCGCGTGGTTACCGGCTGCTGGCCAAGGTTCCGCGGCTGCCGGGCGCCATCATCGAGCGGCTCGTGGACCACTTCGGCGGCCTGCAGAAGCTCCTGGCCGCCAGCGTCGACGACCTGCAGACCGTCGACGGCGTCGGCGAGGCCCGGGCGCGCTCGGTGCGCGAGGGGCTCTCGCGCCTCGCGGAGTCCTCGATCCTCGAGCGGTACGTCTGATCCGGACGGACCGGGGTGGACGTCATCAGCCCTTGTCGAGGACGAACTCCACCCGGTCCGTGACCCCCGCGACCCGCACCTCGACGCGGTACGTGCCCGGCGTCACCGCACCGTTCGCGGACGGCGTCCCGCACTGCGGGACGCTGCGCTTGCGGTCCCACTCCAGCGTCCGCTTGGTCTCGCCCGAGCCCGGCACCTCCACGGGCACGGGGCCCGTGCCGCGCGGGCAGTCGTCGGAGGCCCATACGGCCTCGTCGCCCGACCGGTCGGTGATCTTGAGTACGGCGCCGGGCGAGCCGAGGTCCACCTTGCAGGCGCCGCTGCCGGAGTTCCTCACCACGATCTCGAACTTGGGCTTCTCGTCGGGCCCGTAGGAATCCTTCACGCTGCGGACCGTCAGCCGCACTGCACCTGACACACAGTCAGGAACATGTGACCCAGCCGCCACAACCGTCCCGTTGCCCGCGCCCAGTACCCCGGCCGCCGGGTTCCCGGAACCGCTGCCTCCGCCGTGCGCACCGCCGCCGGAACCGGAACCGCCGCCACTGCCGCCGCTCTGGCCACCCCCGCCACCGGAGCCACCGCCCGATTCGTCACGCCCGCCCGGCCGTTGGCCGATGTGCGGCCCCGAAGGGGTCGGGCCCGGCGTGATGGTGGCGGTGTCACCCGGCCCCTTGGCGTCCGCGCCGCCGTCCTTGGAGGACGCGGAGTCGCCGTCCCCGCCGAGCGTGAGCAGCCACACCACCAGCATCGCGAGGATGACGACCACGGCAAGCACAACTCCCCGCCGCCGCCAGTAGATGGTGGAGGGCAGGGGTCCGATCGGATTGCGCAGAGATCCCACGCGAAAACTCTACGAGAGAACCGGCCGGGCTCCACCCCGTACCCGCCGGAGGAGTGCCTACTTTTCTCATCATCTGCCCGGAACCTCGCCCGTCACACCCGTCTCGGCCGTGATGGCCGAAACGCGCCTCTCCAGAACACCCCGTCCCGTAAAGGCACTTCTGTCACCGCAGCGTCACTCTGAGGTGAACTCCTGGGACCGTCGCCACTCCGTCTTGTGCCCGAACCCCCGTCCGTTGTCCACGAGACGGAGCCAGTCCGGGCGCAACTCCCACAATTCCACCCGCTCCATCGCCTCCCGCAGCCGCTCGGACCGTTCCACATACGGAAAGCGCGCGCTGTACGCACGCCAGGCACGCGCCCGTTCGGCACCCGTCAGCGGACGGCAGGCACCCCTGCCCTGCACGCCAGTCAGCGCCGTCCACTCCTGACCGTCGCGCTGCGCCGTGAAGGCCACCCGCGGATCGCCGCCGGCGAGGGCGCGACCGTGCCGGGTGGTGACCGAGCTGACGAACAACAGCACGCCCCCCTCGCCCGCGGCCCCCTCGCCCACGGCGTAGAGCACCGCGCACGCCTGGGGGCCGTCCTCGTCGGTGTAGGCCAGGGTCAGGGTCGTATGGGCGTCGAGGGCGGCCAGGATCTCGGGCGGGGGCTGCTCTTCCATGCCCCCATTCTTCAGCTCCGGTGACAGATGAACGTACGCACTCCCCCGGGACCGGCCTCGGTGATCGAACTCGCGCACCCCTCCGGGCAGACCGGCGCCGCGGCAGCGGTGTTCCGGTGGCGCTCCGGGGGGTGGCGGCAGGTCGAGCAGTACCAGCCCGGGGGCAGCCCGGGCACGGGCGTCATGTCCCACCACAGCGGGTTGGCGCACACCCTGCAGCGGACCAGGGGCGGAGCTTCACGGCCGGTGTCCATGCGCGGCATGGTCACCGAACCGGCGGGTGTCGAACGCCTGTTGAGCCCTCCGGTCACCCGAACGTGGCAGGACGGGCCGCCCGGCGCGTTTCTCCGCCGCACACCGACATGCCAGGATCGGGGGTGCCATGACTACGACGCTCACGCCCGCCGTCCTGCACGCCCCCGTCATCGACTGGTTCGACGAGCACGCCCGCGATCTGCCCTGGCGCCGTCCCGAGGCCGGGGCATGGGGTGTGATGGTCAGCGAGTTCATGCTCCAGCAGACCCCGGTCAGCCGGGTCCTGCCGGTGTACGAGCAGTGGCTCGCGCGCTGGCCGCGCCCCGCCGACCTGGCCGCCGAGCCGCCGGGCGAGGCCGTCCGCGCCTGGGGCCGCCTCGGCTACCCGCGCCGCGCGCTGCGCCTGCACGCCGCCGCCACGGCCATAACCGAGCGGCACGGCGGCGACGTACCGCGCGACCACGCCAAGCTGCTCGCGCTGCCGGGCGTCGGGGAGTACACGGCGGCCGCCGTGGCGTCCTTCGCGTACGGCCAGCGGCACGCGGTCCTCGACACCAACGTCCGCCGGGTCTTCGCCCGCGCCGTGACCGGCACCCAGTACCCGCCGAACGCCACCACCGCCGCCGAGCGCAAGCTCGCCCGCGCCCTGCTGCCGGAGGGCGAGGCGGCCGCCGCCCGCTGGGCGGCGGCCACGATGGAGCTCGGCGCGCTGGTCTGCACCGCCCGTACGCCCGCCTGCGCCCGCTGCCCCATCGCCGAGCGCTGCGCCTGGCGGGCCGCGGGCTCCCCGGCCCACGACGGCCCGCCCCGCCGCGGCCAGACCTACGCGGGCACCGACCGGCAGGTGCGCGGCAAGCTGCTGGCCGTGCTGCGCGAGGCCGTCCGCCCGGTGCCCCAGGCCGCGCTGGACGCCGTGTGGGACGAGCCCGTGCAGCGGGCCCGCGCGCTCGACGGGCTCGTCGCCGACGGCCTGGTCGAGCCGCTGGCCGACGGCACCTACCGGCTCCCGCTCACCTAGCCTCCCGGCCCTCCGAAGATGGCCGGATCACGACGCTGAAACGGACAGAGCAGTTCTTTCCCCTCGGCTGTTACACAACCTATGGACAGCTGTGCACCATCCGAGGGGCTGCTGCACATCGCGTCGCAACAGCTCCTCCGTAGCGTCCTCTCCGTGCCGGAGGACTTTCCGGCGAGGCACGGGGAAGAGCAAGCGGAATGGAGGGCTGCGAGTATGGCCAGCAGCGGCAAGGTTCTGGACTTCGAAGAGTACGTTCGCAACCGCCAGGACGCCCTCCTGCGCAGCGCCCGCCGACTCGTCCCGGACCCCATTGACGCCCAGGACCTGCTCCAGACCGCTCTCGTCCGCACCTACGGGCGCTGGGAAGGCATAGCGGACAAGTCGCTCGCCGACGCCTACCTCCGCCGTGTCATGATCAACACTCGTACCGAGTGGTGGCGCGCCCGCAAGCTGGACGAGGTGCCCACCGAGCAGCTCCCCGACGCGAGCGTCGAGGACGGTACGGAGCAGCACGCCGACCGCGCCCTGCTGATGGACGTCCTCGGCGTCCTCGCGCCCAAGCAGCGCAGCGTCGTCGTCCTGCGGCACTGGGAGCAGATGAGCACGGAGGAGACCGCGGAGGCGCTCGGCATGTCCACCGGCACGGTCAAGAGCACGCTGCACCGCGCGCTCGCCAGGCTGCGCCAGGAGCTCGAGAGCCGCGACCTGGACTTCCACGCGCTCGAGCGCAACGAGCGGGGGCAGGAACGGTGCGCCGCCTGAGGTTGGGAAAACTCGGCAAGGAGGCTGTGAACAAACCGGCTCTGATCACCGGCGGTGCGGTCGCGGCGATGGCCGCGGCCGTCGGCCTTGTGCTGGCCGGCTGCAGTGCGGGCAGCGAGGGCGTCCGCAAGGAGGGCCCCGCGCAGACCCGGTCGGGCGCCCAGGCCACGGGCCGGCCCGAGGCGGGCTCGTCCGCGCCGACCCACGAGAAGGTCGACGCGGTCAAGCTGATCAAGAACGATCCGAAGATCAGCGACCAGATCAAGAAGAACTTCAAGCCCTGCGTCAAGGACCAGTACCCGGTCGACGTCATATACGGCCAGCTGACCGGCCAGGACCGCGACGACATCGTCGTCAACATCCTGACCTGCGGCGATGCCATCGGTGTCGGTTCCTATGTGTACCGTGCCAAGGGCGACGGCTACGTCAACGTGTTCACGTCCGAGCAGTCGCCCGTGTATGCCGACATAGACCGCCGCGAACTCCAGGTCACCACCCAGGTCTACGGACCCGGTGACCCGGTCGCCGATCCCTCGGGGGAAGAAGTCGTGACCTATCACTGGTCGGACACCCAGTTCCGCGAGACCGGGCGGACGCACACCGACTACAGCAAGGCCGGGAACACCGCGAAGAGCGTGCTCCAGGGGACGGAGGGCTAGAAGAGCGTGGCCGAAACGCATGTGCTCTTCGTGGAGGACGACGACGTCATCCGCGAGGCGACGCAGCTCGCCCTCGAACGCGACGGCTTCGTCGTCACCGCCGTGCCCGACGGGCTGCTGGGGCTGGAGCGCTTCCGTGCCCAGCGCCCCGACATCGCCCTGCTCGACGTGATGGTCCCGGGCCTGGACGGCGTCAGCCTGTGCCGCCGGATCCGCGACGAGTCCACCGTGCCCGTGATCATGCTCTCGGCCCGTGCGGACTCCATCGACGTCGTGCTCGGCCTGGAGGCCGGCGCCGACGACTATGTGACCAAGCCCTTCGACGGCGCCGTGCTCGTCGCCCGGATCCGCGCCGTGCTGCGCCGCTTCGGGCACGCCAGCGGGGCGGCCGGTGCCGCGGACGGCGCCGACGGGCCGATCGAGGGCGGGCTGCTGCGCTTCGGCGACCTGGAGGTCGACACCGAGGGCATGGAGGTCCGCAAGGACGGCACCCCCGTCGCCCTGACCCCGACCGAGATGCGGCTGCTGCTGGAGTTCTCGGCCGCGCCCGGCACGGTCCTGTCCCGGGACCGGCTGCTGGAGCGGGTCTGGGACTACGGCTGGGGCGGTGACACCCGTGTCGTCGACGTCCACGTCCAGCGTCTGCGTGGCAAGATCGGCCAGGACCGGATCGAGACCGTCCGCGGCTTCGGTTACAAGCTCCGAGGCTGAGGCCTCATGAAGATCCCCCCGGCACCATGGTGAAGCTCGCTCTCCGCAGTGGCCTGCGCTGGAAGGTCAGCCTCGCCATCGCGGCGGTCGGCGCGCTCGTGGCGGTCGCGCTCAGCCTCGTCGTCCACAACGCCGCACGGGCCTCGCTGCTCAACGGCACCCGGGACGTGATGGACCAGCGGGTCCAGGTCGCCCAGCGCTACTACGAGAACACCGGCCGGCTCATGCTCCGCGCCAAGCTGAACGACCCGGCGCTGCCCAAGCCCCTCCAGGAGGCCGCGAGCCTCGGCCAGCGCGCCACCTTCCTCCAGGACAGCGGCAGCGGCGCCCCCGAGGTCTGGGCCTCGGTCCCGCTGCGCAACGGCAAGATCCTTTCGATGCACGCCCAGTTCAAGGACCGCCTCAAGACCCTCAGCGACCTGGACCGGGCCCTGATCATCGGCTCCTGCTCCGTCGTCCTCGGCGGCTGCGCCCTGGGCATCCTCATCGGCGGCCAGCTCTCCCGGCGGCTCCGCAAGGCCTCCTCCGCCGCCCGCATGCTGGCCGACGGCAACACCGAGGTGCGCGTACGCGACGCCATCGGCGGCCGGGTGCGGGACGAGACCGACGACCTCGCGCGCGCCGTCGACAGCATGGCCCAGGCGCTCCAGGACCGCATCGAGGCCGAGCGCCGGGTCACCGCCGACATCGCGCACGAGCTGCGCACCCCCGTCACCGGCCTGCTCACCGCGGCCGAGCTGTTGCCCCCGGGCCGGCCGACCGAGCTCGTCCGGGACCGGGCCCAGGCTATGCGCACCCTCGTCGAGGACGTCCTCGAGGTCGCCCGCCTGGACGGCTTCGCCGAGCGGGCCGAGATGCAGGAGATCGAACTCGGCGAGTTCGTGCAGCGCCGGGTGCGGACGTTCTCGCCCGAGGCCCGGGTGACGGTGACGCGGCACGCCTATGTGTCCACCGACCCCCGCCGGCTCGAGCGCATCCTCGGCAATCTGCTGGCCAACGCGAACAAGCACGGCAAGGGCCCCGTCGAGGTCACCGTCGAGGGCCGGGTGCTGCGGGTCCGCGACCACGGGCCCGGCTTCCCCGAGGAACTGCTGCGCGAGGGCCCGAGCCGGTTCCGTACGGGCAGCGAGGACCGCGCGGGCAAGGGCCACGGCCTGGGGCTGACCATCGCGGCGGGCCAGGCCCGTGTGCTCGGCGCGCGGCTCACCTTCCGCAACGCCGACCCGGAGGCGGGGGGCAGCGGTGCGATCGCCGTGCTCTGGCTGCCGGAGTCGTCCCCGACGAGCACCAGCAGCTTCCCGCTGGTCCAGGTACCGGACTGAGCCGCAGGTATCAGAGCTTGTCGCCGTGGGCGGCGAGGAAGCCGAGCGGCTCGACGGCGGTGCCGTAGTCCGGGGTCGTACGGATCTCGAAGTGCAGGTGCGGCCCGGTGGAATTGCCGGTGGAACCGGACAGGCCTATCTCCTGGCCCGCGTCCACGCTCTGGCCCACCTGGACCTCCACCTGCGACAGGTGCGCGTACTGGGAGTACGTGTGGTCGTCGTGCTTGATCACAACGGCGTTGCCGTAGGCCGCGCCGTCGCCGCCCCCGCCCGGACCTGCCTTGACGACGACGCCCTTGTGCACGGCCTTCACCGGGGTGCCGGTGGGCACGACCAGGTCCTGGCCGCTGTGCTTGTTGGCCCACAGGCCGCCGTCGATGCCGAAGGGCTGGCCGATGACGTACTCGTCCACCGGCTTCACCCAGGCGTCGAGCGAGCCACGGGCCGCGGAGCGGTCGGCCCGCTCCTCCCCGGCGTCGCGCCGCTCCTTCGCCGCCGCCTTCAGCTGCGTCTCGGCCTGCTGGTTCAGCGCATCGCCGAGCGAGGCGGCGGAGGCGGGAAGCCCGTCGAGCCCGGTCTCCCCCGCGAGCGCCACGCCCGGACCGAACGCCAGCGACCCGGCGAGGCCTGCGGCCAGCGCGGTGGCGGTGATTGGGGTCTCCCCTGGTCGAGCGAAGCCGAGACCTTGGGGAAGGGTGCGCAGGGCGGCGCGCTTCGGCATGGGAAAAAACCTCCGGGAACGATCAGATCCCGGCCACCGGGCCGGGATCGGACCCCTTCCTATCCCGCACTTCCGGCGCGTACCAAAGCGAGGATCTACGGCCGAGCCTCGTAGTGAAGGTGATCGCATCGGCCTCCAGCCCCTTGGGCGATTGCGGACAGGGGCGACTAATCCGGCTAGTAGCCCCGGAATCCGCTGTGCGTCTTGTCACCAAAGCCCGGGCGCCGCAGTACGCTCCGGGGCGTCATCCGCACACGCGTCGCACACCGCCGAGGGGCAGGCCGCATGAGCGAGGAATCCCGCTTCGACGACATCGAGCTGGCCGAGGCCGTCCAGGCCATCCGCACCGGCCTCACCCACGCCACCACGGCGGGCGAGGGCCAGGACCTGGCCTTCGACGTCGGCGCGATCACCATGGAGTTCACCGTGGAGATCCGCAAGGACCTCCGGGGCAGCGGCAGGGTCAAGGCCTGGGTCGTCAGCGCGGGCGCCGAGGGCTCCCGGGGCTCCACGCACACCCACAAGGTCACCTTCACACTCACGCCCAAGGACACACGGACGGGCGGCAGCTGGCAGGTGGGCAATCAGCGGCAGGGCGGGACGAGACACTTCGGCCCGCCGGGGGCATGAACACAAAGCGGCCCCGGAACCTCGCGGTTCCGGGGCCGTTCTGTGTCAGCTGTTACGCGTCCTTGGACAGGTTGGGGCCGGCCCCACCCGCCGCGGACTCCACCGGCGGGGTGTCCGGCAGCGCCGCCTTCTCCTCGCCGCGGAAGGTGAACGTCCGGTCGTCACCCTCGCCCTCGACGCCGACAACCACGATGTGGCCCGGCCGCAGCTCGCCGAAGAGGATCTTCTCCGAGAGGATGTCCTCGATCTCGCGCTGGATGGTGCGACGCAGCGGGCGGGCGCCCAGGACCGGGTCGTAGCCCTTCTTGCCGAGCAGCTTCTTGGCGTCCGTGCTGAGCTCGATGCCCATGTCACGGTCCTTCAGCCGCTCGTCCACCTTCGCGATCATCAGGTCGACGATCTCGATGATGTTGTCCTCGGTCAGCTGGTGGAAGACCACCGTGTCGTCGACACGGTTGAGGAACTCCGGCCGGAAGTGCTGCTTGAGCTCCTCGTTGACCTTGGCCTTCATCCGCTCGTAACCGGTCTTGACGTCACCCTGGGCGGCGAAGCCCAGGTTGAAGCCCTTGGAGATGTCCCGGGTACCGAGGTTGGTCGTCATGATGATGACGGTGTTCTTGAAATCGACCACCCGACCCTGGGAGTCGGTCAGACGACCGTCCTCCAGAATCTGCAGCAGCGAATTGAAGATATCCGGGTGGGCCTTTTCGACCTCGTCGAAGAGGACGACGGAGAACGGCTTGCGGCGCACCTTCTCGGTGAGCTGGCCGCCCTCTTCATAGCCCACGTATCCGGGCGGGGAGCCGAAGAGCCGGGAGACCGTGTGCTTCTCGCTGAACTCCGACATGTCGAGGGAGATCAGCGCGTCCTCGTCACCGAAGAGGAATTCGGCGAGCGTCTTGGACAGCTCGGTCTTGCCGACGCCGGACGGGCCCGCGAAGATGAATGACCCACCGGGGCGCTTCGGGTCCTTGAGGCCCGCACGGGTGCGCCGGATCGCCTGGGAAAGCGCCTTGATGGCGTCTTCCTGGCCGATGACGCGCTTGTGCAGCTCGTCCTCCATGCGCAGCAGGCGCGAGGACTCCTCCTCGGTCAGCTTGAAGACCGGGATGCCGGTGGCCGTGGCGAGGACCTCGGCGATCAGATCGCCGTCGACCTCGGCGACGACGTCCATGTCGCCGGCCTTCCACTCCTTCTCCCGCTTGGCCTTCGCGGCGAGGAGCTGCTTCTCCTTGTCGCGCAGGGAGGCGGCCTTCTCGAAGTCCTGCGAGTCGATCGCGGACTCCTTCTCGCGGCGCACGTCGGCGATCTTCTCGTCGAACTCGCGGAGGTCCGGCGGCGCGGTCATCCGGCGGATGCGCATCCGGGAGCCGGCCTCGTCGATCAGGTCGATCGCCTTGTCCGGCAGGAAGCGGTCGGAGATGTAGCGGTCGGCCAGGGTGGCGGCCTGGACCAGCGCCTCGTCCGTGATGGAGACCCGGTGGTGGGCCTCGTAGCGGTCGCGCAGGCCCTTGAGGATCTCGATGGTGTGCGGCAGCGACGGCTCGGCGACCTGGATGGGCTGGAAGCGGCGCTCGAGCGCGGCGTCCTTCTCCAGGTACTTGCGGTACTCGTCGAGCGTGGTGGCACCGATGGTCTGGAGCTCACCGCGGGCGAGCATCGGCTTGAGGATGCTCGCGGCGTCGATCGCGCCCTCGGCGGCACCCGCACCCACCAGGGTGTGGAGCTCGTCGATGAACAGGATGATGTCGCCGCGGGTGCGGATCTCCTTGAGGACCTTCTTCAGGCGCTCCTCGAAGTCACCGCGGTAGCGGGAGCCCGCGACCAGGGCGCCCAGGTCGAGGGTGTAGAGGTGCTTGTCCTTGAGGGTCTCGGGCACCTCGCCCTTGACGATGGCCTGGGCCAGTCCCTCGACGACAGCGGTCTTGCCGACGCCGGGCTCGCCGATGAGGACCGGGTTGTTCTTGGTGCGGCGGGACAGCACCTGCATGACCCGCTCGATCTCCTTCTCGCGCCCGATGACCGGGTCGAGCTTGGACTCGCGCGCAGCCTGGGTCAGGTTGCGCCCGAACTGGTCCAGGACGAGCGAGGTCGAGGGCGTGCCCTCGGCCGGGCCGCCGGCCGTGGCGGCCTCCTTGCCCTGGTAACCGGAGAGCAGCTGGATGACCTGCTGCCGCACCCGGTTGAGATCGGCACCCAGCTTGACCAGGACCTGGGCGGCGACGCCCTCGCCCTCCCGGATCAGGCCGAGCAGGATGTGCTCGGTGCCGATGTAGTTGTGGCCGAGCTGAAGGGCCTCGCGGAGCGACAGCTCCAGCACCTTCTTGGCACGGGGAGTGAAGGGGATGTGGCCGGACGGGGCCTGCTGGCCCTGACCGATGATCTCCTCCACCTGCTGGCGGACCGCCTCGAGCGAAATCCCGAGGCTCTCCAGGGCCTTAGCGGCGACACCCTCACCCTCGTGGATCAGGCCCAGGAGAATGTGCTCGGTGCCGATGTAGTTGTGGTTGAGCATCCGGGCTTCTTCCTGAGCCAGGACGACAACCCGCCGCGCGCGGTCGGTGAACCTCTCGAACATCGTTAATCGCTCCTCAGAGCGGTCAGGCAGATCGGGGACGGTCCCCTCCCTGTCCTTCCGCATGCTAGTCCCGCAAGACGGGACAGCTCATTCCAACTGCCGACACCCGTCCTTGGCCTCCTGCCCCGAACAGTCCGACAACTGCTCCAACCCGATGGTGGGAGACGATGTTCCCGCAGGCCAGGCATATACGCCCAGCGCCACTACGCCGACGGCGAACGCCCACCTGATCCGGCGTGCCTGCTCATTGCCCCCGGCGGGCACCCAGCGGCCCGGCGGGCTGCGCTGCACCGCCTCTCCCCATGGGGAAAGTCTTACCCCCGTGCACCGACACTCCATGCGGCGCGGGCACGTTCGCTCCGCTACGGGCGAACACCCTCGCACTACCCGAAGTGCCTGTGCGCCCCTCCCGTTCTATACGCAGCGTGCCCGAATATCGACCCTGCGTAACTTCTCGGGGAAGGCTCAGTTGCACCGTTCATGACGGCTGCCCTGCCCGGTCCCCGCACCCCTTCGGACGCGCCCCCGGCGAGTGCGGACCGCCGGTGGTACGAGCACGAGCTCGGCTGGCCGGTCCGGGGGGACCGGCCGGTCGAGTTGCCGACCGGGATCCGGTTCGACGCCCTGGGCCTGCCCGCCGACGCGGGCTTCGCGGTGCTCGGGCGGGTGCGCTCCACCGGGCCGGTCGCCCTCGACGGGCGGGACCGGACACTGTGGTTCCTGACCGCCGCGGGCAGCGCGGACGAGCTGCCGGGGCTGCTCGACTGGCTGGAGTGGGGCGGAATCGCCCTGGAACTGGCCGTGCGCGGGACCGGGGACCGGATCGTCGCACCGACGCCTGTCGGCGCCGCGCCGGACGACGGGGGTCCGTGCGTCCCGCAGGAGGCCGTATGGATCCGGCCTCCCCGGCCCGGGTGCGAGGTCGAGACGACGCTGCCGGCCTGCGGCCTCGGGGGCGGCGTGGGCGCCCCCGATCTCGTACGGCTGGTGAGCGCCGCGGCGACCGAGTGCCACCGGGCCCGGCTGTTGCGCGCCGGTCGGGTGCACGGCGGACAGCCTGCGGAAGATCAGCCGTTGGCCTTCTCGTACGCCTCACGGATGTCGGCGGGGACACGGCCGCGGTCGTTGACGTTGTAGCCGTTCTCCTTGGCCCAGGCGCGGATCTTTGCGGTGTCCTGGGAACCCGCGGAGGGGGCAACGGCACGGCCCCGCCGGCCGGCGGAACGCCCGCCACCGGTGCGACGGCCCGCCTTGACGAAGTCCTCGAGCGCGCCCCGCAGCTTGTCCGCGTTGGCCGTGGTGAGGTCGATCTCGTAGCTCTTGCCGTCCAGAGCGAACGTCACAGTCTCGTCCGCCTCGCCGCCGTTGAGGTCGTCGACAAGAAGGACCTGAACCTTCTGCGCCACGGGGGATTCCTTTCATCAGCAGAAAAGGGATTACGGAGGAATAGCAAACCGCCTTTCCCGGAAAAACACAAACCCCTGGGGAAGGTTCAGCTGACGGTCCGGCCGGGAAGCATGCCTTCCGGAGCGGCACGATAGGGGCGCGATTCGGACATAGGGTCCGCGATCACAGATGCAGAAGCATCCGGCTGTTGCCAAGGGTGTTCGGCTTCACCCGTTCGAGGTCCAGGAACTCGGCAACACCCTCGTCATAGGAGCGCAGCAGCTCGCTGTAGACATCACCGTCCACCGGGGTCTCACCGATCTCCACGAAGCCGTGCTTCACGAAGAAGTCGACTTCGAAGGTGAGGCAAAAAATGCGGCGCACCCCGAGCCAGCGCGCCGTCTGCAGGAGCTTGTCGAGAAGCGCGTGCCCCACTCCGGCACCCCTGGCAGACGGGTCGACCGCAAGAGTGCGTACCTCCGCGAGGTCTTCCCACATGACGTGCAGCGCACCGCACCCGATGACCGTACCGTCATCGTCCCGCTCGGCGACCCAGAACTCCTGGATGTCCTCGTAAAAGGTCACGGTGGCTTTGTCGAGCAGGATGCGGTCGCGGACGTAGCCGTTGATGAGGCGGCGCACGGCGGGGACATCGGAGGTCCGGGCCCGGCGGATGGTAAGGACATTTGCTCGGGGAGCCCTGCCGGATGCGCCGGCGGGCCTGTCAGACGCAGGAGACATAACCGGACGCTATCGCCCTGCGTCGGCGGACCCCTCGCCGGGATCGTCGAGTTGTACGACGCGCATGGCATCGCGCAGGGCTTCGCGTTGTTCGGCGGACATCATGCCGAAGAAGGCGACGAGAGCGGCCGCGGGGTTGTCACTCAGGGACCAGGCTTCGTTCATCAGTGCGGCCGAGTAGGCGGCCCGGTTCGAGACAGCCTCATATCGATAGGCGCGGCCCTCGGCTTCCCGCCGCAGCCAGCCCTTCTGATACAGGTTGTCCATTACGGTCATCACGGTGGTGTAGGCGATGGACCGTTCCTGCTGAAGGTCTTCCAGCACTTCCCGAACGGTGACCGGCCGGTTCCACTCCCACACGCGCGTCATGACGGCGTCTTCCAGATCACCCAGGCGTCGAACCACACGCGAATAATAGTGGGAGATGTCTCAAATGCCGGTTTATTGCGGCAGCAAAGCGGCAGCAAAAAGGGCGTACGGTCCGAGAGGCTTTTTCTCGGGCCGTACGCCCCGCATCCGTTCAGGCTCCGGCGCCGCTTTCCTTCGCACCGGCCTCGGCTCGGGCGAGCGCGGCGTCGACGATCGCGTCCTCCTTGGCCTTGTTCGCACCGCCCTGGCTTTTGACGATCGTCACGACCAGCGCGACAAAGGCGACCGCCATCACCACGGGCGGGACCAGCGCGGAGACATAGTCCATGGCCGTCGGCTCCTTCGGGATCTGGGTTCTGGGATTGAGCGACCTGCCCAGATTACGCCGGTGCCAACCGGGCCGCGGGCGGCGGGGCGGGCTTGCGGCGGGGCGGGAAGACCTCGCCCGGGGTGGGGATGGGGCGGTCGGGCCGCGGCTTCGGCCCGGGCGGGGGCGGCGGGGTCTTCGGCTTCTCCGGCGCGGGGGACGGCTTGCGGCCGCCCGGCCGGGGCTCGGGCGACTCCCCGGACTCCGTCTCGGCGGCCGGCCACGGCCGGGCCGCGGGGACGGCCAGGCGCTCGCAGCGCCGCAGCAGGGCGCGGCGGCGGCCGGTCTCGGCGTCGCCGGACGGGGTGGTGCACAGCGCGCGCAGTGCGGCCAGGTCCTCGGCGCCGGGCCGGTGGCCCGAGGCGAGGGCGTCCTGGAGCCGCTCCACATAGCCGGGGGCGGTGCCGGGCAGACCGGCCCGGTAGCGGGCCAGGTCGGCGCGGAGGAAGGCGCGCAGCCTGCCGCCCTCGCGGGCGGCCTCGTCCACGGCCGCCACCAGCCGGAGGCAGTCGCGCAGGTCCGCGTCCCGGGCGGGTGCGGGGCGGCGGACGAGGGGGGAGGGCTGAAGGGCGATGGCGAGGGCACGGCGCAGCACGCGCAATTCGGTCGCGCTGAACGCCATGCCGCCACGGGATCCATATGGCGTGGGCATGGGCCGACTTTAAGTGCTAAACGGACAAAATTCGCTTAGCGGAAGCCACTGGCGTGGCTGATGTCGGGATACGGGTGCGGATCCGGCCTCCGGTGCGGGTGCGCTGCGGGTCGGCCGGGCGCGCGGCCACCGCCGCCGCCGGACATCCAGGGCCCCGCGTCATGCGGCCACGGCCGCCCTGGGTGCCGGCGGATCTCCGCAGGAAACGGAGCGGCGTCCGGTGCCGGGGACGCCTCCCGACGGCGGCCGGAGGGAGCGAGGTGTCCTAGGCCTGGCCCTACGTCCGGGCGATGTTCCGTTCGTACACCAGGCGCAGCCCGATCAGGGTGAGCCAGGGCTCGTGCTCGTCGATGACGGTCGCCTCGGCGAGCACCAGCGGGGCCAGGCCGCCGGTGGCGATGACGGTGACGTCGTCCGGGTCGGTGGCCAGCTCGCGGGCCATGCGGTTGACGACGCCGTCGACCTGGCCGGCGAAGCCGTGGATGATGCCGGACTGCATCGCCTCGACCGTGTTCTTGCCGATGACGCTGCGCGGCCGGGCCAGTTCGATCTTGCGGAGCTGGGCGCCCTTGACGCCCAGCGCCTCGACCGAGATCTCGATGCCGGGCGAGATCACGCCGCCCACGTACTCGCCGCGCGCGCTGACCGCGTCGAACGTCGTGGCCGTGCCGAAGTCGACCACGACGCAGGGGCCGCCGTAGAGCTCGACCGCCGCGACCGCGTTGATGATGCGGTCGGCGCCGACCTCCTTGGGGTTGTCCATGAGGATCGGCACGCCGGTCTTCACCCCGGGCTCGACCAGCACGGCGGGCACGTCGCCGTAGTAGCGGCGGGTCATCTCGCGCAGCTCGTGCAGGACGGAGGGGACCGTCGAGCAGATCGCGATGCCCTCGATGCCCTCGCCCAGGTCGTCGCCGAGCAGCGGGTGACGCCCCATCAACCCCTGGAAGAGCACGGCGAGTTCGTCCGCGGTGCGGCGGGCGTCGGTGGAGATGCGCCAGTGCTCGACGATGTCCTCGCCGTCGAACAGGCCAAGGACGGTCTGGGTGTTGCCGACGTCGATGGTGAGCAGCATCAGACGACACCCTCGGCGGCAGTCTCCTCGCGGAGGTCCAGCCCTATGTCGAGGATCGGCGCGGAGTGGGTGAGCGCGCCCACGGCCAGGTAGTCGACGCCCGTCTCGGCGTACTCACGGGCGTTGGCCAGCGTGAGCCGGCCCGAGGACTCCAGCCGGGCGCGGCCCGCGACGAGCGCGACGGCGTCACGGGTCTGCTCGACGGTGAAGTTGTCGAGCAGGATCAGGTCGACGCCCTCGTCGAGGATCGGCGGGATCTGGTCGAGCCGGTCCACCTCGACCTCGACCGGCAGGTCGGGGAAGTGCTCCCGTACGGCCTTGAACGCCTCGGCGACGCCGCCCGCGGCGATGACGTGGTTGTCCTTGATCAGCGCGGCGTCGGACAGCGACATCCGGTGGTTGACGCCGCCGCCGCAGCGCACCGCGTACTTCTCCAGGGCGCGCAGTCCGGGGGTCGTCTTGCGGGTGTCGCGGACGGCCGCGCCGGTGCCCTCGAGGGCGTCGGCCCAGGCGCGGGTGGCGGTGGCGATGCCGGACAGCCGGCACAGGAGGTTGAGGGCACTGCGCTCGCCGGTGAGCAGGTCGCGGGTGCGGGTGCGCACGGAGAGCAGCTTCTGGCCGGGCTCCACCCGGTCGCCGTCCTCGGCGTGCCGCTCGACCTCGAACTCGTCGGTGCAGACCACGGAGAGGATCGCCTCGGCGACGCGCAGCCCGGAGACGGTGCCGGCCTCGCGGGCGGTGAAGTCGCCGGTGGCCACGGAGTCCTCGGGGACGGTGGCGACGGTGGTGACGTCCACCCCGCCGTCGAGGTCCTCCTCGACGGCCATGTTCGCGATCTCCTCGACCATGACCGGGTCCAGTCCGGCCTCGTCGAGCAGTCCGGCGAGGGCGTGGTCGAGGCCGCACTCCCAGTCGAACGATCCGTCGCCACAGGCGCAGTCGCCGGCGCAGCCGGGTTCCTCGAAGGTGGCGAGCTTGTACTGGACGTTCTCGGGGATGCTCACGCGGCGCTCCTAGGGGGGACTGGCATGACCGGCGGGAAGGCGGACGACTTCGTGGTGGAGACAGCAAGCGTACGGTCCGGGCGCAGGGTCACGAGGATGTGCCGGCGCCAGGCGGCATCGTCGCGGCCGGCCCGGTCCTCGCGCCAGTGGCTGCCCCGGGTCTCCTCACGGAGCCGGGCGGCGGCGACCAGGACCCGGGAGACGAGCAGGAGGTTGGTGGCCTCCCAGCTCTCCGTGCCGGGCTCGGCCGCCTTGCCGTCCCGCTGCGGGGCGGTGCGGATGCGGTCGAGCTGCTCGGCGGCGGCGGCCAGGCTTTCAGCGGAACGGAGGACTCCGGCACCAGCGGTCATGATGCGCTGGATCGTGTGGCGCTCCTCCGGGGCGGCGAGCGGAACGCCCTGCCCGTCCTCCGGGAGCACCGGTTCACCGGGGGCGACGGTGCCGGCCGCGATGTCGGCGGCGATGCGCTCGGCGAAGACCAGGCCCTCCAGCAGGGAGTTGGAGGCGAGGCGGTTGGCGCCGTGCACCCCGGTACAGGCGACCTCGCCGCACGCGTACAGGCCGGGCACGGTGGTGCGGCCGGTCAGGTCGGTGCGTACGCCGCCGGAGGCGTAGTGCGCGGCGGGCGCGACCGGGATGGTCCCGGTGACCGGGTCGATGCCGTGCGCACGGCAGGCGGCGAGGATGGTGGGGAACCGCTCGGCCCACATCTTCGCGCCGAAGTGGCGGGCGTCCAGGTGCATGTGCTCGGCGCCGGTCTCGAGCATGCGGGTCAGGATGCCCTTGGCGACGATGTCGCGGGGGGCGAGTTCGGCGAGTTCGTGGCGGCCGACCATGAAGCGGTGGCCGTCGGCGTCCACGAGGTGGGCGCCCTCGCCGCGCACGGCCTCGGAGACGAGCGGCTGCTGGCCCTCGGCGTCGGGGCCGAGCCACAGCACGGTCGGGTGGAACTGGACGAACTCCAGGTCGGAGACCTCGGCCCCGGCGCGCAGCGCGAGCGCGACGCCGTCGCCGGTGGAGACGGAGGGGTTGGTGGTCGCGGAGAACACCTGGCCCATGCCGCCGGTGGCCAGGACCACGGCCCCGGCCCGTACGGCGCCGACGCCGTCGTGCTGGCCCTCGCCCATGACGTGCAGCGAGACGCCCGCCGCACGGCCGTCCGCGTCCTTGAGCAGGTCGAGGACGAGCGCGTGCTCGATGGTCTCGATGCCCGCGGCCCGTACGGCCTCGACCAGGGCGCGGGAGATCTCGGCGCCGGTGGCGTCGCCGCCGGCGTGGGCGATGCGGCTGCGGTGGTGGCCGCCCTCGCGGGTGAGCAGGATCTCGCCGGCGGCGTCGGTGTCGAAGCGGGCGCCGGTGGCGATGAGGCGGCGCACCGCGTCGGGGCCCTCGGTGACCAGGGCGCGTACAGCCTCCTCGTCGCACACGCCCGCACCGGCCACGAGCGTGTCGTCGAGGTGCTGTGCGGGGGTGTCGCCGTCGCCGAGCGCGGCCGCGATGCCGCCCTGGGCCCAGCGGGTGGAGCCGTCGTCGAGGCGGGCCTTGGTCACGACGGTGACCTTCGCTCCGGCCGCCGCGCAGCGCAGGGCGACGGTGAGCCCGGCGACACCGGAGCCGACGACGACCACATCGGAGCGGACGGTCCAGCCGGGCAGGGGGGCGGTGAGGCGTATGCCGCTCATCGGCGCTCTCCGAAGTCCAGGGGGATGTTGTCGATGAGGCGGGTGGTGCCGACCTTGGCCGCTACAGCGAGGACGGCCTCGCCGGTGTGGTCGTCGGCGACCTCGGTGAAGTCGGCCGGGTCGACGAGGGCCACGTAGTCCAGGACGGCCGACGGCTCCATCCGCGCCGCGTGGTCGAGGACGGCGCGTGCGGCGCGGCGTACGACGCCCGGGCCGTGCTCGGCGGACGCGGCGGCCGTGAGCAGGGCGCGCGAGAGTTCCAGCGCGGTGGCCCGGTCGGCGTCGGAGAGGTAGCGGTTGCGGCTCGAGAGGGCGAGATTGTCGCCCTCTCGCACGGTCGGCACGCCGACGACCTCCACCGGGAAGTTCAGGTCGCGCACCATGCGGCGGATCAGCGCCAGCTGCTGGGCGTCCTTCTGCCCGAACAGCGCCACGTCCGGGCGGGTGAGGTGCAGCAGCTTGGCGACGACGGTCAGCATGCCGTCGAAGTGGCCGGGGCGGTGCGCGCCCTCGAGCCGCTCCCCCATGGGCCCGGCGGTGATGCGGACCTCGGGCTCGCCGCCGGGGTAGACCTCGGCGACGGACGGGGCGAGGACGACGTCGGCGCCTGCCTTTTCGGCGATCAGGATGTCCGCGTCCAGGGTGCGCGGGTAGCGGTCCAGGTCCTCGCCCGGGCCGAACTGCAGCGGGTTGACGAAGACGGTGACGACGACCTGGCCGTCCGTCCCCATGAGCCGGCGGGCCTCGCGGATCAGGGTGGCGTGGCCCTCGTGCAGGGCGCCCATGGTCATCACGACGGCGCGGCGGCCGTCGTGCGGCAGGGCGTGCAGCTCGGCGGCGTCGCGCGTGAGCTGGGTGGTCACTGGGTTCCTCCGTCCGAGAGGACGCCGAGCAGGTCCTCTGCCAGTTCCGGCTTGAGCAGGCCGTGCGCGAGCGCGCGGTCCGCGGTCGTACGGGCCATCGCGAGGTACGCGGCGACGGCCTGCGGGGCGTGCGTGCGCAGCTCGGCGATGTGCGCGGCGACGGTGCCCGCGTCGCCGCGGGCCACCGGGCCGGTGAGGGCAGCGTCGCCGCTGCGCAGGGCGTTGTCGAGGGCCGCGCCGAGCAGCGGGCCGAGCATCCTCGCCGGGTTGGCGACACCGGCCGTCGTCAGCAGCTCCATCGCCTGGGCGACCAGGGTGACCAGGTGGTTCGAGCCGATGGCCAGGGCCGCGTGGTAGCGCGGCCGGGCCTCCTCCTCGATCCACTCGGGCTCGCCGCCCATCTCGATCACCAGCGCCTCGGCCGCGAGCCTCAGCTCCCCGGGCGCGGTCACGCCGAACGAGCAGCCCGCGAGGCGCTGGACGTCCACGGCGGTGCCGGTGAAGGTCATCGCGGGGTGCAGGGCCAGCGGCAGCGCGCCCGCGCGGCGCGCCGGGTCGAGCACGGCGGTGCCGTGCCGGCCCGAGGTGTGCACGAGCAGCTGCCCGGGACGTACGGCGCCGGTCTCGGCGAGGCCGGTGACCAGGCCGGGGAGCACGTCGTCGGGGACGGTCAGCAGCACCAGCTCGGCGTGCGCGAGGACCTCGGCGGGGGTGACGACGGGGACGCCCGGCAGCAGCTCGGCCGCCCGGCGCAGTGAGGCGTCGGAGACGCCGGAAACAGCGACCGGGCGGTGCCCGGCGAGTTGCAGCGACGCGGCGAGTGCGGGGCCTACGCGGCCGGCGCCGACGACACCGACGGTGAGCCGGGCCGGACGGTCGTGCACGCCGTGCTGCTCGGCGTTGGGTTGTGCGTTCACGCGGCGGATGCCTTCCGTTCCAGTCCGCGGGGGTACCGGACGATTCCGCTGTCATGCTACGCGCGCACGGCCCGGTTCAGGCGTCCACAGAGCTGTGGACAATCTCATTGCCGCAGGGCCCGCACCGGCACGAAGATCCCTCCCATGACAAGCGAACGCACTCGACGACTGGCCGCGCAGCGCGGCGCCGAACGCGTCCTGTCCAGCACCCCGCTCTCCGCGACGATCGGCGAACGGCTGGCCCGCCTCGCCGCCGAGGCGCCGGACGCGTACGACCTCGGCAGCCACCTGGACCTCTACGGCGACGGGGTCGTCGGCGAACTCGAGCGCAGGGTCGCGGAGCTGCTGGGCATGGAGGCCGCGGCGTTCTTCCCCACCGGGACGATGGCGCAGCAGGTGGCGCTGCGCTGCTGGGCCGGGCGTACGGGCAACGGCACGGTGGCGCTGCACCCGATGTCGCACCTGGTGAAGGACGAGCGCGGCGCGTACGCGACGGTCAGCGGTCTGCGTGGGGTACACCCCACGGACGCGCCGCGGCAGCCGACGGCGGCGGAGATACGGGAGCTGGAGGAGCCGTTCGGGACGCTCGTCCTCGAACTCCCGCTGCGCAACCCGGGGTTCGTGCTGCCCACCTGGGAGGAGCTCAACGAGACGGTGGAGGCCGCCCGCGAACGGGACGCGGTGGTCCACTTCGACGGCGCCCGGCTGTGGGAGTGCGCCCCGCACTTCGGGGTGGGCCTGCCGGAGATCGCCGCCCTCGCGGACTCGGTCTACGTATCGCTCTACAAGTCCCTCGGCGGCCTCTCGGGCGCCGTGCTCGCGGGCCCGGAGTCGCTGGTGGAGGAAGCGACGGTGTGGCGGCACCGGTACGGCGGGCAGCTGTTCCAGCAGTGGCCCGCGGCACTCGCCGGCCTGGTCGGGCTGGACCGCGAACTGCCGCGGCTGCCCTCGTACGTGGCCCACGCGAAGGTCGTCGCGGCGGCGCTGCGGGAGGCCTTCGGCGAGGCCGGTGTGCCGTGGTTTCACGTGAATCCGGAGGTCCCGCACACCCACCAGTTCCAGGTGTGGCTGCCGTACCCGGCGGACGCGCTGAACGAGGCCGGTGTGCGGCTCGCGGAGGAGGACCGTACCTGGCTGTTCCACACCTGGCATACGGCCGAGGTCCCCGGCCTGTCGGTCACCGAGGTCACGGTCGGCTCGTCAGCGCTGGACTGGACTGCCGCAGCCGTCGGCGACGCGGTCCGCGGCCTGCTGGACCGGGTGGCGGCGCACGGCTGACGGTACGGCGGGGGCCGCCGGCCGGCGGAAGAGGTTCCGCCACAGAGCCCGGCGGCGAGCCACCCGCTCGTCGACGACAGCGAGGAATTCACGCCACGTGCGGAACTCCTGAACGGCCTGCCACTCGTGGACACCGGGCGCCGGCGGGGCGGGCGTCCGGTGCTGTGCGGCGCGGTAGACGTCGAGCATGTGCTGCTGGGATGCGTTCATGTCCCTCACCGTGCGGGGGCGGGGCGGTGCTTGGCCCGTGGATTGACGTTCCTCGTCAATCCACGGCCGGACGTCCGGAAACCGCCCCCAGAATGGGTGACATGAGCGTGAAGATCGACATCACGGGCCTGCCGGCCGAGAGCTTCCTGTTCCGGGTGTCACCGCTGGCCGAGCTGGGCAATGCCCTGCACGTCCTGGCCGAACCCGGGCACCACCCCGGGCTGCACGGCTGGTCGACCTCGACCACCGCGGGCCTCCGGCCGGACCTCGCCGACCGGCTGTGCGAGGCGGACTTCCTCTGGGGCCCGATCATCTCCGACATCATGATGCCGTTCGCCGCGCTCCCGGAGACGGCCGGAACGCCCAGCACCACGCTCCGGGAGGAGCTGGACGCGGTCGACCGTCTCGGCGACGAGCGGTTCGTCGCCGCCGCCCTGGAGATCAGCTGCGCCAGCCACTACTCGCTGGGCGAAGCCTCGCCGCTCGTCAGCGCGCGCTCCCGTGCCAGTGCCCTCGAGCGGGCGGCGGCACGCGGCCCCCGGCAGATGGAGTTCGCCCGGCGGCTGCTGGAGGACCCGCCGGCCGTACGGGCCTGGATACGCCGTCTGTTCGAGGACTGCGAGGAGGCGTTCTTCGGCGACGTCTGGCAGCGGGTGAGCGTCCAACTGGCCGCCGACGCCCGGCACAAGTCGGAGGTGCTGCGCCGCAAGGGGCTGCGCGAGGCGCTGACGGAGGTGTCCCCGGCCGTCCACGTGGACGACGCGGGCACCCGGATCAGCGTCGACAAACTGACCGACGGCCGGACGACCGCGATCGACCCGGCGGTCGGCCCGGGCGTCACGTTCATACCGTCCTCGTTCGGCTGGCCGCATCTGATGGTGCTGCACGCGCCGGGCTGGCGGCCGGTCGTCCACTACCCGGCCGCGGCCCCCGAACTGCCCAGCCCCGGCTCGCTGGACGTGCTCAAGCTCCGCATGGACGCGCTCGCCCACCCGATGCGGATCCGCATGCTGCGCAACCTCGCGCGGGCCCCGTTCACCACCGGCGAGCTCGCCGCCGAGCACGGCATCAGCGCGCCGGAGGTGTCCCGCCATATCGCGGTGCTGAAGAAGGCGGGGCTCCTGACGACGCGGCGGCGTGGGCGGTACGTCCTGCACCAGCTCGACCTGTCGGTGGTGGCGCGGCTGGGGAGCGACTTCCTGGAGGGGGTGCTGAGGTAGGGGGTGCTGAGGTAGCCCCGGTCCCGCCCTCTCGCCGTCTCCTGGGGCTGCGCCCCAGACCCCGCTTGTCGCGGCTTCGCCGCTCGTCCTCAAGCGCCGGACGGGCTTGATAGTGCCGGGCCGGGCTTGAGGACCAACGCGGCGAAGCCGCGTTGCGAGGGCCAGGGGGCAAGCCCCCGGAGGAAACGGTGAAAGGGCGGGGCAGGGGCAACAACTCCCCCACCCCGCAGCCGACCCCGCCGCCCCCCTCAGAACCCCACCCGCAACACCTGCCCCGTCTGCCGCCCCTCCACCGACCGTACGTACGCCATCGCCACCCGCGCGGCGGAAACCGGCTCCACGCCCGGGAAGACGGACCCGTACGCCTCCGCCGACTCCGCGAGCAGCGACGGGCTCACCACATTGACCCGCAGCGGCGCGAGCTCGATCGCCGCCGCACGGGCGAACGCCTCGACCGCGCCGTTCGCGGCGGACGCGGCGGCACCGGCGACCACCGGCTCCTCCGTCAGCACGCCCGATATCAGCGTGAAGGAGCCGTTCGGGGCCACATGCCGGGCCCCCTGCCGCACCAGCTCGATCTGGCTCAGCGCCTTCCCCCGCAGCGTCGCCGCGAAGTCGTCCGCGGTCAGGTCGCCCAGCGGCTTGAAGACGGCGGGACCCGCCGCGACGGCGACCGCGTCGAGGTCCGTCACCTTGCCGTAGAGACCGGCCACGGCCTCCGGGTCGGTGACATCGCAGGCGAGGTCACCGGTCGTACGCCCGACGGTGATCACCTCGTGGCCGCGCTGCGTGAAAGTCGTGTGGACCGCGTTGCCGATGGTGCCGGAGGCACCGATGAGAAGAATCTTCATGCCCCGACCGTACGAAGCCCTCCCCACCCCCGGAAGTGCTTTCTGCGCAGCGACTATGCTCCGCACGCATGGATGTGGAAGTGGAACTGCGCCATCTCAGGGCACTCGTGGCCATAGCGGACGCCGGCACCATCACCTCCGCCGCGGCAGCCCTGCACCTCACGCAGCCCGCCCTCTCCCGCACGCTCGCCCAGCTCGAACGGCGCGTCGGGGTAAGGCTGATGGACCGTTCGTCCCGCCGTCTGACGCTCACCCCGGCCGGACGGACCCTGCACGAGCACGGGCGGGCCATCCTCGCCCACGTGGACGCCGCCGTCGCGGACGCGGCGGCCGTCTCCCGGCCGCTGCGGATGGGCTACAACTGCGCCGTCCTCGGGCAGCTCACCGTCCCGCTGCTGCGCTCGTGGCGCCGGGACCATCCGCACGTCCAACTGGAGCTGCGGCGCCGGGACACCGCCACGGCGGGGCTCGCCACCGGGGACGTCGACGTCGCGATCCTGCGCACGCTCCCGGACGACCCGCGCCTGACCGTCGAGGCGCTCTACTGGGAGGAACGCTTCGCCGCCCTGCCCGACGACCACCCCCTCGCCGGCCGCGCCGAGGTGCGCCTCGCCGAGCTCGCCGGTGAAACCCTGGTGGTGTGCCCGGAGTTCAGCACCACGAGCGTCGAACTGTGGCCCCCGGAGCGGCGCCCGAGCCGTACCGTCGAGGTGCGCAACGTCGACGAGTGGCTGAACGCCGTCGCCGTCGGCGAGGCGGTCGGCCTCGCCTCCGCGGGCACGAGCGAGAGCCATGCTCACCCGGGCGTGCGCTACGTCCCGGTCGCGGACGCGCCCGCCGCCACCGTCTACCTCGCCAGCCCCTCGCACCCCACCCACCCCGGCACAGCCGAATTCCTGGCCACGGTAAAGGACTTGGTCAGCACCTGACCCACCTGCCAGACTGCCGCGCGTGAACGAACGAATAAGCCCCGCCGTCATGTTCGGGCTGCTGGCAGCATGGGCCGTGCATGACACGGAGGAACTCGCCACGGCGGGCCGCTTCGTACGTACCCGAGTGCCGGAACTGCGCACGCGGTTCCCGCGGGTGCCGGAGGCCGTCTGGCGGCAGATGGACGGGCGTCAATTCGCCGCCGCCGTCGGGGTGATGGCAGCAGTGGTCGCCGCGGCCGCCGCCGACGGGTACCGCACGGGCGGACGTTCCCGCTTCTACCAGACGGCGCTCGACGGATTCGGCCTGCACGGCCTGGTCCACCTGGGCCAGGCCGCCGCCACCCGCGGCTACACGCCCGGGGTGGTCACCTCGCCGCTGGTCGTCGTGCCGTTCACCCTCTGGGCCCGGGGCCGCCTGCGCCGCGCCGGCGTGCTGCGGACGTCGGGCGCGCGAGATGCCGTACGGGGCCTGGCCCTCGCGGGCGCGGCGACGGCCGTCTCGCACGCGGCGGCGCGACGGCTCGTAAGGAACCAACCGGCATAAGGAACTAACCGGCCTGCCCGCCGCCGGCCCGGACGAGGCCGCTCTCGTAGGCCATCACCACCACCTGCACCCGGTCGCGCAGCTCCAGCTTGGTGAGGATGCGGCCCACATGGGTCTTGACGGTCGCCTCGGAGAGCACCAGCCGCGCCGCGATCTCGCCGTTGGACAGCCCCTGGGCCACCAGCAGCATCACCTCGCGCTCGCGGTCGGTCAGCCGCCCGATCTGCGGGCTGCTCGGCCTGGCCTCGGCGCTCGGCAGCATCGGGGTGAACCGGTCCAGCAGCCGGCGGGTGGTGCTCGGCGCGACGACCGCGTCCCCGCTGTGCACCGCCCGGATGGCGCCCAGCAGTTCGGCGGGCGGCACATCCTTGAGCATGAAGCCGCTCGCACCGACCTTGAGCGCGGAGAAGGCGTACTCGTCGAGGTCGAACGTGGTCAGGATGAGCACCTTCGGCGGATTGTCCTGGGCACAGATGCGGCGGGTCGCCTCCACCCCGTCGAGCCGGGGCATGCGGACGTCCATCAGGACCACGTCCACGGCGGTGGTGCCCAGCACCTCCAGCGCCTCCGCGCCGTCCCCGGCCTCGGCGACGACCTCCATGTCGGGCTGGGCCGCCAGCACCATGCGGAAGCCCGTACGGAGCAACATCTGGTCGTCGACGAGCATGACCCGGATCGACATGCGGAGATTCCCTTTCGTAGTGCCTGATGTGCAACTGTTCAACGGTCGTTTCAGCGGCCCGGCTTGGCCGGGAGCAGCACGCTGATCCGGAAGCCTCCGCCCGGACGCGGCCCCGCGTCCAGCGTGCCCCCGACCATGCCGACGCGCTCGCGCATACCGATGAGGCCGTGCCCCATGCCGTCCGCGCCGCCCGATTCGTACAGCTCGTGCTGCGCGCCCCGGCCGTCGTCCTCGACCAGCAGGCCCAGCCCGTCGTCGAAGTAGGTCAGCCGCACGCTGGCGCCGACATCCGGTCCGCCGTGCTTGCGGGTGTTGGTGAGAGCCTCCTGCACGATGCGGTACGCCGTCAGCTCGACGCCGCTCGGCAGCGGGCGCGCGGAGCCCTCGATCCGGTAGTCGACGGGCAGCCCGGCCCCCCGCACCTGCTCGACCAGCTCCTCGATCTGGCCGACGTCGGGCTGCGGCACGTACTCGCCGCCGGCGGTGCCGCCCTCCTCGGTGCGCAGCACGCCCAGCAGACGGCGCATCTCGGCGAGGGCCTGGCGGCCGGTGCCGGAGATCGTCTCCAGGGCCTGCTTGGCCGTCTCGGGCGAGGAGTTCATGACGTAGGCCGCGCCGTCCGCCTGGACCACCATGACGGACACGTTGTGGGCGACGACGTCGTGCAGCTCGCGGGCGATCCGGGCGCGCTCGGCCGTGACCGCCATCTTCGCCTGCTGCTCGCGCTCCTTCTCCAGCCGCTCGGCACGCTCCTCGAGCTGTGCCCAGTAGGCGCGGCGGGTGCGCATCGAGTCGCCGAGGACCCAGGCGAGGATGAAGGGCACCGCGGCGAAGCCCACCTGGATCAGCGTGCGTCCCATACCGGTGGCGTACGGGTCGGGCCAGCGCCAGAAGTAGAGCATGGGCGCCACCAGCCCGCCGACCAGCGCGAACCGCGAGGCCCAGCGCTTGCTGCCGGAGGCGGCCGTATAGACGACCACCAGCATGGCGAAGTCGAAGACGTTCGCCTCGACGTTGAGCGCGAGCTGCGCCACGCCGGTCAGAGTGGCCAGGACCAGCATCGTCGCGGGCAGCCGCCGCCGCAGCGCGACCACCACGGACATGGAGAGGGCCACCAGGGCGGTGGCGAACTGATGCGCCGTGGAACCGACCGTCCCCGCAGCGGCCATGGCGCCGAACGCGAGCAGCAGCAGGGCCCAGGCACTGTCGACACCCGTGGGGTGTCTGCGGAGGAAGTCGTAGAGGCGCTGCACGTCACCCAGCGTAGGCACGCCACGCAGCTGCGTGGGTCAACCCGACGATCGATCCCGCTCCCCCTCGCCTACTCCCCAAGGTGGAGGGCCATGGGCCGCCTTCCGCGCATAACGTGTGTATATGGCATCCGGAACACGCACCTGGCGGGAGGCGGCACAGGCCGCCCTGTACGGACCCGGCGGCTTCTACCGCCGCCCCGAGGGCCCGGCCGGGCACTTCCGCACGTCCGTCCACGCGTCCCCGCTCTTCGCCGGGGCGGTGGCCGAACTGCTGGGCCGGGTCGACGCCGCGCTGGGGCACCCGGAGGAGCTGGCGTTCACGGACATGGGCGCGGGGCGCGGCGAGCTCGTCACCGGGGTGCTCGGCCACTGCCCGCCGGAGCTGGCCGGCCGGCTGCGCCCGTACGCGGTGGAGATCGCCGACCGGCCCGCGGGGCTCGACGAGCGTGTCGTCTGGTGCGACGCGCCACCCGAAGGAGTGACCGGGCTGCTCTTCGCCAACGAGTGGCTGGACAACGTGCCGCTGGACGTCGCCGAGACGGACGGCGAGGGCACGCCCCGCCAGGTGCTCGTCCAGGAGGACGGCGAGGAGCTGCCCGGCCCGCCCGTCCACGGCGAGGACGCCGAGTGGCTGGCCCGCTGGTGGCCGCTGAAGGGCGAACCGCCCGGCAGCCGCGCCGAGATCGGCCGCCCGCGCGACGCGGCCTGGGCCCGGGCGGCCGGCAGCCTCACGGCCGGGCTGGCCGTGGCCGTGGACTACGCGCACGAGCGCCTGACCCGGCCGCCCTTCGGCACCCTGACCGGCTTCCGCGAGGGGCGCGAGGTCCGGCCGGTGCCGGACGGCTCGTGCGACATCACCGCGCACGTCGCCCTGGACGCCTGCGCGGGCCCGGGCGCGGCGCTGATCGGCCAGCGCACGGTGCTGCGCGCGCTGGGCGTGGACGGCCGCCGCCCGCCGCTGTCGCTCGCCTCGCAGGACCCCACGGCGTACGTCCGGGCCCTGGCCTGCGCGGGCGAGGCGGCCGAGCTGACCTCCCCCACGGGCCTGGGCACCTTCACCTGGCTCCTCCAGCCCGTGGGGCCGGCGTGCTCGGACGTCCCCCGCGAGCTGAGAGACTGGAGCGCATGACCGAGACAACGATCGGCATCGGCGGCGCGGCCGAACACACCGACATGGTGCTGAACATCGGACCCCAGCACCCCTCCACCCATGGAGTGCTGCGCCTGCGCCTCATCCTCGACGGCGAGCGCATCGTCAGCGCCGAGCCGGTCATCGGCTATATGCACCGCGGCGCGGAGAAGCTCTTCGAGGCCCGCGACTACCGCCAGATCGTCATGCTCGCCAACCGCCACGACTGGCTGTCCGCGTTCTCGAACGAGCTCGGCGTCGTCATGGCCGTCGAGCGCATGCTCGGCATGGAGGTCCCCGAGCGCGCGGTCTGGGCCCGTACCCTGCTGGCCGAGCTGAACCGGGTGCTCAACCACCTGATGTTCCTCGGCTCGTACCCCCTCGAACTCGGCGGCATCACGCCCGTCTTCCATGCCTTCCGGGAGCGCGAGGAGCTCCAGGCGGTCATGGAGGAGGTCTCCGGCGGCCGGATGCACTACATGTTCAACCGCGTCGGCGGCCTGAAGGAGGACCTGCCCGCCGGCTGGACCGGCCGCGCCCGGCAGGCCGTGGCCGAGGTCCGCTCGCGGATGGACGTGTACGACCGGCTGGTGCTCGGCAACGAGATCTTCCGCGGGCGCACGCGCGGCGTCGGCGTCCTCTCCCGCGAGGCCGTGCACGCGTACGGCGTGAGCGGCCCCATCGCCCGCGCCTCGGGCGTCGACTTCGACCTGCGCCGCGACGATCCGTACCTCGCGTACGCCGAGCTGGCCGGCACCCTCAAGGTCGTCACGCGCGAGGAGGGCGACTGCCTGGCGCGCTTCGAGTGCCTGCTGGAGCAGACGCACAACGCGCTCGAGCTGGCGGACGCCTGCCTGGACCGGCTGACGGAGCTGCCGCCCGGGCCGGTCAACCAGCGGCTGCCCAAGGTCCTCAAGGCCCCGGAGGGGTCAACCTATGCGTGGACCGAGAACCCGCTCGGCCTCAACGGCTACTACCTGGTGTCCAAGGGCGAGAAGACGCCCTACCGGCTGAAGCTGCGCTCGGCGTCGTTCAACAACATCCAGGCGCTGGCGGAGCTGCTGCCGGGCACGCTCGTCGCCGACATGGTCGCGATCCTGGGCTCGCTGTTCTTCGTCGTGGGCGACATCGACAAGTAGCCGACGCCGCCCTTCCCCAGGCGGCGCGTCAGATCGCGCTGCGGAGCTCCACGACGTCGATCTGCTCGGTGTCGTCGTGCGCGGTGAGGTCGATGACCTCGCCGTCGGCCTCGTCGCCGCCGCGCTCGGCGGCGAGGGCCTCCTCGCCGACGACGTCCGCGAGGTCCTGCTCCTCGACGGGCTTCGCGGGCAGGGCGGGCTGCTGCTTGCGGGCGCCGAAGAAGTCGAAGCCGCCCTGGGTACGCACCGCGGGCGCGCGCACGGGCCGACGGACCAGCGCGGCGGCCTCGGGCTTGGACTCGGTCGCGGGCTTGGGCTCGGCCTTGGGCTCGGCTTCAGGCTTGGTACCGGTACCGGCCTCGACCTCGACCTCGGACTGCACCTTGGGCACGGCCTGGACCTCCGCGCTCTCACGCGGTTCCTGAGCCTTGGTCGGCTCCTGAGCCTTGGCCGGCTCCTGCTCCACCGCGGTCGCGGTCCCGGCTTCGGCCTCGGCCTCGGCGGCCCGCTGCCGGGCGGCGTTCCGGTCCAGGTTGCGCAGGGCGTCGGCGGCCTTGCGGTACGCATCCGTACCGGCCTGCCGCTCCGCACGGGCCTGCATCGCGGACTCCAGCGCCTTCGCGGCCCGCGGCGCAGGGGCCGTGGAGCGGGTGGTCTCGAGCAGGCGCCGACCCTCGAGGGCGCTGGCCCGCTCGGTCTCGGCGGTGGCGTAACGGCGCAGCAGATCGGCGTGCTCGGTACGCAGCCGGGCCAGCTCCGCGCGCTTGCCGCGCAGCTTGGACTCCAGCCGGGTCCGGGCCTGCCGGGTCTCCTCGAGATCCGTCTCCAGCTCGGCGATGCGCTCGTCGGTCTTCCACTCGTCCCGCGCCCGCGCGGCGGTGAGCTGCGCGACGCGCTTGCCGGCGGAGCGGTCCCAACGGCGCATCAGTATCGAGCCGACCACCGCCGCCGCGGCTGCGGCGGCTGCGAGACCACGTATGACGACCGGTTCGTCCACCGTCCAGGCACCGGCGGCGCAGGCGACTGATGTCGCGGCTACCAGTGATGAAGGAAGAAGCCGGTGCAGGGAAGTCGAATGGCGGTGGCGTCCTCGTGGCATGGCCTGAAACTTACCGTGCGTTGCTGCAAAAGTGTGACTCCGCCACCAAACCGTTCCCTTGATCTTACGTCTCCCCTACTTTCCCTACCGGCCCAGCAGCCTCTTCTCCTTGAGGTACTGCGCGGCGACATCGGCGGGCTTGAGGCGCTCCGCGTCGACCTTCTTGTTGAGTTCGGAGAGATCGGCCGTGGTCAGCACCTTGTTGAGTTTGTCGAGCGCATCCGCGACCTGCTGCGAACCGGCCTTCCGCGCATTCACCACCGGCAGGACGTTGTCGGAGTTCTGGAGCTTCTTGTCGTCCTCCAGGGCGACAAGTCCGAACTGTTCCAGCGTGGCGTCCGTGGTGGTGGTGAGGAGCAGCTGGTCCTTGTCGCCCTTGACCGCCTGCTTGGCCTGGATGCTGCCGACCTCCAGGGGGTCTATGCCGGTGACGTCGATGCCGTAGGTCTTCTCCAGGCCCGGCTTGCAGAAGGGCCGTTCAGTGCATTCGTCGCCCGCCGCGAGCTTGACCGGCTGCTTCGACCGGCCAAGGTCGGAAAGCGTCTTGAGCTGGTGTTTCTTCGCGAACTCCTTGGTCACCGCGAAGGCGTTCTGATCGACCGCACGGCCGGGGTCGAGCACCTTGAGCCCCCGGGGCCCGGCGAGTTTCCGCAGCGCCTTCACGGTGGCATCGGGGTCGGCGGAGGCGACCTCGCGGGCGTCCTTCCCGTTCTGCTTCTTGTTCAGGAATTCGGTGAGCGTCGCCGCGTACTCCGGGACGACGTCGATCTGGCCCTTCTCCAGAGCGGGTTCATACAGCTCACGGGCGTCCACGGTCTTGATCGACGTCGAATATCCGGCGTCCTTCAGCAGTGCCGCATATATTTCCGCGAGCACCCTGGACTCGGTGAAGGACGCCGAGCCGATCACCAGGGATCCCTGCCCCGACCTGGTCGAACCGTCCCCTCCGCCACCGGACTTCTCGAGGGCGTCGCCACCGCACGCGGTGAGCCCGGCCGTCAGCGCGGCGGCACCTGCCACCGCCAGCAGGGCCCGCGTGGCCCGCTTCCGGCGCGGAGTCGTCCTCGTCATGCCGTTCTCCATCCATTCGTCAGACGTCTGTCGCCACGGCCCGCACCGGCTCGGCGCGGCCCGTGGTCCGCGCGCCCCGGCGGCGCGTGCGGCCCAGCAGTTTTTCCAGGGCCACGAACAGCCCCTCGACCACCAGCGCGAGCGCGGCCACCAGCACGGCGCCGGCCACCACTTGCGCGGTGTAGGTGAGCCGGAAGCCCGCCGTGATGATCCGGCCCAGGCCCCCGCCGCCGACCATCGCGGCGATCGAGACCGTGGCCACCACCTGCACGGCGGCGGAGCGCACCCCGGTCATGACCATCGGCAGGGCCAGCGGCAGTTCGACCCGGCCCATCACCTGACGGCCCGACATCCCCATGCCCCGCGCGGCCTCGACGACATCCCGGTCGACCTCGCGTATGCCCACATACGCGTTGGTCAGCAGCGGCGGTATGGCGAAGAGCACCAGCGCGATGATGGTCGGCCAGGAGCCGTAGTCCCCCAGCGGGCCGAGGGTCAGCAGCACCAGGACCGCGAACGTCGGCACCGCACGGCCCACGTTGGAGATGTTGACCGCCAGGGCGCCGCCGCGGCCCGTGTGCCCCAGCAGCACCGCGACGGGCAGGGCGACGGCACAGGAGATCGCGAGGCACACGACCGTCAGCTGAAGGTGCTCGGCGAGCCGGTGCCACACGCCGTCGGCGCCCGTCCAGTGCGACCCGGTGGACAGCCACGTCCAGGCCTCTCCGAGGACTCCCATCAGGCCACCGCCTTCTTCCGGGCCCGCTCGCGCGGCCTCGACCGCGCCCACGGGGTGAGCAGCCGCTGCACCGACAGCAGCAGGAGATCCGCCACCACGGCCAGCAGCACGCACAGTGCCGACGCGGTGAGCACCTCCGCCTTGAAGACGCTGTGCAGCCCCTCGTAAATCAGGTTGCCCAGGCCGCCGTACCCGACAAGCGCACCGACGGTGGTCAGCGAGACCGTCGACACCGTGGCGATCCGCAGCCCGGCCAGCACGGCGGGCAGCGCGAGCGGCAGCTCCACCTCGAAGAGCATCCGGACCGGCCCGTATCCCATGCCGCGGGCCGCCTCCCGGACCTCCTCCGGCACCGCCGCGAGCCCGGCCAGGATGTTCCGCACCAGGATCGTCAGCGAATACAGCACCAGGCCCGTCACCACGACCGACACCGACAGCCCGAAGACGGGCACCAGCAGCGAGAACATGGCGAGCGACGGCACGGTGTAGAGCACCGTGGTCAGGCCCAGCACCGGGCCCGCCACCGCGCGCCGGCGACGGGCCAGCAGTGCCAGCGGGAAGGCGATGAGCAGGCCTATGGCGACCGACACCAGGGTGATGCCGATGTGCTGCACCGTGGCATCCGTCAGCTCCTGGCCTCGTGTCCGCACGTATTCGCCGCAGATCCAGTCGTTGCGGATCAGGCAGTTGCCTCCCGGCTCCGACATGCGCGCTCACCTCCCCCTGGGCGTTCACCGACGGTCACTGGCGACCCTAACGCCCGGCACTGACAATCGCCTGTGGGCCGCCACACAGCTGACACACAACGAGGGCACAACCGGCGAGGGATGTGCCCACAATGGGGACTGTGATCCGCTTCGAACACGTAACCAAGCGCTACGCCGATGGCACGACGGCCGTGGACGACCTCTCCTTCGAAGTCGCGGCCGGCGAGCTGATCACGCTCGTCGGGCCCTCCGGCTGTGGCAAGACCACCACGATGAAGATGGTCAACCGGCTGATCGAGCCCACCAGCGGCCGCATCAGCCTCGACGGCGAGGACATCGCCGCGGCCGACCCCGTGGAGCTCCGCCGCCGCATCGGCTACGTCATCCAGCAGGTCGGGCTCTTCCCGCACAAGACCGTGCTGGACAACACCGCGACCGTCCCCCACCTGCTGGGCCGCCCGCGCAAGCAGGCCAGAGCCCGCGCCGCCGAACTGCTGGACCTGGTGGGCCTCGACCCCTCCGTCTACGGCGACCGCTACCCCGACCAGCTCTCCGGCGGACAGCGCCAGCGGGTCGGCGTGGCCCGCGCCCTCGCCGCCGATCCGCCCGTCCTTCTCATGGATGAACCTTTCGGCGCGGTCGACCCCGTCGTACGCGAACGGCTGCAGAACGAGTTCCTGCGGCTCCAGTCACAGGTCCGCAAGACCGTGCTCTTTGTCACACACGACATCGAGGAAGCGGTCCGTCTCGGCGACCGCATCGCCGTCTACGGGCACGGCCGCATCGAACAGTTCGACGCGCCGACAGTCGTGCTGGGCGCTCCGGCCACGCCGTACGTGGCCGACTTCGTCGGGGCCGACCGCGGCCTCAAGCGGCTGTCCGTCACCCCGATCGAGCCCGGCGACCTCGAGCAGCCCCCGGTCGTCCACCTCGACGACCCGCTGAGCGAGGCGCTCGCCAAGCTCGCCCGGGAGGGCTCGCGCTGGGCCGTCGTCCTGGACGACGCGGACCATCTGCACGGCTGGGTCTCGGCCGAGTCCATGGGCTTCGCCGTCGAGGGCACCGTGCGGGACCACGCCCGCCACATGGACGCCTGGCTTCCGGTCGGCGCCTCGCTCAAGCAGGCGTTCAGCACCATGCTCCAGCACGACGCGGGCTGGATAGCCGTGCTCGACGGGGAGGACGCCAACCACTTCCTGGGCGTGCTCACCCCGGCCCGGCTGCACGAGGCGCTCCGCCGCTCGATCGGCGCGGACGCTCTGGGCGGCGCACGCGCCGACGTGGAGGTGAGCACCGTACCCGGGAACGGGTTCTAGGACGCGGAGGAGGCCCCGCCGGTGTCGTCGTCCTCCGGGAGCTTGCAGACACGCTCCATGAAGAACGCCGCCGCTACCACGCACGCGCCCGCGACCACGGACGCTCCGGCGTAGATCGCCTGGTCGCGGCGGGCGGGGTCGTCGAGCCCCTCCATCAGCAGGAAGACGCCGACGCCGCCGTACGCTCCCGAGACCAGCGCGGCGACCAGCGCGCTGGCCTGCCCGAAGACGACCGCGCGGGCGGCCACCAGCGGATCGACGCCCTTGGCACCGGACCGCCGCTCGCGCTGCGCGCGCAGCCGGGACCGCAGCGAGAGCGCGGTCGCGACCAGCACGGCGGCGATGACGGCCAGCACGATCGGGGCGGCCACGGGCACCCGCGGGAGGGTGCCGAACGAATCCCACAGCCGGGCGCCCGCCCACGAGAGCACTCCGGCCGCGGCGAACAGGCCGAGCAGCACCCCGATCCGAAGTTGCCTCACCGAGCCGTCGCCCCTCATCGTCACTCGTCCTCAGCGGTCGCACCGCTGCGCGCCCGCCAACACCTCATCAGCCGACAGGCTCGCACAGCACACGAGCCCAACGGCTACTCGGGCAGCCTGAGTTCCAGGTCCGCCCGTACCACCACGCCCTCGCGGCCGACCTCGGTCAGCAGCTCGGCCACGGGGCCACGCCCCGGAACCACAGCCTCCGGATCCACGTCGTACCACGGAACCAGCACGAAGGCACGCTCGTGCGCCCGCGGATGGGGCAGTGTCAGCACCGGGTCGTCCGAGACGACGTCCTGGTAGGCGACGATGTCGACGTCGATCGTCCGCGGGCCCCAGCGCTCGTCGCGCACGCGCTCGAAGGCTTCCTCGATGGCGTGCCCGCGCTCCAGCAGCGAGGACGGCGGCAGCGTGGTCTTCACCAGCACCACCGCGTTGTAGTACGACGGCTGGGAGCCCGGCTCGACGCCCCAGGGCTCCGTCTCGTACACCGGGGACACCGCCTTGACCCGCAGGCCGGGGGTGTCCTCCAGGGCGTCGATCGCGCCCTGCAGCGTCTCCAGGCGGTTGCCCAGGTTGCTGCCGAGCGAGATCACGGCCCGCTTGGGGTTGCTCAGGGTCACATCGGCCGCGTCCACCTGCGCCACCACGGAGGCGGGCACCGGCTGCACGGTCGGGTCGCTGCTGCTCATACTCGGCTCCGGGTGATCGTGATCGTCACGTCGTCGAAGGGCACGGTGATCGGGGCGTCCGGCTTGTGCACGACGACCTCGACCTCCTGCACCGCGTCGTGCTTCAGGCACTGCTCGGCAATGCGCTCGGCGAGGGTCTCGATGAGGTCCACGGGCTCGCCCTGGACGATGCCGACGACCTCCTCCGCCACGATGCCGTAGTGCACGGTCTTCGTGAGATCGTCGCCGGCCGCGGCCGGCCGGGTGTCCAGACCCAGCACGAGGTCCACGATGAAGGTCTGTCCTTCTTCGCGTTCTCGGGGGAACACCCCGTGGTGTCCACGGGCCTTCAAGCCGCGCAGCGCGACACGATCCACACGAATCACTCCAGCTGTTCGTCGGGTGTGCGAGGTACGCCCCGGCCTTCGACCGGGGGACCCAACCTCGAATCTACCTGCGAGCACCGACAGTGCCCGCCCGCAGGGCCCACGACCGGGGAGCTTCTGTGACCACCGTCACGGGCTCCTGCCGCGCCTGCCCCATGGCCTGCGGACCACCCCTACCCGGCGTCAATACAGCTCGAACGGGCGATCACTCACCACTCACGCTGACGCCTCGGGGCCGTCTTCCTCCTCCTCGTCCCTGCCCGCCAGCACGGGCGAGCCGTGGTGCGACCACACCTTCCACTCGGAGCCGGCCCGCCGGAACACATTGGTGGCCACGACCAGCTGCCCCACCAACGGCCCCAGTTCGCCCTCCGTCTCGGCGGGCGCGCCGCTGAGGATGTTCTCCGTGCACGTCACCAGCGCCGTGTCGCCGGTGACCGACACCTCGACGTCGGTGAGGAAGAACTGGATGTAGTCCGTGCTCGCCATGATCAGCGCGTAGGAGCGGAGCACCTCGCCGCGCCCGCGCAGCACCGGCCACCCCGGGTGCACGCAGGAGACCTCGGCACCGGGATCGTCCAGCCACAGCCGGCCCATGGCCGTCGTGTCCCCGCGCTCCATGGCCTCGTACAGGGCCGTGTTGGCGAGCTCGACCTGCTCGGCGTCCGTACGGGAGCCGCTCACGCCGGCTCCCCGGGCGTGGCACCCGCCACCGCGCGCACCACGCGCACGGCGTCGGCGCTGGCGCGCACCTCGTGCACGCGCACCGCCCAGGCGCCGTCGCGCGCCGCGAGCGCGGAGACGGCGGCCGTGGCCGCGTCGCGCTCCCGGGCGGGCGGCGGGGCGCCCTCGGCGCTCGCCAGCACCCGCCCGAGGAACCGCTTGCGGGACGCCGCGACCAGCATCGGCAGGCCCAGCTCCCGGCGGAGGTGGGCGAGCCGGGCGACCAGCGCCAGGTCCTGCTCGGCGTTCTTGGCGAAGCCCAGCCCCGGGTCCACCACGATGCGGTCGGGCGCGATGCCCCCGGCCACCACCGCGTCCACCCGCTGCCGCAGCTCGGCGAGGACCTCGCCGACCACGTCCCCGTACACCGCCCGGCTGTTCATGTCCTCGCTGAAGCCCCGCCAGTGCATCACCACGAACGGCACCCCGGCCGCGGCCACCGCCGGCACCATCGCGGGGTCCGCGAGACCGCCGCTCACATCGTTGACGAGCACCGCGCCGGCCTCGACGGCCGCCCGCGCGACCGAGGCACGCATGGTGTCCACCGACACCAGCACCCCCTCGGCGGCCAGCTCGCGCACCACCGGCACCACGCGGCGCAGCTCTTCGTCCTCGTCCACCCGCGCCGCGCCCGGCCGGGTGGACTCCCCGCCCACGTCGACCAGATCGGCACCGGCAGCGGCGAGGTCCAGGCCCCGCTTGACCGCAGCGGCGGCATCGAACCAGCGGCCGCCGTCCGAGAACGAATCGGGCGTGACGTTCACCACGCCCATCACCGCACAGCGGTCCCACTCCGGCAGACCGACCGGCCCGATACGACCGTGCAAGGTACTCATGCCCACCAGCCTAGGGCGTGGCGCGGGCACGGCACCGGGTGCCCGGAACGCGTGAAGCCCTCCCCGGACGGTTCCGGGGAGGGCTTCACGGACGACATCGTCACGCCGCGCGCGTGACCTCCGCCTGTGCCACCTCGTCGTTCTCGAGCCCCGACGGCTTCGGCGCGGCCGGGCGGCGGCGCAGCAGCCGCGGCAGCTCCAGGAAGCCCTCCGCCTGCATCATCGCGAAGCCGATGCGCGGCAGGTCACGGTTGTTCGGGAAGACGATGAAGCGCGGCTCCCAGCGGGGCCGGAACTTCTCGTTGAACTTGTACAGCGACTCGATCTGGAACCAGCGCGAGAGGAAGACCAGCAGCGTGCGCTGCACCCGCACCACCGGGCCCGCGCCCAGCTTGCCGCCGCGCTCGAGGGCCGAGCGGAAGAACGCGAAGTTGAGCGACAGGCGCTTGAGCTTGAGCTCGGGCGCGGCCTGCAGGAAGGCGACGATCAGCAGCTCGTTCATGCCCGGGTCGGCGGAGCGGTCGCGGCGCATCAGCTCCAGCGACGCGCCGTCCTTGCCCCACGGCACGTAGTGCTGCATGGCCTTGAGGTCCCCGAACGGGCTGGGCTCCTCGCCCTCCTCCGGGTCCTTGTGGGCGGTCGCGATGATCGTGCCCACGTCCTTGGGGTCACCGATCCGGCCCAGCGCCATGGAGAAGCCGCGCTCCTCGTCGGTGTCACGCCAGGCGTCGGCCGCCTTCTGGACGGCCACCAGCTCCTCGGGGGAGAGGTCCTCGACGCGGCGGACCCGGGTGGTGTAGCCGTTGCGCTCGATGCGCTTGACCATCTGGCGGACGTTGCGCATGGCGCGGCCGGTCAGGCTGAAGTCGTCCACGTCGACGATGGCCTCGTCGCCCATCTCGAGGGCGTCCAGTCCGGTCTCGCGGGTCCACACCTCGCCGCCGGTCTCGCTGCAGCCGTTGACGGCGGGGGTCCAGGAGTGACGCTTGGCCAGCTCCATGAACTGCTCGATGGCGCCCGGCCAGGCCTCGACGTCACCGATGGGGTCACCGCTGGCCAGCATCACGCCGGAGACGACGCGGTAGGAGACGGCGGCCTTGCCGGTCGGGGAGAAGACGACGCTCTTGTCACGGCGCAGGGCGAAATGGCCCAGCGAGTCACGGGCGCCGTGCTTGTCGAGCAGCTCGCGCAGCTTGTCCTCGTCCTGCTCGGTGAGGACGGCCGCCGGGTGCTCCGGGCGGAAGACCAGGAAGGCGGTGGTGACGAGGGTCAGCAGGCCCAGGGCGCCGAGGGAGTAGCCGACGGTGTAGTCGACGTTGTCGGTGTAACGGACCGAGCCCTCGAAGCCGAAGAGGCCCCAGAGCACATGCTCGATCTGCTCACGGATCGGCGGGTCGCCGATCATCTGGTCCGGGTGCGAGTTGACGATCACCCAGCCGAGACCGAAGCTGGCCCCACCCATCAGCACGAAGTTGGCGAGCGCCTTCCAGCGGCTGCGCGGGTCCGGCAGCGCGGTGAAGGAGTTCCTGCGCCGCATGAGGTAGAGGAAAAGCAGCAGCGAGAAGGCAGCGCCCATGTACGAGTGCCGGTAGATCAGATGTGCGGCCACGCCGACGGGCAGCACCACCACGGCGGCGAGCCAGGCCCGCTGCTTGGCGCGCTTGAGCCCGTGCGCCAGCATCAGCAGCAGGATGCCGACGACTATCGAGGCGGCGGGTGCGAGCTGCGTCACAGCTCCCGGCAGCACCTCGGCGTACGCGTGCACACGGCTGAAGCGGATCCGGGGGAAGACTCCGGCCGCGATGTTCATCAGCCCGATGAGGGCAGCGACCGTACCCACGACCAGAGGAACGTTCTCCGGCTTCGGTCCCTTGGCCATGCGCGCAAGCCACGAGAGCCGCTTCGTACCCGAAGGAACCCCGTCGGACTTTTTGGCATCTACCCTGACAGACATCTCTTCCCGTCGTCCATGTCGAGTGGGCCTGCGGCATCTGGCCGCCAGTGCCCGGACAATGTGCGCCCTGTAGGACGACGGTTTCGGGGCTGAGGTTCCGCCGGGGCCGAGCCCGGAAAAAGTAACCATTCCGCGACTCGGGCGCCGGGTCGCTCGGCAGAAAGCACCTCATGGGTCTCACCAGCAAGACAGTTCTTGCGCTGGCCACTGTCCTGGCTGTCGTGCTCTTCGCACTGACAGTCTGGCTTTGGCCGCGTTTGGGCAAGCGGAGCATCGGCTCCGTGTTCGGCCGTGTCGGCATGCTCGTCGTCACCCAGCTGACGCTGTTCGCGGCGATCGGCCTGTACGCGAACTACTCCTTCGGTTTCTACGCCTCCTGGGCGGACCTCTTCGGCCAGGAGCAGGACCAGGGTGTCGTGGTGGACCACAGCGCGGCCAACAACCGGGTCCAGGTCCTGGGCGTTCAGCAGGTGAACGTGCCGCGGGCCACGGTGCCGCGGGTCGCGGGCCAGATCGAGAAGGTCAACATCCAGGGCCCCGAGTCGAAGATCGCCAGCCCGGCCTTCGTCTACCTGCCCCCGGAGTACTTTCAGCCGGAGTACGCGAACCGCAAGTTTCCCGCCTCCGTCGTGCTGACCGGCTACCCGGGCACCGCCGAGGCACTGATCAAGGGCCTGCACTACCCCCAGACGGCGCACAAGCTCGCCAAGGAAAAGAAGATGCAGCCCACCATCCTCGTGATGATGCGGCCGACCGTCGCCCCGCCGCGTGACACCGAGTGCATGGATATACCCGGCGGCCCGCAGACCGAGACCTTCTTCACCAAGGACCTGCGCAAGGCCATCGCCCAGAAGTACCGGGTCGGCGAGCACGCCAAGAACTGGGGCATGATCGGCGACTCGACCGGCGGCTACTGCGCCCTGAAGCTGGCCATGCGCCACCCCAACGCGTACGGTGCCGCGGCCGCCCTCTCCGGCTACTACAAGGCCCCGCAGGACCCGACCACCGGTTCGCTCTTCGGCGGCAGCAAGAAGCTGGAGCAGGAGAACAACCTGCTGTGGCGTCTGAAGCACGAGCCGCTGCCGAAGATCTCGATGCTCGTGACCAGCAGCAAGCAGGGCGAGCACAACTACAAGGACACGATGAAGTTCATCGAGCTGTCCGCGAAGCACCCCACCCGGGTGTCCTCGATGATCCTCGAGAGCGGCGGCCACAACTTCAACACCTGGCGCCGTGAGATCCCCGGCACCCTCCAGTGGATGGGCAGCCGCCTCAGCGCCTGAGCAGCACAGCACAAAGGCCCGCCTCGGCGGGCCTTTCGTATATCCCTCAGCGACCGGCCATGATCAGACTCATCGCCTCCGCACGCGTCGCGGGGTCACGCAGCTGGCCCCGCACCGCCGACGTCAGCGTCTTGGCGCCGGGCTTCCGGATACCGCGCATGGACATGCACATGTGCTCGCACTCGATCACCACGACGACACCGCGCGGTTCGAGGATCTCCATCAGCGAGTCGGCGATCTGCGTCGTGAGCCGCTCCTGCACCTGGGGGCGGCGGGCGTAGACGTCCACCAGTCTGGCCAGCTTCGACAGACCCGTGATCTTGCCGCTCGTCGCCGGGATGTACCCGACGTGCGCCACCCCGTGGAACGGCACCAGGTGGTGCTCACAGGTGCTGTACACCTCGATGTCGCGGACGAGCACCATCTCGTCGTGCCCGAGGTCGAAGGTCGTGGTCAGCACGTCCTCCGGCTCCTGCCAGAGGCCGGCGAATATCTCCTTGTACGCCCGCGCCACCCGGGCCGGCGTCTCCCGCAGCCCCTCCCGGTCCGGGTCCTCACCGACCGCGATGAGCAGCTCGCGCACCGCGTTCTCGGCCCGCTTCTCGTCGAAAACACCGACGGAGCGCTCGGCGGCCAGGGTCACCGGATCGGTCATGTGGATTGCCTCGTTCTCTCGTACGGACGCGCCTGCGCGGCCTGGTGGTGCTGACGCGCACATGCGCGATGCCGCGCCCCCAAGGCTAGAACCTGGGTGACGCGGCATCCATTCCGGGCCCCGGAGGGCCTCCCTCACTCGAGGCGGGCCGTCACTCGGGACGGGCATCCTCCGGGAGCTCCACCGACTCGACGGCGGCGCCGTTGCTGCTCGGAGCGAGCTCCTTCGGGGAGAGCACCGGCGGGCGGCTCGACGGCGTACGCCGCGAGGAACCCGTCCACGCCGGGCGGGCCGGGCGCTTCACGATGTGCTTGAAGACCTCGGCGATCTCCTCCTTGTTCAGCGTCTCCTTCTCGAGGAGGGCCAGAACGAGGTTGTCGAGGATGTCGCGGTTCTCGACGAGGATCTCCCACGCTTCGTTGTGCGCGGTCTCGATGAGCTTCTTGACCTCTTCGTCGACCAGGGCCGCGACCTCTTCCGAGTAGTCGCGCTGGTGCGACATCTCACGGCCCAGGAAGGGCTCGGAGCTGTCGGAACCGAACTTGATCGCGCCGAGCCGCTCGGTCATGCCGTACTGCGTGACCATGGCCCGGGCGGTCGCCGTGGCCTTCTCGATGTCGTTGGACGCACCCGTGGTCGGGTCGTGGAAGACGAGCTCCTCGGCCGCGCGGCCGCCCATCATGTAGGCGAGCTGGTCGAGCATCTCGTTGCGCGTGGTCGAGTACTTGTCCTCGTCCGGCAGGACCATGGTGTAGCCGAGCGCACGGCCGCGGGACAGGATCGTGACCTTGTGGACCGGGTCGGAGTTCGGCGAAGCCGCCGCGACCAGGGCGTGACCGCCCTCGTGGTACGCGGTGATCTTCTTTTCCTTCTCGCTCATGATCCGGGTCCGCTTCTGCGGGCCGGCCACGACGCGGTCGATCGCCTCGTCCAGCATGTGGTTGTCGATCAGCTTCTTGTCGCTGCGGGCCGTCAGCAGGGCGGCCTCGTTCAGCACGTTCGACAGATCGGCACCGGTGAAGCCGGGCGTACGGCGGGCGACGGCCGCGAGGTCGACGTCCGGGGCGACCGGCTTGCCCTTCTGGTGAACCTTGAGGATCTCCAGACGGCCCTGCATGTCCGGCCGGTCGACGGCGATCTGCCGGTCGAAGCGGCCGGGGCGCAGCAGCGCCGGGTCGAGGATGTCCGGGCGGTTCGTGGCGGCGATCAGGATGACGCCGCCCTTGACGTCGAAGCCGTCCATCTCGACGAGCAGCTGGTTCAGCGTCTGCTCGCGCTCGTCGTGGCCACCGCCGAGGCCCGCACCACGGTGCCGGCCGACGGCGTCGATCTCGTCGACGAAGACGATGGCCGGGGCGTTGGCCTTGGCCTGCTCGAAGAGGTCACGGACCCGGGAGGCACCGACACCGACGAACATCTCGACGAAGTCGGAACCGGAGATCGAGTAGAACGGGACGCCCGCCTCGCCCGCGACGGCGCGCGCGAGCAGCGTCTTGCCGGTGCCGGGCGGGCCGTAGAGCAGCACACCCTTGGGGATCTTGGCGCCGACTGCCTGGAACTTGGCGGGCTCCTGGAGGAACTCCTTGATCTCGTGGAGTTCCTCGACGGCCTCGTCCGAGCCGGCCACGTCGGCGAACGTGGTCTTCGGGGTGTCCTTGGTGATCAGCTTGGCCTTGGACTTCCCGAAGTTCATCACCCGGGAGCCGCCGCCCTGCATCTGATTCATCAGGAACAGGAAGACCACGACGATCAGCACGAACGGCAGCAGCGACAGCAGCACCCCGATGAAGGGGTTCTGCTTCGACGTCGCGATGTTGTAGCCCTCGGGCAGGACGTCCTTGTTGTTCTGGTCGACCTGGTTCTGGAGCATCGTCGAGATCGTGACGCCCTGGTCACCGATGTAGTTGGCCTGGACCTTGCCCGAGCCCTTGATCTTCTGGCCGCTCTTGAGCTCGACCTTGATCTTGTTCTCGTCGCCGGTCGTCAACTCGGCCGACTTCACCTTGTTGTCCCGGATCGCCTGCACGACCAGGCCGGTGTCCACCGACTTGTAGCCGCCGGACGAGCCGACGACCTGCATCAACACGACCACGGCGAGGACGGCCAGCACGATCCACATGACCGGCCCACGGAAGTAGCGCTTCACGTCCATCCATACGGGGCGCGAGCGCCCCGTCCCTCCTGCCACAGTGAGGCACGGCTTCCCCCTGTCGGGGTGTGCGTGCGTACGGTGTCCTACTCGACCTTGAAAGCTGAAATAAAGACTGACCTTCGACGGTACCCCAGCATTGTCACCCGACGCCGCCGCAGACGGTCAACAAATCCGCCTTCCCCTTCTCCAACGGCGGAAAACAGGAGACGGTTCCCGGGGTCCTCCGCCTCAGCCGCCGTAGACGTGCGGCGCGAGCGTGCCGACGAAGGGCAGGTTGCGGTACTTCTCCGCGAAGTCCAGACCGTAGCCCACGACGAACTCGTTCGGGATGTCGAAGCCGACCCACTTCACGTCGATGGCGACCTTGGCCGCCTCCGGCTTGCGCAGCAGGGTCACGACATTCAGCGAGGCGGGCTCGCGCGAACCGAGGTTCGACAGCAGCCACGACAGCGTCAGGCCGGAGTCGATGATGTCCTCGACAATCAGGACGTGCTTGCCCTTGATGTCGGTGTCGAGGTCCTTGAGGATGCGCACCACGCCCGAGGACTGGGTGCCCGCCCCGTAGGAGGACACGGCCATCCAGTCCATGGTGACGGGATTGGACAGCGCACGCGCCAGGTCCGCCATCACCATCACGGCGCCCTTGAGGACACCGACGATGAGCAGGTCCTTGCCCGCGTACTCCACGTCGATCTTCGCGGCCAGCTCGGCCAGCTTCGCGTCGATCTCTTCCTTGGTGATGAGCACCGACTTGAGGTCGGTGCCCATGTCCTTGTCGTCCACCCGCGTCACTCTCGTTCGTTTGGGCACATCCGGCTGTTCACGGCTCGTCCGGCTCATCCGAGACCGGCCGGAACCGGTGTGAGGCGCGGTCGCCCCCGTTCGAATCAGCCTTGCCGGAGGACCAGTCTGCCACCATGCCGGCGGACCTCGACGCGCCCGGGCAGGTTGATGGCCCGCTGACCCCGCCAACCGGTGATCAGCCGGTCGACTTCCTCGATGTGCCGGGCGAAGAGCGAACCGGCCGGGGACCCCGCCTCGATGGCCGCGCGCCGCAGCACCCGGCGGCGCACCGCGGGCGGCAGTGCGTAGAGCTTCGCGACCTCCAGGGCGCCGGTGTCGTCCCGCACGGTCGGCTCCACGGCGACGGCCCAGGCGTCGAGGGCGTCCGCGTCGTCACGCGAGAGCTGGGCGGTCCGGGCGAGAGCCTCGACGACGCCTTTGCCCAGTGCCTTCTCCAGGACGGGCAGCGCCTCGTGACGGACCCGGGAGCGGGTGTAGGCGGGGTCCGTGTTGTGCGGGTCCTCCCAGACGGGCAGCGACTGGGCCAGGCACGCCTTGCGCGCGGTCTGCCGGTCGAGGCCGAGGAAGGGCCGGCGGTAGCGCCCGCCGGTGCCGGAGGCGACGGCCATGCCCGACAGGGAGCGGGTGCCCGAGCCGCGGGCGAGTCCGAGGAGGACCGTCTCGGCCTGGTCGTCCCGGGTGTGGCCGAGGAGGACCGCCGCGGCGCCGGACCGCTCCGCGACATCGTCGAGGGCCGCATACCGGGCGTCGCGGGCGGCGGCCTCGGGGCCGCCCTCGCGGCCGACCGTCACGGTCAGCGCTTCCACGGGGTCGAGGCCGAGGGCGAGGAGGCGGCTGGCGACCTCGGCGGCGCGGAGGTCCGAGCCGTCCTGGAGCCCGTGGTCCACGGTCACGCCGCCCGCCCGGATCCCCAGCCGGGGGGCCTCGAAGGCGAGGGCCGAGGCGAGCGCCATGGAGTCGGCGCCGCCGGAGCAGGCGACCAGGACGAGCGGGTCCCGGCCGCCGGCATGCGCCGCGCCGGGCACGGAAGGGGCGGGAGCGTGGGTGAGAACGTCGTGGAGTACGCGGCGGACCGCCAGGCGTATCGCGGCTACCGCGGGGTGTGGACCCATGTCCGTGTGTCCAATCGTTCCATCTGGCAGGGGGTCGGCAGAGGTTCGGGAACCGTACGAGCTACGGGCACACACCGCGAGAGCAGTCACGCTGTGTGCGTAGATGGTGACAGAGACGAGCCTTTACCCGAGCATCGCACGCCCACCCCTGGCACACGGTCCCTCGGAAGGGTGATTACCGGGGCGTTCACCCGGCACGGGGCGTGCTCCGGTCACCCATCGGTCCTGCTGTGCACCCGTGCGACCCAGTCCGCCGGTTTGGCGATCTCCGCCTTGGTGGGCAGCGTGTTCGGCGAGGTCCAGACCCGGTTGAAACCCTCCATGCCGACCTCGTCGACCACGGCCCGCACGAACCGCTCCCCATCACGGTACTGCCGCAGCTTGGCGTCCAGGCCCAGCAGCTTGCGCAGCGCCGCGTCCAGCCGGCCCGCGCCGGTGGCCCGGCGCTGCTGGAACTTCTCCCGGATCTCGGTGACAGACGGCACGACCTGGGGGCCCACCCCGTCCATCACATAGTCGGCGTGGCCCTCCAGCAGGGACATCACCGCGGTCAGCCGCCCGAGGATCTCCCGCTGGGCGGGCGTCTGCACCAGCTCGACGATGCTGCGGCCCGCACGGCCCTCTCCGTCGTCCTCCGGCGGCCTGCCGCCCGCCAGCGACTGCACGGCCTCGCGGACCCGCTCCAGCAGCGTGACCGGGTCGATCTCGGTCTCGCCGAGGAACGCCTGGATCTCGCCCTCGATGTGGTCGCGCAGCCAGGGCACCGCCGTGAACTGCGTGCGGTGCGTCTCCTCGTGCAGGCACACCCACAGCCGGAAGTCGTGCGGGTCGACCTCGAGTTCGCGCTCGACGTGGACGATGTTCGGCGCGACGAGCAGCAGCCGTCCGCCGCCGTCGGACGAACCCGGCAGGTCGCGCGACACCGGGGCGAAGGTCTCGTACTGCCCGAGCACACGGGAGGCCAGGAACGAGAGCAGCATGCCCAGTTCGACGCCGGTGACCTTGCCGCCGACCGCGCCCAGCACGGCGCCGCCCGGCAGATTCCCGCGCCGGTCCTGCATCTTGTCCAGCAGCGGCCCGAGGACCGCGCGGAATCCCGCGACGTTCGCCCTGACCCAGCCGACCCGGTCCACCACGAGCACCGGGGTGTCGTTCCCCTCGTACCCGCCCGGTGGGCACATCTTCGTGAACGCCCGGACGTGCTCCTCCGACGACTTGGCGTGCCGCCGGAGTTCCGCGACCACCTCGCGCGCCTCGTCCCGGCTCACGTCCGGGCCGGACCGCACGAGACGGGCCGCGGTCGCCACCGCGAGCTTCCAGTCGACCATCTCCGCACCACCGATGCTCGTCATGACTTCACCGTACGTGCTGTGCACAGCCCGCGGTGAGGGGTCGTCCGGACGGCGGGCACGTCAATGGCAGCCGCAACCGGCAACGGCCGAGGCCAGCCGGTCCAGTGCCCGCTGCGCGGCGTCCGCGTCGTGCGTCCCGTCGGCCATGAACGCGAACGAGAACAGCCGCCCGTCCACCGAGACCACCGTCCCGGCAAGGGTGTTGACGCCCGTCAGCGTGCCGGTCTTGGCCCGTACGATGCCGCGGCCCGGCGAGCCGTCGTAGCGCTCGTGCAGCGTCCCGCTGAAGCCCGCCACCGGAAGTCCCGTGAGAACCGGGCGCAGTTCGGGGTGGTCCGCCGCCGCCGCGCGGGCGAGCAGGCGGGACAGCAGGGCCGCCGGGAGGCGGTCGGCGCGGTCGAGTCCGCTGCCGTCGGCGATGTGCGCGCCGTCCGTCGGCAGGCCGAGCTTCACCAGCCGCGCGGCGACCGCCCGGCCCGCGCCCTCGAAGCTCGCGGGCTGTCCGTCCGCGAGGGCGGTCTGGCGGGCGAGCGCCTCGGCGATGTCGTTGTCGCTGTTGGTGAGCGCCCGTTCGACCAGGGCGGACAGCGGCGCGGACGAGACGGAGGCGAGGCGCTGCGCGCCCTTGTCCGCCTGGCCCTCGGCGGGCTCGCCGTCGACCCGGACGCCCTTCTCGCCCAGCAGGGCGGCGAACTTGCGGGCCGCGTCGGCCGCGGGCTCCGCGGTGCGGTCGGCGGGGCCGTGGTCCGAGTCGTCCAGCCGGCCCTCGTCGACCATCAGGGGGGCCACCGGGGCGAGGTTCTCGTTCGGGCCGATCACGTGCGGGACGGGGCCCGAGTAGCGCGAGGTGTCGTACGCGAGCTTCGTACGGTCCGTGCCGTGCGCCTTGAGGGCGCGGGCGGTCGCGTCGGCGAGCGCGGGCAGGCTCGCGAACGGCCCGCCGTCGTGGGACGTGAGCGTCGGGTCCCCGCCGCCGACGAGCACGATCCGGTCGCCCGAGCCGAGCACCGTGGTCTCGATCCGGTGATCCGGACCGAGCGCGGACAGGGCGGCGGCGGACGTCGCCAGCTTGATGATGGACGCGGGCGTGTACACGGCGTCCTCGTCGGTCCCCAGCAGCCGCTCCCCCGTGGCGACGTCGATCACCGACGCCGAGTGCCGGGTGCCCAGCGCGGAGTCGTCCAGCAGCGGCTCCAGCGCCGCGGCCATGCCCGCCGGCGTGGCCGGGCGGCCGGCGGGGGCGTCGAGCACCGGGCGTGCGGACGGGGGCGCGGGCTCGGCGTCACGCCGGCCGTCCGAGCGGGCCCCGGCGGCGGCGCGGGTCCGCTCGGACGTACGCTGACCTGCGTCCCAGGGGCCGGCGGCCGTCACCGCGCCGGCCGCGATCACGAGGCCCGCCACGGCGGACGAGGCGATGAACCGTACGGTCCGGCGCTGTTCGCGCGAGGCGGCGCGCCACCGGCCGGCCGGCCACCGCGTCCCGTCTGGCATTACGGACCAGCCCCTTTCGCCACCACACTGCCCCGTGGGGGACACTTAATCACCAGACGTATGTGTTGATCATGAAGGAGCCACCCGTGGAGTTCGACGTCACCATCGAGATCCCGAAGGGTTCGCGGAACAAGTACGAGGTGGACCACGAGACCGGTCGCATCCGTCTGGACCGCCGTCTCTTCACCTCCACCAGCTACCCGGCCGACTACGGCTTCGTCGAGAACACCCTCGGCGAGGACGGCGACCCGCTGGACGCCCTCGTCATCCTGGACGAGCCGACCTTCCCGGGCTGCCTCATCAAGTGCCGCGCCGTCGGCATGTTCCGCATGACGGACGAGGCCGGTGGCGACGACAAGCTGCTGTGCGTCCCGGCGAGCGACCCGCGCGTGGAGCACCTGCGCGACATCCACCACGTGTCGGAGTTCGACCGCCTGGAGATCCAGCACTTCTTCGAGGTCTACAAGGACCTGGAGCCCGGCAAGTCCGTCGAGGGTGCCGAGTGGGTCGGCCGCGCCGAGGCCGAGGCCGAGATCGAGGCCTCGTACAAGCGCCTCGAGGCCTCCGGCGGCTCTCACCACTGATCAGCCACTGATCAGACGCTGATCTGATCAGACGCACGAGCGGGCGCGTGGCTTCTAGAAGCCGCGCGTCCGCTTTGCTGCGCGCCGGGCCGCTGCCTCGCCCGGAACCCTGAGGAAGAGGCGGGCCATCTCCGACCCGAGGTTGACGCCGATGGCGATGGCCAGGGCCAGGGCCGCCGCCTTGGTGAGGCTGGCGATGCCGACGTCCATGTTGTTCTGGGCGAAGTTCAGCAGCGCGAAGTACACCGCGCTACCGGGCAGCAGCGGGCCGATCGCCGCCGTGATGTACGGCAGCGCGGATGCGTGCTGGTAGCGCGCGAGGAGCTGGCCGAAGAGGCCGACGAGCCCCGCGGCGATGGCCGTGGCGGGCACGGGGTCGAGCCGGGCGGTGTCGGCGAGCGCCCCGTAGATGATCCAGGCGACGCCGCCGTTGAGCGTGGCGATCCAGACGGTGTGACGTTCCTGCTGGAGCAGCACGGCGAAGCCGAAGCACAGCAGCATCGACGCGAAGATCTGGATGACGGGCCGCTCCACGTGCTGGAGCGCCGCCTCGGGGTTGAGCGTCCTGCCGCCGGTGTGCACGCCGCCGTAGAGCACCATCAGCACGCCGCAGACGATGCCGACGATGAGGTAGCCGACCTCCAGCAGCCGGGCGGCGGCGGTGAGGAAGTAGCCCGTCAGCCCGTCCTGGACGCCCGCGACGAGTGCCCGCCCGGGGATCAGCGCGAACAGCCCGCCGGTGATCACGGCGGACGCCTGGACGCCCGCGTGGCTGGCGCTGAGCGCGACGCCCATCGCCGCGGGGGCCATCGCGGCGGCGACGAACTGGTAGAACTCCGGCAGCCCCCGCCCCGACGCCAGCCACGCCAGCCGGTCGCCGAGCATCGCGCCGGCCATCGCGGCGAGGAAGACCACGAGACTCCCGCCGACGAGCATGCTCGCCCCGCCCGCGAGCAGCCCGGCGGCGACGGTCAGCGCCCACCCCGGGTAGGGGTGCCGGTTGCGGCGGATCTCGGCGAGCCTGCGGTACGCCTCCTCGAGGGTGAGCCCCTGCGAGGTGATGTCGTGGACGAGCCGGAAGACGGCCGCCAGCCGGGTGTAGTCGGTGCCCCGGCGGCGTACGGTCCGCTTGGCGGTGACCGGCGCGTCCACCAGGGACGGCTGGTGGCTGAAGGTCAGCTCGGTGAAGGTGACGGTCGGCTCGCAGCGGCCCAGCCCGTACGCGTAGGCGACGCCGAGCATCGCCGCCTCGACGTCCTCCGCCCCCTCGCCGCCCGCGAGCAGCAACTCGCCGATGCGCAGCGTCAGGTCGAGCACACGCCCCACCGGGGGCCCTTGCTCGCCCTCCTTCTCCTGCTGCTCCGGCGCCGGGCGCTCGCCGACCGGCATGCGCAGCATGGTGCGCATACGGTCCTGCCAGGGGGCCTCCTTGACCAGGCTGACCTGGGGAATGCCGTACGGCGGGGTGTAGGCGGGCTGCGCCTGCTGAACGGGAGCGGTTACGCCCTCGGGAATGGCGAAACCGGAGGACGTGGGGTGGTCATCCTCCGGTGTGGGCGGCAGTGGCACGCCCAGGGGTGGGGTGAAGGCGCTGTGCGCCTCGTCGCTCTGCGGTTTGCGGTCCTCCCCGCCGTCCGCGGCGCCGCCGCGCTGCCGTTCCGCCACCACGTGCTCCCTGCCGGATCCCTCTGCCAGGACCACCATGCCTGATCAGAGGTTCGAGCGCCCAGTGGGGGTCCGATATGCGGGAGAGGCGTCAGCGGCGGGCGTGCCGTCCGCGCTGGGCACGGGGCTGCTGGGGGACGCGGGGGGCGTCGTCGGCGGCGGACGGACCCGCCGCCTTGGCCTTGCCGCGGGCGCGCAGGAGCTCGATGCCGACCGGCACGACGGAGATCAGCACGATCGCGACCAGCATCATCTCGATGTTCTTGCGCACGAACTCGATCTGCCCCAGCCCGGCGCCCAGCAGCGTCACACCGGCGCCCCACAGGGTGCCGCCGATGACGTTGAAGAGGAGGAACGAGCGGTAGTTCATCCGGCTCACGCCGGCGATGATCGGCGTGAAGGTACGGACGATGGGCACGAAACGGGCCAGGACCAGCGACTTCGCGCCGTACTTCTCGAAGAACTCGTGGGCCTTCTCGACGTTCTCCTGCTTGAAGAGCTTGGAGTCGGGGCGCCGGAACAGCGACGGGCCGACCTTGCGGCCGAAGAGATAGCCCGCCTGGTCACCGAGGACCGCCGCGAGCACGACCAGGGCGCACACCACCCACAGCGGGTAGTTGTTCAGCTTCCCCGTCGTCACCAGGAGACCCGTTGTGAACAGCAGCGAGTCACCCGGCAGGAAGAAGCCGATCAGCAGCCCCGACTCGGCGAAGACAATGGCCAGCACACCGATCAGGCCGAACTGGGCGATCAGGTAGTCCGAATCCAGCCACTGCGGGCCGAGCGCGAGAGCGGTGGTCGCGGGGGTCACGGGTGACAGGCTCCTGGGTCGAGGGCACCGGAGCGGGGCCCGGGCTCAGGCGGGGTCGGGGTAAGTGCCGCCCCAAGGTACCAACGCCGTGCAAGGGGCCTCGGTTCCAGCGGCCGCCGGCGGATACCCCCGCCCGGCGCAACCCCGTCATGTCAAGGATGCGTCCCGGAGAGCGAACCGCAAAACTGCACGACGGAGGTGGATGCATGGGCATCGAGGAGTTCGGCGGCGGTCAGCAGCAGAGCGATGTGCTCGTGGTCACGACGAACGACGTACCGGGTTTCAGGGTGGACAGGGTCATCGGCGAGGTCTTCGGCCTCACCGTGCGGTCCCGCCACCTCGGCAGCCAGATCGGCGCCGGCCTGAAGTCGATGATCGGCGGCGAGCTCAAGGGCCTGACCAAGACTCTGGTCCAGACCCGTAACCAGGCCATGGAGCGCCTGGTCGAGCAGGCCCGGGCGCGCGGCGCCAACGCGGTCCTGATGTTCCGCTTCGATGTGACCGAGGCGGCCGACGTCGGTACCGAGGTCTGCGCGTACGGCACGGCCGTCGTGATCTCCCCGCACGCATGACAGACGCGTCCCCTGAGCGCCGACCGCGCCAGGGGGCGCTCTGGTGCACACCGGCGTGGCGGGAAGTGTCGGGTGGTACTCACCCCCCATGGCACTCCACAAGGGCATGCACAACCGCTCCGCCAAGCGCGCCTACTCCGTCAACCCCTTCTACGGCGAGGCCGACCCCGTCGCCGACATGGCCGTCGCCCCGCCGCGGCACTGCCTCCCCGAGAAGCCCATGACGCCGCACGCGGCCTATCAGTTCGTCCATGACGAACTGATGCTGGACGGGAATGCCCGGCTCAATCTGGCCACGTTCGTGACCACCTGGATGGAGCCCCAGGCGGCGGTGCTGCTCGCCGAGTGCCGCGACAAGAACATGATCGACAAGGACGAGTACCCCCGCACCGCCGAGCTCGAGCAGCGCTGCGTGTCCATGCTCGCCGACCTCTGGCACGCGCCCGACCCCGCCTCGGCCATCGGCTGCTCGACCACCGGATCGAGTGAGGCGTGCATGCTCGCCGGGCTGGCGTTCAAGCGGCGCTGGGCGCAACGCAACGCCGACCGCTATCCGTCGGCCGAGGCCCGCCCGAACCTGGTGATGGGCACCAATGTCCAGGTGTGCTGGGAGAAGTTCTGCAACTTCTGGGAGGTGGAGGCCCGCCAGGTGCCGATGGTGGGCGAGCGCTTCCACCTCGAACCCGAGGCGGCGGCCGCCCTGTGCGACGAGAACACGATCGGCGTCGTGGCCGTCCTCGGCTCGACGTTCGACGGGTCGTACGAGCCGGTGGCCGGGATCTGCGCGGCGCTGGACACGCTCCAGGAGCGTACGGGCCTCGACGTGCCCGTCCATGTGGACGGCGCGTCCGGCGCGATGATCGCGCCGTTCCTCGACGAGGACCTCCGCTGGGACTTCCGGCTGCCACGGGTGGCGTCGATCAACACCTCGGGGCACAAATACGGGCTGGTCTACCCGGGCGTCGGCTGGGCGCTGTGGCGCGACAAGCCGGCGCTGCCGGAGGAGCTGGTCTTCCGCGTCAACTACCTGGGCGGCGACATGCCCACGTTCGCCCTGAACTTCTCCCGTCCCGGTGCGCAAGTGGCCGCGCAGTACTACACGTTCCTGCGGCTGGGCCGCGAGGGCTACCGCGCGGTACAGCAGAATTCCCGCCACGTGGCCCGTACGCTCGCCCAACGCATCGGCGAGCTGGGCGACTTCAGGCTGCTGACGCACGGGGACGAGCTGCCGGTGTTCGCGTTCACCACGGCCGACTCGGTCGACCGGTACGACGTCTTCGATGTGTCCCGTCGGATGCGGGAGCGGGGCTGGCTGGTGCCTGCCTATACGTTTCCGCCGAACCGGGAGGACCTGTCGGTCCTGCGGGTCGTCTGCCGCAACGGCTTCTCGCTGGACCTGGCGGACCTGTTCATGTCCGACTTGCGCTCCCTGCTGCCCGAACTCCGCCGCGAATCGGCCCCGTTGGGCCGTCCGGAGGGGGTTGCCACGGCGTTCCACCACTAGGGGGTGGGTGGGGGTGGGGAGTTGTGCCCCGGTCCCGCCCTCTCACCGTCTCCTGGGGCTGCGCCCCAGACCCCGCTTGTCGCGGCTTCGCCGCTCGTCCTCAAGCGCCGGACGGGCTGGATTTGCCCGGCCCGGCACAATCCAGCCCGTCCGGCGTTTGAGGACC
>NZ_JBTHHU010000037.1:0-66390 GCF_059089585.1 Streptomyces sp. SX-6 | reverse complement strand
TCATCCCACAAGGGGACGGGGTTGTTTTATAGTCTGGCGTTGACTTTTGGCACGCTGTTGAGTTCTCAAGGAACGAACGCTTCCTTTGTACTCACCCTCTCGGGCTTTCCTCCGGGCGCTTCCCTTCGTTGTTTCCAACCTTACCAGATCCGATTTCCTCGCCGTTTCCGGTTCGGATTTCTTTTCCGGCGCCCTGTCGGACCGGGCTTCCCCGACTTTATCAGATTCGATTCGGTCGGTTTTCCCTCGCCTGCGGAAGATCCTTCGCACTCTAAGTGCTGCCGGGTTCCCGCTGCGGTGGAGCCGTAAACGTACTGGACGGCCGCGCCCGGATGCAAATCGGTGCCGGGGCGGCCGTCCATACGGCTGACGCGACGTCAGACCTCGACGACGACAGGGAGGATCATCGGGCGACGGCGGTAGCTGTCCGAGACCCACTTGCCCACCGAGCGGCGGACGAGCTGCTGGAGCTGGTGCGGTTCCGCGACGCCGTCCGCGGCGGCCTTGGCGATGGCCTCCTCGATCTTCGGGACGACCGCGTTGAACGCGCTGTCCTCGATGCCCGAGCCGCGTGCCTGGATCTGGGGACCGCTGACGACCTTGCCCGTCGTGCTGTCGACGACCACGTAGACCGAGATGATGCCCTCGTCCCCGAGGATCCGGCGGTCCTTGAGGGACGCCTCCGTGACATCGCCGACCGAGAGGCCGTCCACGTAGACGTACCCGGCCTGGACCTTGCCGACGATCCGGGCGGAGCCCTTCACCAGGTCCACCACGACGCCGTCCTCGGCGATCACGATGTGGTCCTTCGGGATGCCGGTCAGCGCGCCGAGCTCGGCGTTGGCGCGCAGGTGGCGCCATTCGCCGTGGACGGGCATCAGGTTGCGCGGCTTGCAGATGTTGTAGAAGTACAGCAGCTCGCCGGCGGAGGCATGCCCGGAGACGTGCACCCGGGCGTTGCCCTTGTGCACGACGTTCGCGCCCCATCGGGTCAGGCCGTTGATCACGCGGTAGACCGCGTTCTCGTTGCCCGGGATGAGCGACGACGCGAGGATCACGGTGTCGCCCTGGACGATGCGGATCTGGTGATCGCGGTTGGCCATGCGCGACAGCGCGGCCATCGGCTCGCCCTGCGAGCCCGTGCAGACGAGCACGACCTCTTCGTCGGGCAGATCCTCCAGCGCCCTGACGTCGACGACGAGCCCGGCCGGCACCCGCAGATAGCCCAGGTCACGGGCGATGCCCATGTTGCGGACCATGGAGCGGCCGACGAACGCGACCCGGCGGCCGTACTCATGCGCGGCGTCCAGGATCTGCTGGATGCGGTGGACGTGGCTGGCGAAGCTGGCCACGATGATGCGCTTCTGCGCACCGGCGAAGACCTGCCGCAGCACGTTGGAGATGTCGCGCTCCGGCGGGACGAAGCCGGGGACCTCGGCATTGGTGGAGTCCACCAGCAGCAGGTCGATGCCCTCCTCGCCGAGCCGGGCGAAGGCCGGCAGGTCGGTGAGGCGACGGTCCAGCGGCAGCTGGTCCATCTTGAAGTCACCGGTGTGCACCGCCATGCCCGCCGGGGTGCGGATGGCGACGGCCAGCGCGTCCGGGATCGAGTGGTTGACGGCCACGAACTCGCAGTCGAAGGGACCGATCTTCTCGCGGTGCCCCTCCGTGACCTCGAGGGTGTACGGGCGGATGCGGTGCTCCTGCAGCTTGGCCTCGATCAGCGCGAGGGTCAGCTTGGAGCCGATCAGCGGGATGTCCGGCTTCTCCCGGAGCAGGTACGGAACGCCGCCGATGTGATCCTCGTGGCCGTGCGTGAGCACGATGCCCTCGATGTCATCGAGGCGGTCACGGATGGACGTGAAGTCCGGCAGGATCAGATCAACTCCGGGCTGCTCCTCCTCGGGGAAGAGCACTCCGCAGTCGACGATCAGCAGACGGCCGCCGTACTCGAAGACCGTCATGTTGCGGCCGATCTCGCCGAGACCGCCGAGCGGGGTGACACGGAGTCCGCCCTCGGGCAGCTTCGGCGGGGGACCGAGTTCAGGGTGCGGGTGGCTCAAAAGACTCTCCTCACCACACACGCCATATGTCGCTGGGACACATGGCGCGCGTGACATTTGTGCACTTGCAGTTGTTCGGTGTTCAGTTGTGAAGTCTGTGTGCGGCGCGTCACGCCGCGTGCGCGATCTGGGTTCGCCCGGTGCTAGAGCTGTACCCCGCCGGCCGAGAGATCGCGCTTGAGCTGCTCGGTCTCCTCGGGACCGAGCTCGACGAGGGGCAGGCGCAGCGGTCCCGCGGGCAGGCCCTTCAGGGCGAGCGCGCGCTTGGTCGTCATCACGCCCTGGGCGCGGAACATGCCCGTGAAGACCGGGAGCAGCTTCTGGTGGAGGGCCGTCGCCCGGGACACGTCCCCGGCGAGGTGGGCCTCGAGCATCGCGCGCAGCTCCGGTGCGACGAGGTGGCCCACGACGGAGACGAAACCGGCGGCGCCGACCGACAGCAGCGGCAGGTTGAGCATGTCGTCGCCGGAGTACCAGGCCAGGCCGCTGCGGGCGATGGCCCAGCTCGCGGCGCCGAGGTCGCCCTTGGCGTCCTTGTTGGCCACGATCCGCGGGTGCTCCGCGAGCCTGACCATCGTCTCGGTGTCGATCGCGACCCCGCTGCGCCCGGGGATGTCGTAGAGCATCACCGGGAGACCGGTGGCGTCGGCGATCGCGGTGAAGTGCCGGCGCAGCCCCTCCTGCGGGGGCTTGTTGTAGTACGGCGTGACCGCCAGCAGGCCGTGAGCGCCGGCCTTCTCCGCGGCGCGGGCCAGCTCGGTGCTGTGGTGCGTGTCGTTGGTGCCGGCTCCTGCGACGACGTGGGCACGGTCGCCCACGGCCTCCACCACGGCCCGTACGAGCTGGGCTTTCTCCGCGTCACTGGTGGTCGGGGACTCACCGGTGGTGCCGTTGACGATCAGGCCGTCGTTGCCTGCGTCCACCAGATGTGCGGCAAGCCGCTGCGCGCCGTCGAGGTCGAGCGAGCCGTCGGCGTGGAACGGCGTGACCATCGCGGTCAGGACGCGCCCGAAGGGCGTGTGCGGTGTGGAGATCGGAGCCATGGGGGCCACGCTACTCGTTGCTCACCGTGAGGTACTCCGTCGGGGAGTGCGTAAGAGGATCCCGGCACTGCCTGCTCGGGGGTTCAAACAGTGCCGGGTCCGTTTATTCAGGCTAAGTGAAGACGACCAAATATCGCAATCCGGACAATCTTCCCTGCGTAGCCCTACGGGGCGACGCGGCCGTTCTTGTTGAACGCCTCGTGGGTCAGCGGCATGAGCCTGGCCCACTCCGCCTCCATCTTCTCGCCCACCATCTCGATCTCGCGCTGCGGGAAGGAGGGGACCTTCGCCAGCTCATGCTGGGTGCGCAGGCCGAGGAAGTGCATGAGCGAGCGGGCGTTGCACGTGGCGTACATCGAGGAGAACAGGCCGACCGGCAGCACCGAGCGCGCGACCTCGCGGGCGACGCCCGCGGCCAGCATCTCCTGGTACGCCTCGTACGCGTCGCGGTAGGAGCTCTCCATCACGCGGCCGGTCAGCTCGTGCTGCGCCGGGGTGCCCTCGACGAAGACGTACTTGCCGGGGCGGCCCTCCTGGACCAGCTTGCGCGACTCGCCCGGGACGTAGAACACCGGCTCGAGCTCCCGGTAGCGGCCGGACTCCTCGTTGTACGACCAGCCGACGCGGTGGCGCATGAACTCGCGGAACACGAAGATCGGGGCGCTGATGAAGAAGGTCATCGAGTTGTGCTCGAAGGGGCTGCCGTGGCGGTCGCGCATCAGGTAGTTGATGAGCCCCTTGGACCGCTCCGGGTCCTTGCTGATCTCCTCCAGGGACTGCTCGCCGGCCGTGGAGACGCGAGCCGCCCACAGGACGTCCGTGTCGGCCGCGCTGTGCTTGACCAGCTGGACGGTCACGTCGCTGCGGAACGTGGGCTTGGCGTCCTCGGTGGTGCTGTCGGTCACCGGCGGTCCTTCCAATTGCATTGCTCGGGCGGCGCCAAGCCTACGGGCCCCCACTGACACCCGGCCCGCCCACCACGCTCCCGACGGCCGTCGGCCCACGGCAGTTGATATTTTTCACAGAAGTTTGGCGAAAACGGGCACCAGAGAGGGCTGTGAAGCGTCCTTACGAGTGACAGTGCCCACTTCGAGGTTCCTAGGAGAGCCCCTCATGTTCCGCCGGCGAGAGCCCGTGGCCCCCACGGGAGAGTCCGTGCCGTTTGCCTTTGTCGTCGAGGCAGAGCGCTACCGCAGCAACGTCACGCCGCCGCCCCGAGATCGCGCGAGCCGGTCCCAGCTGGCCGGCCGGGTGCTCGTGGGGCTGACGGTCACCGCGGGGCTGGTCGGAGCGCTGCTGTTCGGCATCCCGGCACTGGACACGAGTGCAGCCCAGCACACTCAGAAGTCCCAGGCTTCCGACAGCCGTTGACCGACGCCGAAGGCCCGGTCACCCCATGGGGTGACCGGGCCTTCGGCATACCGGCTACGGTGTCAGGCCGCGCCGCGCACGGGCCTTCCGTCGTGCAGCGCGATCGCCCGCTGCATGGCCTTGCGGGCCCGCGGGGTGTCCCGCGCGTCGTGATAGGCGACGGCCAGCCGGAACCAGGAGCGCCAGTCCCCCGGCGTCTTCTCCGTCTCGGCCCGGCGACGGGCGAAGACCTCGTCCGCGGAATCGCGGTCGATACGGCCGCTCGGGGTCCGTACGAGCTCGTCGACCGGCAGGCCGCCCTCGGCCTCCAGCTCCTTCGCGAGCCGGTTGGCGTCACGGGCGAACTTGGTGGTCTGGTACAGGAACCACGCGCCGAGGAACGGCAGGACCAGCACCGCGATGCCGAAGGCGACCGTGATCGCCGTGCCCTGCTGGATCAGCATGATGCCGCGGCTGCCGACCAGGACGAAGTAGACGACCAGGACGGCGGCCAGGGCGAAATAGACGATCTTTGCACGCATGCGCTCAGCCCAGATCCAGGAAGTGTTCCAGCCCGAACGTCAGCCCGGGAGTGTTCACCACGCGCCGCGCGCCGAGCAGGATGCCCGGCATGAAGCAGCTGTGGTGCAGCGAGTCGTGGCGGATGGTGAGCGTCTCCCCGGTGTCGCCGAAGAGCACCTCCTGGTGCGCGAGCAGCCCCCGCAGCCGTACGGCGTGCACCGGCACCCCGTCGACGTCGGCACCCCGCGCGCCCGGAAGGCCGTGCGTGGTCGGGTCCTGCTGGCGCGGCAGCCCGGCGTTCTCCCGCGCCGCCGCGATCAGCTGGGCGGTGCGGGTCGCGGTGCCGGAGGGGGCGTCGGCCTTGCCCGTGTGGTGCAGCTCGACGACCTCGACGGACTCGAAGTAGCGCGCCGCCTGCTGGGCGAAGCTCATGGTCAGCACGGCGCCGATGGAGAAGTTCGGCGCGATGAGCACGCCCGTCGAGGGCGACGCGGCGAGCCAGGAGCGCAGCTGCGTCAGGCGTTCCTCGGTCCAGCCGGTGGTGCCGACCACACCGTGGATGCCGTTGGCGACGCAGAACTCGAGGTTGCCCATCACCGCGTCGGGGTGCGTCAGCTCGACCGCGACCTGGGCTCCCGCCTCGGTCAGCGTCTCCAGCCCGTCGCCCCGGCCCAGTGCGGCCACCAGCTCCATGTCATCGGCGGCCTCCACCGCTCGTACCGCCTCGGAACCGATCCGGCCCTGGGCGCCGATGACGGCCACGCGCAGCTTGCTCATCGTGCTCGATCCTTCGTGAATTAGGCCAACGTGAATTAGGCGACGGCTTCGTGCAGGCGGTCCGCCTGCTTGTCCTTCAGCGGGCCGATGACGGACAGCGAGGGACGCTGTCCCAGTACATCGCGGGCCACCGCGCGGACGTCGTCCGGGGTGACGGCCGAGATGCGGGCCAGCATGTCGTCGACCGACATCTGCTCGCCCCAGCACAGCTCGCTCTTGCCGATGCGGTTCATCAGCGCGCCCGTGTCCTCGAGGCCCAGCACGGTCGAACCGGCCAACTGCCCGATGGCGCGCCCGATCTCCTCGTCCGACAGACCCTCCGAGGCGACCTTGTCCAGTTCGTCGCGGCAGATCCTCAGCACGTCGTGGACCTGGTTCGGGCGGCAGCCGGCGTAGACGCCGAAGAGGCCGCAGTCGGCGAAGCCCGAGGTGTAGGAGTAGACGGAGTACGCCAGCCCGCGCTTCTCGCGGACCTCCTGGAACAGCCTCGAGCTCATGCCGCCGCCCAGCGCGGTGTTGAGCACGCTGACCGCCCAGCGGCGGTCGTCGGTACGGGCCAGGCCCGGCATGCCGAGGACGACGTGCGCCTGCTCGGTCTTGCGGCCCAGCAGCTCCACGCGCCCGGCCGTACGGATCGCACGGGCACCGGCGCGCGGGGCGACGGGGAGCGCGTCCGCCCGGGACAGCGCCCCGGCCTTCTCGAACGCGGCACGCACCTGGCGGACGACCTTGGCGTGGTCGACGTTGCCCGCGGCGGCGACGACCAGGTGGGTCGGGTCGTAGTGCTTCCGGTAGAAGCGGGCGATCTGGTCGCGGCCCAGGGCGTTGATCGTGTCGACAGTGCCCAGCACCGGGCGGCCGAGGGGGGTGTCGCCCAGCATGGTGTGCGCGAACAGGTCGTGCACGCAGTCGCCGGGGTCGTCCTCGGTCATCGCGATCTCTTCGAGGATCACGCCGCGCTCGGCGTCGACGTCCGCGGCCTCGATGAGCGAGCCGGTGAGCATGTCACAGACCACGTCGATGGCGAGCGGCAGGTCGGTGTCGAGGACACGCGCGTAGTAGCACGTGTACTCCTTGGCCGTGAACGCGTTCATCTCGCCGCCGACCGCGTCGATGGCGGCCGAGATGTCGAGCGCGCTGCGCTTGGCCGTGCCCTTGAAGAGCAGGTGCTCCAGGTAGTGGGTGGCGCCGTTGAGCGTCGGGGTCTCGTCGCGGGAGCCGACACCCACCCAGATGCCGAAGGTCGCGGAGCGCACGGACGGCAGGGTCTCGGTCACGACGCGCAGACCGCCCGGAAGCGTGGTCTTGCGAACCGTACCGATGCCGTTCTCGCCCTTGAGAAGCGTTTGGGTACGGGCGACGGCCCGCCCCTCCGAAGAGGTGCGGGCCGTCTTCCGTGGACTACGGGACGTCACTTGGCGGACTCGTCCTTGGTCTCGGTCTCGTTCTTCTCGTCCTCGCCCTCGATCACGGGGATCAGCGAGAGCTTGCCGCGCTGGTCGATCTCCGCGATCTCGACCTGCACCTTGGCGCCGACGCCGAGCACGTCCTCGACGTTCTCCACGCGCTTGCCGCCGGCGAGCTTGCGGATCTGCGAGATGTGCAGCAGGCCGTCCTTGCCCGGCATGAGGGAGACGAAGGCACCGAAGGTGGTGGTCTTGACGACCGTACCCAGGTAGCGCTCGCCGACCTCCGGCATGGTCGGGTTGGCGATGCTGTTGATCGTGGTGCGGGCGGCCTCGGCGGAGGGGCCGTCGGCGGCACCGATGTAGATGGTGCCGTCGTCCTCGATCGTGATCTCGGCGCCGGTGTCCTCCTGGATCTGGTTGATCATCTTGCCCTTGGGGCCGATGACCTCACCGATCTTGTCCACCGGGATCTTGACGGTGATGATCCGCGGGGCGTGCGGGGACATCTCGTCCGGACGGTCGATGGCCTCCATCATCACGTCGAGGATGTGCAGGCGGGCGTCGCGGGCCTGCTTCAGCGCGGCGGCCAGGACCGAGGCGGGGATGCCGTCGAGCTTGGTGTCGAGCTGGAGCGCGGTCACGAACTCCTTGGTGCCGGCGACCTTGAAGTCCATGTCACCGAACGCGTCCTCCGCACCGAGGATGTCGGTGAGGGCGACGTAGTGGGTCTTGCCGTCGATCTCCTGGGAGATCAGGCCCATGGCGATACCGGCGACGGGGGCCTTGAGCGGCACACCGGCGTTCAGCAGCGACATGGTGGAGGCGCAGACCGAGCCCATGGAGGTCGAGCCGTTGGAGCCGAGCGCCTCGGAGACCTGGCGGATGGCGTACGGGAACTCCTCGCGGGTCGGCAGCACCGGCATGAGCGCACGCTCGGCCAGGGCGCCGTGGCCGATCTCGCGGCGCTTCGGGGAGCCGACGCGGCCCGTCTCACCGACGGAGTACGGCGGGAAGTTGTAGTTGTGCATGTAGCGCTTGCGCGTCACCGGGGAGAGGGTGTCGAGCTGCTGCTCCATGCGCAGCATGTTCAGCGTGGTGACACCCAGGATCTGGGTCTCGCCGCGCTCGAACAGCGCCGAGCCGTGCACGCGCGGGATGGCCTCGACCTCGGCGGCCAGCGTGCGGATGTCGGTGACACCGCGGCCGTCGATGCGCTTCTTCTCCTTGATGACGCGCTCGCGGACCAGGGACTTGGTCAGGGAGCGGTACGCGGCGGAGATCTCCTTCTCGCGGCCCTCGAACTCCGGCAGGAGCTTCTCGGCGGCCACAGCCTTGACGCGGTCCAGCTCGGCCTCGCGCTCCTGCTTGCCGGCGATGGTGAGCGCCTGGGAGAGCTCGGTCTTGACGGCGGCGGTCAGCGCCTCCAGGACGTCGTCCTGGTAGTCGAGGAAGACCGGGAAGTCGCCGGTCGGCTTGGCGGCCTTGGCGGCGAGGTCGGCCTGGGCCTTGCACAGGACCTTGATGAAGGGCTTCGCGGCCTCGAGACCGGCGGCGACGACCTCCTCGGTCGGAGCCTCGGCGCCATCCTTGACCATCTGGATGGTCTTCTCGGTGGCCTCGGCCTCGACCATCATGATCGCGACGTCGCCGTCCGGCAGGACGCGGCCGGCCACGACCATGTCGAAGACGGCGTCCTCGAGCTCGGTGTGGGTCGGGAACGCCACCCACTGGCCCTTGATCAGGGCGACGCGGGTGCCGCCGACGGGGCCGGAGAAGGGCAGGCCCGCGAGCTGCGTGGAGCAGGAGGCGGCGTTGATCGCGACCACGTCGTAGAGGTGGTCGGGGTTGAGCGCCATGATCGTCTCGACGATCTGGATCTCGTTGCGCAGGCCCTTCTTGAAGGACGGGCGCAGCGGGCGGTCGATCAGGCGGCAGGTGAGGATCGCGTCCTCGGAGGGGCGGCCCTCACGGCGGAAGAAGGAACCGGGGATCTTCCCGGCGGCGTACATCCGCTCCTCGACGTCGACGGTCAGCGGGAAGAAGTCCAGCTGGTCCTTCGGGGTCTTGGAGGCGGTGGTGGCCGACAGCACCATGGTGTCGTCGTCCAGGTACGCGACGGCGGAGCCGGCGGCCTGCTTGGCCAGGCGGCCCGTCTCGAAGCGGATGGTGCGGGTGCCGAAGGCGCCGTTGTCGATGACGGCCTCGGCGTAGTGGGTCTCGTTCTCCACCAGGGATATCTCCTCGTCTGCGCCCCTGCCCGTGTGGCGGGGGCGGTGGCGGAGGGCGCTGTGCTGGCCGGTCTTCGATCGAAGCACCCGGATTTCCCTGATCCGGGGGCCACTACCGAGGACCGGCGGCGAGCGGAGCGCTCCTCCTCATACGGTCTTGCGTTGTGGGACCAGACTACAAAGCTTCTGCTTCCCACGAGATACGCAAAGGGAGCGGCCCCCAAAGGTGGGAACCGCTCCCTTCACGACGTCTTACTTGGCGCCGGCCGCACCGCGGCGGATGCCGAGGCGCTCGACCAGGGCGCGGAAGCGCGTGATGTCCTTCTTGGCCAGGTACTGCAGCAGCCGGCGGCGCTGACCGACCAGGAGCAGCAGACCACGACGGGAGTGGTGGTCGTGCTTGTGCATCTTCAGGTGCTCGGTCAGGTCCGAGATGCGGCGGGTGAGCATCGCGACCTGGACCTCGGGGGAGCCGGTGTCGCCCTCCTTGGTGGCGAACTCGGCCATGATCTGCTTCTTCGTAGCGGCGTCGAGCGACACGCGGTACTCCTTCTGAGTCTTTTTTCAGCCACCGAGTGCCCCTGGTCTCGATCTCAGGGGAGCTTCCGTTACTCGGGAGGCGGGGTCCGCTGGGCGCTGTCCCCAGAGCATTCCGGGGGCGCGTACACAAACGGCCGTCACACAGAGTACCAGCACCCGCTACCGGCCCGGTCAGCTCCCCGTCAGACCCCTGACCGAGGCGTACACGTCAAGCGTGGCGAGGCACAGCGGCACCAGGGCGAGCAGGAAGGCGCTCTCGGCGATGTCGCTCAGACGCCCCCAAAAGGGTGACAGACCCTTCCGGGGGACGATCAGCGCGACGGCGGTGAGCAGGGTGGCGCCCGCGGCGACGGAGGCGGCGAGCCAGAGCGTACGGATGTCGAGCGGGCCGTGGTCGTTCTGGACGAGCGACCGGAGGGCCGAGACGGGCGGGTTCAGGGACAGGCCGAGGACGAGCAGGGCCAGCGCGGCGAGGCCGGCGCCGAGCACCGCGGCGACCTGGGCGGTGTAGCGGAAGAGGCGGGCGCGCAGCAGCATCGCGAGGCCGGAGGCGAGAGCGAGGAGCTGGCCCCAGATGTTGTCGGAGAAGCCGAGCACGGCGGCGGCTCCGACGACGACGGCGCTGCAGCCGCCGACGAGGCCGAGCAGCATCTCGTGGCCGCGCCGGGCCCGGTCGGCGATCCGGTCGGCGTCGACGGGGGTGGCGGTGGCGGCCGAGGGCTCGCCGTCGGGGCCGTCCGCGGCGGCGGAGCGCGGGGCGGCGTAGCCGATGGGCAGGCGGGCGACGCGTGCGGAGAGGCCCGGCAGGAAGGCGATGGCGCCGATCGCGACGACGGCGCAGACGGCGGCGGTGCCGGTCGGGCTGGCGCCGGTGAGGATCGCGCCGAAGGAGGCGAGGGTGCCGGTGGCCGAGGCCAGCACAGCGGCGACGAAGGGGGCGTCGCCGCCCGGCATGAGGGCGACGAGCGCGACGGAGGCGACGAGCACCGTGACGCAGCCGAGCAGGAACTGGAGCCGGCCGATGCCGTCCCCCTTGTCCAGGGCGAGGATGCCGGAGCCCGCGACCATCAGGTGCGGCAGGGCGGCCAGGCCGAGGGCCACGGCGGAGGTGCGGTCCTCGTAGACCCGGACCCGTACCCCGGCGAGCGCGGTCAGCAGGACGCCGACTGAGGCGGCGATGATGCCCGGCAGCCCGTGCATGTCGTGCCTGACCGGGTCGGCGAACCACAGCAGGAAGGCCATGAGGACGAGCAGCAGCGCACCGCCGAACAGGCCGCAGGCGCGCAGGAGCCGGTCGTTCCACAGGGTGCGGTCGCGGGTGACGGCGGAGGCGACCGCGTCGGACACGTCGTCGAAGACGGCGGGCGGCAGCGACTCGGCGAAGGGGCGCAGCGACAGCAGCTCGCCGTCAAGGACGCGCTGGGCCGCGAGCGAGCGGGAGCCGTCGAGGACGGCGCCGTCGCGGCGGACGAGGTGGTAGCCGGTGGGGGCGCCGGCGGGCTGGGTCTGCCCGCTCAGGCGCAGGATCTCCGGATACACGTCGGCGACGGCGATGTCCTCGGGCAGAGCGACATCGATCCGGCTGTCCGGTGCGACGACAGTCACTCTGCAGAAGCCGGTCGTAGCGGACGTACTCACCTTCGGGGCCCCCTGGGCTAGATCTGTTCTTCGCTCGCGTCTTCGCTCGTGCTTGCGCGCGGCGGCCACCCTATCGGGGCCGCCGATGCGTACGTCGATAGGATCGCCGTTCGCGCAGGGAGCCATCGCCGAAGGGGCGGCGGATCAGAACTGTCCTTGCCGTGCGGAGGGGTTGAAGCATCCGGTGAGCCAAGTCGTCGTCAAGCGCCAACCGCGCGCTCTCCCGCCGGAGGTGCCGAGCGAGGAAGTGCGCCTGCAAGCGCCTCCCGAGCTCCCCCGGGGGCGTCAGGAGAGCGTGCTGATGCAGTTGCTGCCGACGCTCGGCATGGCTTCGTCGATGGTCTATTTCTTCATGCCGGGCGCCGCCCCGATGATGAAGATCATGGGCGCCATGATGATGGTGTCGACCGCGGGCATGACGGTCGCGATGTTCATCAGGCACCGTCAGGGCTCGCAGGGGCAGATGTCGGACATGCGCCGCGACTACCTCAAGTACCTTTCCCAGACGCGCAGGACCGTGTGGCGCACGGCCCGGGCGCAGCGCGCCTCCCAGTTCTATCTGCACCCCGCGCCCGACCAGCTGTGGTCGGTGGTCGCCGAGGCGACGGCCACCCGGGTCGGCGGCGAGACGCCCGGCCGGGTGTGGGAACGGCGGGTCGGCGACGACGACTTCGGGCAGGTCCGCATCGGCCTGGGCTCCCAGCAGCTCGCCACGGCGCTCGTGGCCCCCGAGACGGCGCCGGTCGACGAGCTGGAGCCGCTGACGGCGGGCGCCATGCAGCAATTCCTGGCCACGCACGGGACGCTGGGCGGGATGCCGCTCGCGCTGTCCCTGCGCGCCTTCTACCACGTGACGCTCTCCGGCGCACCGGAGACGGTGCGCGGCACGGCACGTGCGCTCGTCGCCCAGCTCGCGACGCTGCACTCGCCGGAGGACCTCGTCGTCGTGGTCGTCACGGCACGCGGCGCCGCCGAGCACTGGGAGTGGGCGAAGTGGCTGCCGCACGTCCAGGTGCCGGGCACCCTCGACGGCGCGGGCACCCGGCGGCTGATCGGCGACGACCTCGGCGAGCTCGAGGGCCTGCTGGGCCCCCGCCTCGAGGGCCGTACGCGCTTCAGCCGCGACGGGCAGCCGGTGCTCGACCAGCCCCACATCGTGGTCCTGCTGGCCGGCGGACTGGTGCCGCCGGACTCGGCGTTCGCCGCTCCCGAGGGCCTCCAGGGCGTCACCATCATCGAGGTGATTCCGGGCGAACTGGACGAACTGCGCGGCGGTCTGTCCGTCGTCGTCCACCCCGGGAAGCTGCAACTGCTGTCGCAGGTCGCCTCGTACGACGGCGTACCGGACACCCTGTCCGCCGAGGCCGCCGAGTCGCTGGCCCGGCAGCTCGCCCCGCTGCGCATGGGCAGCGGCGGTGACGACGACGAACCGCTGCTCGCCAACCTGGACTTCACCGACCTGCTGGGCCTCGGCGACGCGGGCTCGGTGGACGTGACGCGGACCTGGCGTCCGCGGTCCATCGCCGAGCGGCTGCGCGTACCGATCGGCGTGGACGAGTCCGGCGCGCCCGTGATGCTCGACCTGAAGGAGGCCGCGCAGGAGGGCATGGGCCCGCACGGCCTGTGCGTCGGCGCGACCGGTTCCGGCAAGTCCGAGCTCCTGCGCACCCTGGTGCTGGGCCTGGCGGTCACCCACTCCTCCGAGAACCTCAACTTCGTCCTCGCGGACTTCAAGGGCGGCGCCACCTTCGCCGGCATGTCGGAACTGCCGCACGTCGCGGCCGTGATCACCAACCTCGCGGACGACCTCACCCTCGTCGACCGCATGCGCGACTCGATCACCGGTGAACTGCAGCGCCGCCAGGAGCTGCTGAAGTCGGCGGGCAACTACGCCAACATGCACGACTACGAGAAGGCCCGGGCGGCAGGCGCACCACTCGAACCACTCGCCTCCCTGGTCCTGGTCATCGACGAGTTCAGCGAGCTGCTCACCGCCAAGCCGGACTTCATCGACATGTTCATCCAGATCGGCCGCATCGGCCGATCGCTGGGCGTGCACCTGTTGCTCGCCTCGCAGCGCCTGGAGGAGGGCCGGCTCCGCGGCCTGGAGACGTACCTCTCCTACCGCATCGGTCTGCGCACCTTCTCGGCCGCCGAGTCCCGTACGGCCCTGGGCGTGCCCGACGCGTACCACCTGCCGTCCGTGCCGGGCTCGGGCTACCTCAAGTTCGGCACGGACGAGATGACGCGCTTCAAGGCGGCGTACGTGTCGGGTACGTACCGCACGGGCACGACCGCCGCCCACCCCGACAGCGGACCGCTGCCGATCGAGCTGCGGCCCGTCCGGTTCACCGCCGAACCGGTGCCGGTCACCTACACCACCCCGGACCCGAGCGAGTTGCTTTCCGGCAACAGCGCCAAGGGGGACGACGCGCTCGCCGACACGGTCCTCGACGTCGTCGTCCGCAGGATCGAGGGCCAGGGCCCGGCGGCCCACCAGGTCTGGCTGCCGCCGCTCGACACCGCACCGTCGGCGGACCAGCTGCTGCCGCCGCTGGCCGTGGTGGAGGGACGCGGCCTGACCGCGCCCGACTACCCGCGCCTGGGCCAGCTCGTCGTGCCGCTCGGCCTCATCGACAAGCCCTTCGAGCAGCGACGCGACGTCCTGTACCGCGACTTCTCCGGCGCGGCGGGCCACATGCTCGTCGTCGGCGGCCCGCAGTCCGGCAAGTCCACGCTCATGCGGACGCTCGTCAGCTCCTTCGCCCTCACCCACACCCCGGCCGAAGTCCAGTTCTACGGGCTCGACTTCGGCGGCGGCGGCCTGAGCGCCGTCGCCGACCTGCCGCACGTCGGCGGCGTCGCCTCCCGCCTCGACCCGGAGCGGGTGCGCCGTACGGTCGCCGAGGTGGCGGGCATCCTGGCCCGCCGCGAGGAGTACTTCCGCGCCAACAGCATCGACTCCATCGCCACCTACCGACGGGGCCGGGCCGCGGGCCAGTTCGCGGACCAGGACTGGGGCGACGTCTTCCTCATCGTCGACGGCTGGGGCGCCTTCCGGCAGGAGTACGACCTGCAGGAGGCCATCGTCACCGACATCGCCGGGCGCGGTCTGGGCTACGGCGTGCACGTCATCATCACCGCCTCCCGCAACATGGAGGTCCGCGCCTCCCTCAAGGACCAGCTCCTGGGCCGCCTGGAGCTGCGCCTCGGCGACCCCATGGACTCCGAGTTCGACCGCAAGGTCGCGGCGAACGTCCCGGCGGGTGTCCCCGGCCGGGGCCAGCTCCCGGAGAAGCTCCACTTCATGGGCGGCCAGCCCCGCATCGACTCCGACTGCGACCCCGACACCATGACGGACGCGACGGCGGAAATGATCCGTGCCGTCAACGCCGCCTGGCAGGGCCCCAGCGCCCCCCGGGTCCGTCTCCTGCCGCGCCGCCTGCGCGCCGACGAACTTCCGAAGGGCTTCGAATACCCGCAGCACGGCGTGGCCATCGGCCTCGACGAGACCAATCTCGCGCCCGTCTTCGTCGACTTCGAGACCGACCCGTTCTTCCTCGTCTTCGGCGAGAGCGAATCCGGTAAGACGGCGTTGCTGCGCCTGCTCGCCAAGCAGATCACGGAGCGGTACACCCCGGAGGAGGCCCGCATCGTCGTCGGCGACTACCGGCGCACCCTGCTGGACGTCGTCCCCGCCGGCCACCTTCTGGAGTACGCGCCGACCGCCTCCTCCATGACGGTCCACATGAACGCCATCAACGGCTTGATGGAACGCCGGGCACCCCAACCCGACATCACCCCGCAGCAATTGCGCGACCGGAGTTGGTGGACGGGCCCGCAGTTCTTCGTGTTCGTCGACGACTACGAACTCATCGCCACGAGCGGTGGGAATCCGATGGCGGTGCTCACGGAGAACCTCCCGTTCGCACGTGATGTCGGTGTCCGCTTCATCATCACGCGCAGCTCGGCGGGTGCTTCCCGGTCCATGTACGAGTCCTTCATGCAGCGCATCAAGGAACTCGGCGCCCAGGGCATCGTCCTCTCCGGCGACCCGAGCGAGGGCGACCTGATGGGCGGCGTCCGCCCCCGCCCGATGCCGCCGGGCCGCGGCTACTTCGTCTCCCGCAAGCGGGGCACTCCGCTGGTGCAGGTGGGCTGGGTACCGCCGGAGCAGTGACGGATGACGGATACGGGGGTGGGGATTTCCCCACCCCCGTTCCGGAGGCCGGCAGGAGTGCCCGGGGCCGACGCCGCGTGATCCGCTGTTCCCCGTGAAAGATCGAATCGGATACGTCGCATGGATCACGGGCGTAGCACAGTTCTTCGTGTTCCACGTGGTCGTCGAATCGGCCTGGGAACGGCCGTACAGCTGGGCGCGGAACAACATCAGCGACTTGGGGAACGCCCACTGCGCCATACAGCCTGATCCCGAGCCGCGGTACATATGCTCGCCCGAACACGGCCTGATGAACGGCTCGTTCATCGCCCTGGGAGCGCTGCTCATCGTCGGCGCCGCTCTCACGGGCTCGCTGTGGCGCAGGGGTACGGCCGCCACCGTGGCCCGGATTCTCCTCGCCGGCGCCGGGGTGGGATTCGTACTGGCCGGGCTGGCGCCCGCAGACGTCAATGAGAACCAGCACGCGCTGGGTGCCCTGCTCATCATGGGAACGGGCAACATAGGCCTTCTGCTGGCGGGATTCGGCCTCGCGGAGCGTGTTCCGGGCCCTCTGCGCTGGGGGACGCGCCTGCTGGGCGTTGTGGCGATCGCGGCTTGCGGGCTGTTTCTCTCCGAGCACTATCTCGGGCTCGGCATGGGCGGCATGGAGCGGGTCGCGGCGTTTCCCATTCTGCTGTGGGTGCTCGGCGCGGGCGCCTATCGCCTGTTTCAGCGGACACCTCGGACATAGGTGAGAATATCCCTCGCTTACCTATGCACCAGGAGATTCATGTACAAGCGCCTGCCCCTGCTCGCCCTTTGCCTCGCCACCGCCGCCGCACTCGGCACATCGGCATGCAGCTCCTCCAGCACCTCGGCGGCACCGTCCACTGCTTCCCCCTCCGCGAGCCCGTCGGCCGGTTTCACGGAAACCCCCAAGATGACGAAGCTGGCGTCCGCGCTCTACCTGAAGACCATCCGGGACAACTATCCGGACATGGCGCGCATCAGTGATGACGATCTCGTGTCCCATGGCAATGCGTTCTGTGTCGCCCGGGGCAAGCTCATCGGCGACCAGGCCAAGAAGACCATGAAGGAACTGGCCATCACCCCGAAGCAGACGGCACAAATCATCGGCACCGCACGGGGCTTGTGCCCCCGCTCGTAAGTTACCGCCCTTCGGTATCGATGCGGGGCAGGATCCGTTCGAGCCACCGCGGAGCCCACCAGTTGCTGCTGCCGAGCAGCGTCATGGTCGCGGGGACCAGCAGGAGGCGGATGACGGTCGCGTCGATGAGGACGCTGACGGCCAGGCCCAGCCCGAGCATCTTCACGATGACGTTCTCGCTGACGATGAAGGCGGCGAAGACGCTGGCCATGATGAGCGCGGCGCAGGTGATCACGCGTGCGGTCATCTCCAGGGCGTGGGCGACGCAGTCGCGCGGGTCCACCCCACGCAACCACGCTTCCTGGACACGGGAGAGCAGGAAGATCTCGTAGTCCATGCTCAGGCCGAAGACGATGGCGAACATCATCATCGGTACGAAGCTCTCGATGGGCACTTTCCCGTTGACGCCGAGAGCGGGCCCGCCCCACCCCCACTGGAAGACGGCGACAACGACGCCATAAGAGGCGGCAATCGACGCCACGTTGAGCACGGCGGCTTTGAGCGCCACCGGTACGCCGTGGAAGACGGTGAGGATGATGAGGAAGGCCAGGCAGACGACGACCGCGATGATGAGCGGGAGACGGCTGGCGAGCAGGTCGATGAAGTCGACCTGGATGGCTGTGGTGCCGGTGACATAGCCGTGGGCGGCGGTGCCGGAGAGGGCCTTGGGCAGAACGGTCCCCTTGAGGTGGTCGACCAGCGTGGTGGTGGCGGCGTCCTGGGGCGAGGTCGTGGGGACGACGGTGGAGGTCAGGACATCGCCGTCGGGGGTGGTGTACAAGGGGCTGACGCTTGCGGCCCCGGGTAGGTGGGCGAGTGCCCCACTGACCTTCCGGACAAGGCTGTTCCAGTCGGCGGGCGGCACCGCGGTCCCGTCGACGACGACCGTCAACGGGCCGTTGGAGCCGGGCCCGAAGGCGGAGGACATCAGATCGAAGGCGCGGCGATCGGTGAAGCTGGTCGGGTCGGCGCCGTCGCCGATGTGCCCGAGCCGCATCGAGAACAGCGGGATGGCGAGGATGCCGACGATGACGGTGCCGAGGGCCAGGAACCACCAGGGCCGACGCTCCACGCGCTGGGCATACCGGTGCCAGCCCATCCCGCCGCTGTCGGGCGCCCGCTCGGCGACCGGGGTGCGTACGCGGTAGCGGTCGATGCGCCGCCCGATCAGCCCGAGCAGGGCAGGTACGAGCGTGAGGGCGCTGAGTACGGCGGTAACGACGGTGATGGCGGCGGCAGTACCGAGCTTCCCGACGAAGGAGATGCCGCAGGCCCACAGCCCGGCCAGGGCGATGATGACGGTGCAGCCGGAGGCCAGCACGGCCCGCCCGCTGGTGGCCACAGCCCGCCCCGCACTGACGGCGGGGTCCATGCCGTCCATCACGTTCTGCCGGTGGCGGGTGAGGAGAAAGAGCGCGTAGTCGATGCCCACCCCCAGCCCGATCATGGTGGCCAGCGTCGGCGACACGGTGGAAAAGGTGAACGCGGCCGCCAACAGCCCCAGACAGGCAAGCCCGGCGGCAATGCCGACGATCGCCGTGAGCAACGGCACCCCCGCGGCCAGTACGCTGCCGAACCCACCCAACAGCACCACCACCGCCGCACCGAACCCGATGAGCTCACTGACCCGGTCATCCGGCAACGGCCGCGCCAACTCGCCGAGCGCCCCGCCGTACTCCACCTGCACACCCGCTGCCCGCAAGGGCGCAACGGCCCGGTCGACGCCGTCCAAATACTTCTGGCTCAGCAGCAGGGGCGTGGTGTCGAACCGCACCGTGATGTAACCGGTCTTCCCATCCCCCGACAACGCACCCGCCTGCGCGCCGCCCGCCAGCGGACTCGTCACCGCAAGCACATGCGGCAGCCGCCGCAGCCGGGCCACCGCCTTCCCCACCGGCCCGGCCACATCAACGAGCGGCTCCGCACCGTCATGCAGCACCACCGGCGCGCTGTACCCGCCAGCCGCTGGATCGTGCGCCTTGAGCACGTCCAGCCCCCGCACCGACTGCGTACCGGGGAGCGTGAGGTTGTCGGAAAACGCCCCACCGAACGCCCTGTCCACCCCATGCAACCCACCCACGGCGACCACCCACAGCACGATCACCACAACAAACCGCCGCGCGCACCACTCCCCCACCCGCCACAGCCACCCCTGCACCGGCGGTTCCGCACTCGCCTCACCGGGCACGCGCGCTCGCCTCCGCCGGTCGCTTACAGGGCCCGAGGCCAGTAAAAGCCCGACAGCCCGATACGGCATGTCCACGCCGGTGAACGAGTGACTTCGGCTCATTGGAGATGGTGGCTACGGGTGCCTCTGCGGCGAGAGATGCCCGGAGACCGTGGCCAGCGCCCAGCCGGGCCTTGGCCAACGCGTCCACGCCAAGGGCTCCACGAGATGACCAACCACAGCGTGCTCGTTGCGGGAGAAGCAGCATCTCGGCATCGCCTCGGTAGTGCGCGGCGCCCTGTTCCTCTACCGCCCCGGGCTGAAGAGCTGACCTCGCTGCCGACGTGAGGAGCATGTGGGTGGAGCCCCTTTGACAACAAGCTGACGACATGTCAGCGGTGAGTTGGTTACGTTACAAGTCGTGACATATCCCGTTTTCGCCACGTCACCAATCCACCGCTGACGTGGCATCAGCAGTCGCCATACAGGGATCACCTCAGACATGAGTACGGATACTCAAGATCTCGTTCGAAAGACTCCGTAGACTCGGCCGCTGTTGTGTCCGAGAACAGCGTGAGGTGGAGGGGCGAGAGAGCGTGGACTCTTTCGACGGGGAGTGGGATCAGCTCAAGCGGAAGGCCTCTGCTGCCTCCGGGATGACTCTGGCGAGCGCCAGCGAGTCAGGCGGCTCGGGTGGGGTGAAGTCCGACAGAAGCGTGTGGAATGCAGCGGGATCCGGTGTGAGCCGACTCGGCGGGAACGCCAAGAAGGCGTCATCGGCGCTGGAACAGGGGCAGAAGGGCTTGGCTTCCAGCAGCGGTGTGCAGACCGCTGCGGCCCAACGGGCCGTCTACGAATCCTGGAAGCACTACCTCGATGGCGTGAGCGGCAGATGCGAAGCACTCCGAGAACGTCTCGAGAAGGCGGGCAACCACCAGTACAAGAACGACCAGGAAATCAAGGGTGCGTTCGACGAGTTGAACGGCAAGTACAAGGACACCCCCGCCACCGGCAGCCAGAACCGGGGCCGGTGAACAGACGATGGACTTCGCAGCACTCAAGTCACTGAAGCCCTCCGACTACGAGGACGCAGCCAAGGGATACCGCACGACCGGCGAAATGGCAGGCCACGCCAGGGAGAGTCTCGACAACGAGATCACTGCCAAGATGCGGAGTTCCCTCAAGGGCGATGCAGCGGACGCCGCCTTGCACCAACTCCAGGAGCTCACCAAGGACTTCCATTACATCCAGACCGAGTGCGGCCTGGCCAGCACCGCCCTCAACGCGTTCGCGTCCGACATCCAGGCCGCCAAGAAGAAGCTTGACAGCGCCATCGAGCTCGCACAGAACAGGAAGCTCACGATCGGGTCTGACGGCTCGGTCAGCTACCCGGCAGCAGGCGAGCAGGTCAACGGCAAGGCACCGCAGGGCGGCACAGCGAACGGTCTCACCGACGAGACGGCCAAGGCTGTCGGCCAACAGGCCGCCAACTTCAACCCCAACCCGAACTACAAGCACGCCCAGGAATGCGCCAACCTCATAGCCGAGGCGCTCAAGAGCGCCACCCAGACTGACGAGAAATGGGCACCGAAACTGAAGCGGCTGACGGCCGACGATGATCTGACCGTCTCCGACCGGGACTGGGTCGATGTCCAGCAGAACATGGCCGAAGTCCGCGATGGCGCAAAGGACTACCTGAGCCACATCAAGCCGCCGCCCGAGAACGGCACTCCCGAGAAGAACCGCGACTGGTGGAATGGGCTTTCAGAGCAAGACAAGTCCGACTACACAGCCATGTACCCGGCCAGCGTTGGCAAGCTGGATGGCCTTCCCACAACTGTGCGCGATGAGGCGAACCGAACCATACTCGACGAGACACATGGCCAGACCCGGATGGAGTTGAACGATTGGCTCAAAAAGGAGCCGGAACGGTATCAGAAGTACTATGACCGCGAACTGCGCCGCACTGTGCCGGGAGCGGTGGTCGAGACCAAGGAGTGGAAGGAGTGGAACGAGCAGAAGAAGGAGATTGAGGACCGCCTCAAGGGAATTGACAGCGTTCAATCACATCTCAACAAGACCGGAGATGACAACCAGCCAAACTCATACCTGCTCGGCTTCGACAACAAAAACCTGGGTCATGTCGTCATCTCTATCGGGAATCCTGACACCGCGGACAACGTGGCAACCTACGTACCGGGCACAGGGGCCAAATTGAGCGATATTAATGGAGACATCAATCGCGCCGAGCAACTGCAGAAGGCAGCGCAGTATGCCGACCCCAATCACAAGACGGCATCCATCCTCTGGCTTGGCTACGATGCCCCGCAATCAATCATGAGCGATGCCACAGATGCGAAGTTTGCCAACAATGCACGCGAGCCGCTTGGTAACTTCCTAACCGGAATCCAAGCTGCCCACGGCAGTCACGTGAATTCGACTGTTATAGGACACAGTTACGGCAGCCTTGTAGCCGGAGAGACCATGCGGGACAATCCCGATCTCCCGGTAGACAAGGCAATATTTGTGGGCAGCCCCGGAGTTGGTGTCAAACACGCCGAGGAACTGCACATACCCGCCGATCACGTGTGGTCGGCAACTGCCGCAAGCGACCTCATCAACCTTGCCCCGCCCAACCCGGGACAACTGGCTCCGCTGAACCCCATGGCGTACTACCGATGGTTCAACGATCATGACGTCCTCTACGGCTACGACCCCACCTCGCACGCCTTCGGTGGGCAGACGTTCGGGGTCGACGACGGCAAACTCCCGTTGTCGGACGGACTTATGCCTGCACATTCACAATACTGGGAAGGGAAGTCCCTCAATAATATGGCGAAGATCGTGACGAAGGGACAGTCGTGAAAATGCGAAGGGTAACCGTAGCCGCGATGCTCCTGGCCGCGGCCATCGCAACGACAGCATGTGGATCCGATGCGAGGCAGATCAAGATGGACGAAAAGCAGGCAACACAACGTGCCGAGCAAATCATCCACCAGGCAGTGGACAGCATGTCGCCGAAGCCTTCCCTGAAACTCGTCGAAGGTCCCTCAGCCGGCGCCTGCCTGGCGCGAGAAGATCACGGTCACGACGACCGGGTACAGCTGAGGCTTGCCTACCAACTCACCGGAGTTCCAGGAACACAAGCCAAAGACTTGGTGCGGCAGGCCCGGGATGCCTGGGTCAAACAGGGCTATCAATTCCAGGGCTCGGATGCCGACGGGAACTGGTCCAGCCCGTTTCCTTCCGTCGATATGCGCACCACACCGGACGACTTCTGGATGGATGTGATCACGGGAGTCCTCGACGAGAAGAAGGGTGAAGGACTCGTCACCATCAAGGTCACCTCCCCTTGCTTCTCCCCTGCCGCCTCCCCGGCAACTCAAGCGAGCACCACTGCCCTGCACCCCACCCAGACCGACGAGCTCGCCCAGCGTCGCGTTCTCAGCCACTCAAGCCGGATCTACGACGCTCTTCATGCCCGGCACGCCCCGCAGGAGGGTGAGGAACTACGTACGATCCAGGATGCAGACGGCATCTGGATACACCATGCCTGGTCGACCGAACCGCTGGAAGAGGGCGAGCGGATACGGGCGATGGAGCGGGCCAGGGACCACTTCCAGAGCGCTGGCTGGAAGGTACGCCACGTCCCCCCTACGGGGAGCATCCCTGCCCTCGTTGCTCTCAACACTGAGGACAGCACCGTCTCCCAAATCGTCCCTTCAACCACCGGCAGCATCCTGGTAGCCGTCACCAGCCCCACCACCCCGGTGCTGCGCGCCGAGGCATGACCGCTGATCAGAGCAGGTGATCCAGTTCCCCGCGCTTGGCGGCCTCGACAAGGTTACGCAAGCCCTCACGTGTGGTGGTGATCATCTCGTTGGGACGCCTGGTCTCTCTCAGTATCGGAGCACCACTCGACGTAAGACCGATCTGGATACACGCATTGCCGCCGCCAGCGCAGTACGGTTCCTCCCATTGAATCTCGGACATGCCACTCCTCTCAGACTTCCTTGACGATGGACTGAATCAGTGCACGGGACTGCTCCGGTGGTAGCGACTTGCGCTCCAGGCGTTCAAACAAGCTCCTGTAGTTCTCCAACTGCCGGTCAGCAGTGAGGAACACGGTGTCATGCGCCGCATCAAGTTGCACCGTGTCAAGCTGCGGAACCGCACCATACGCATACAGTGCGGTTTGTCCTGCACCAGGAAAACCGCCCGAAGTGAAGGGAATCACACGGATTCTCACATGCTCCCGCTCGGTTACAGCCAGCAGGTGGCCGAGCTGCTTGCCCGCAACCTTGCGACCACCGAACTGAATACGCAAGGCTGCTTCATGAATGATTGCCTCGAATTGTGGTGGGTCTTCGCGCACGAGGACAGCTTGGCGCCTCATCCTGTGAGCGGTTCTGATCTCCAACTCATCTGCAGGCAAGGGCGATACCGCCTCATCAAAGACCGCACGAGCGTGTTCCTCGGTCTGGAGCAGTCCAGGGATGTGGACACTGGATGACGTACGCATCCGACGCGCCCCGTGCTCAAGCTCGGCAATATCAAGGTAGCCGGGCGGCAGGGCGCCGCGGTACTCCTCCCACCACCCCTTGTCTCGTTCGTCGGACATTTCCACCAGCGCGCCCACGAGTAGTCTGTCTGCGCAGCCGTAGTTACAAGCAAGGGTTCTGAGGCGGTTGGGGCTTACGCCGACACGGCCAGCCTCCAGGTGGCTGAGCTGGTAAGCCTTGATGTTGACCAGCGCCCCAGCCTGCTCCGCGCTCATGCCCGCAGCCTCACGGAGCTTGCGCAGCTCAAGCCCCAAACGCCGTTGCCGCTGGGTCGGATGGCTCCTCGATGGCATGTGACCCCTCCCTGATTCCAAGCGAAGCATGCCGCGCAGGCTGGGGCGCGGTCCATCGACAGGGTTGTCTTTCCAGACAAGGTTGTCCGAGACAGCCGACTACCCCTACAGTCCGTAACGCACCGCTCACACGTGACAGCGCCCGGAAGTACACCCCATAAGCACGCCTTCCTTCCCTGGGACAGGTGCGCCCATCCCAGGGAGGTGAGCCACCGGCGGCTGCCAGCGTGCAAGAACTCCCCTACACGCAACAGTGCTTGGAGTGACGCATGAGCATCAGCCCACCCTGCCTGCCCTACGACATGCAGGCGGCCGCACCCCACAAACCCAGCCCCGGAAGCCTCAACTACTCCCTCGGCCTACCGGGTGGCACGTACTGCCTCGCTACCGCCCGGACGCTCGTACGACATCTGCTCGCCGAGCACGGCCTGGACGATATGGCCGACCTCGGCGTGCTCGCGACATCCGAACTCCTCACCAACGCCTGTCTGTTCACCCCTGGTCGCGAAACACACCTGTCTCTGAGGTGGCGGTACGGGATGCTGCGGCTGACCGTATTCGACGAGCATCCGGCACACACCAGGGAGACCGCGGCCGAATGCCGCGCTCGGCGGCGGGAAGCACTGTCGACGTTGGACGCCATCGTTGCCGTCTGCGGCGGCATCTGCGGGCTGGAGGAAGCTCGACGACCCCTGATCGGCAGCAAGATGTGGACCGTCTTCCCGCGAGAGGCGGCGAGGAACTATGCGCGGATCTGACGCCCGGAACAGTCCCTGCGCCTACGCCGCCCTGACCCAGTTGCGCACTGAACTGGCGCGGCACGGGGTCAAGCTGCCGTCGCTGCGGGTCGAGCAGGTCGCCGGCGGACACGAGATCGTCCAGCTCGGTGGGGTTCGGCCGGAGGTGGCGCAGTTGCTGGTTGACGTCTTGCGCACGGCATCGGCCGGATGACGCGGATCTTGTCGTCACTCCGGGTTTACGCGGCCGCTCCGCGGAGTACGCTGCTGACGGATAATGCTTGCCAGCAGCGTCAACTGGCCGAGCTACACGCCTGCTTGGACGACAGTGACGCTTTCCGAAAGGGAGTCCTTGACCCATGGCAACCCAAGAGGAGACAGAGAAGCTGTATGCCCTCGACATCTCCGGCGTCGAGTGGCTGAGCGCTCCTGACAGCCCTCCGGATCTGCCGCGCGTCGAGATCGCCTATCTGCCGGGCGGCGCGGTGGCGATGCGGTCATCGGAGGATCCGGACACGGTGCTGCGCTACACGGAGTCCGAGTGGCGGGCCTTCGTACTGGGTGCGCGGGACGGGGAGTTCGACCTGACCTGAGCGTGAGAGGGGGTGGGTAACCGATCGACGGTTGCCCACCCCCTCTGCTCGACCACATGGACCTCAGTGGAAGAAGCCGGCTGCCTTCTTGTCCGTGTCCCGGTAGTGCGTGCCCGCGTCGTGCAGGTTCATCACGACATCCATCAGGGCAGCGTGGATCCTGTCGCCCTTCTTCTGGAAGGCGTCATGGGCCTGCAGCATCGACTGGTAGGCCTCGCCCTCCCAGCCCTCCGCGACCTTCTTCGACGCGCTGGCCATCTCCTCGAGCTCGGACTTGAGGGCGTTCGCGACATGCTTGATGTCGACCGAGGCTTCCTCCAGCGAGCTGTAATGAACTACAAGCTCTCCGCTGTCTCCAGGCATCTCTCTCTGCTCTCCGTCTTTGTGTGGTGGTGAATTACAGGCCTGCTGGCGACGACTCAGAATTTGTCGATCGCGCTGTCGCTGACGCCGCCGGCGTCAACGCGCTTCATCCTGCCCTCAATCTCGGTGTCCGTGGCACCGGAGGCGCGGTGGGTCATGACCACTGCCTCATTGAGGTTCTTGATCATCTGGTTGACCGACGAGTGCTCTTCGGTGAGCGTCGTCTGCGCGGTGCGGAAGGCGTTCATCGCGCCGCCCTTCCACTGGCCTCCCTCGAGCCGCGAGAGCGTGTCGAGCATCGTCCGCACGTTCTGGTGGAACGCGGTGCTGGCGCGGTGCATGGTGTCGTTGAATGCCTTGAAATGCTGGTCATCTACATGCTGCCTGCCGGTAGACATGTTCCGCCTTTCGTTGTGGTGTGTGTGCTGGCGGCTGATGCCGCCAAGGAACTTCCCGGAGGAGGTGAGGACTTAGCCCCGTCGTCGCCGGACGACCACGAAAGTGGCCGCCGCTGCGGCGAGTACGGCTGCGCCTGCTCCCGCTCCGATCCAGGTCATGGTGTGGTCGTTGCCACTTGGCTTGGGTTCCGCAGGTTCCGCGACCGCGGAGCCAGCGTGCGCGTTGCGGTCGCGTTCGCCACTTGGGCTCGCAGGGGGTGACGGATTGGCTGCGCCCTTCGTTGTCGCGCCCTCTGCCGCGAGGAGTGGATTCACGTCCGGGGGGCCGGGGTTGCCCTCTCCGTCCACGAGAACCTTGCGGGGGCGGACGCCACCGTAGCCGATGTACTTGCTGGGGATGTCGCCCTCGGTGGGTTTGCCTGCGGTCTGCATCATCACGCGGAGGACCTGGTTGTTGGTCCAGTCCGGGTGGGCGGACCAGATGAGGGCGGCGGAGGCGGAGGCGATGGCGGACGACGGGCTGGTGCCCCATCCTGTGCAGTCCCTGTCTCGGTTCTTCAAACAGTGACCGGCGATCTCGTCCCCGTAAGCGGCCAACGCTACTTGAGGGCCATAGGTCGAGAATTTGGACACCGTGCCTTCACGATCGACCGCCGCTACGGCAACAACCCCTGACAGCGCAGATGGAAAGGCCGGCGCATTTCCCTTGTCTCCACTGTTACCTGAGGACGAGAAGATCAGACTCCCCTTCTTCAACGCATAGTTGACTGCCGCTTGAATCTCTCGGAAATCTTGGCTCACTCCGTCCGCGCCCATTGATACGTTGATGACTTGGGCGTGCTGATCCACCGCATATCGAATGGCCTTGGCCATCAGGCGGTCCCAGGCGAATACCTCCGCTTTCTTGGCCTGGACCTTGACCGGAAGGACCTTGGCCTCGGGCGCAATCCCTTGAATTCCTCCACCAGCTCCGTTACCGGCGATGATGGCAGCCATGTTCGATCCATGGCCTTGTTCATCGACATGCGCCCCAGTGGATGCACTGGAAAAGTCTGCGCCATCCAGCACTTGATCGCGCAGCTCCGGAAGTGATGGGTTCACGCCGGTGTCCACGACAGCAACCGTAACGCCCTTGCCTTTACTGACCCTCCACATGTCGTCGGCATTCATCTTGTCCAGGTACCATTCCTGGGACCGGAAGTCCTGAGCAGACGCCATGGACTCAATTCCCATCGGCGAGAACAGAGCAAGCCCCATTGAAGCCAGCGCAAGCGCAGCAGCTCGGATCGGGCTGCGGTACTTCGACGACATGTGGTGGGTCTCCTTGAGGCTGGACAAGACCAATTATCGAGCTACTCGACAACCGGCGGTACCGGGGGACGCTGGTTGCTTGTTCCGGTCTCCGTGTCTCCGGATTTCTGGCGAGACCGGCTGCGCTCGTGAGCCTCCTTGTCGGCTGCCCCGCGTACAAGCCCCGAACCACCCGTGGTGAATTCGGATCGTCTTTTATCACGCGGAGGCTGATAGCCGACAGCTCTGCCCGGCTCCCTGGCGATCCGTCGCGCAGCTCCACTGTTCGGCGCACCAACAGCACCAGCGCCATGGCCTCCCATTGGCATCGGTGTTCCGCCAAGAGGCCCACGGGTTCCTACGGACCGTTCCTCACCCACAACCAAGCCGCGTGACAACCGTTGAGTGTCGGGCGGGCCGGTGGGACGCCCAGGCACAGAGCCGACCACTCCATCGTTCATACCGACCCGGGGGATACCACCCGGGGCTACGGAAATAGGCCCGGAGCCTGTGGGATACCCGACGGACGGCACGCGTCCGGGCGCACCGCTGACGGGAGGCAACGGCTCCCCCGGGAGAGACGGAACGCGCCCAGGCGTGATGGGACCAGTCGAGCGCGAAGTGGGTTTACTCGGCACGACAGGAGGCAGTACCACAGGGCTTTGCGGCGGCACGTGTCCGTTCGGGTGCACCCGGCTGTCGGGCACAGGAGTTGACGGAGGCGGCGTAGTGGTGTGGCTAGGCGAAGGAAGGGTCGTTGTGGAGTCGACCCTTGTGCCTGTTGTGCGATCGGTGGGCTGAGGCATGTGCTCTCTCCCAGTCGATCCGTCGTCACCCGTGGGACCTGTACCGACCGGTGTGTTTCTGTTTGATTCGGCAACGGACGATGACTCTGCCAGAGGTGAACTGCCCGAAGGCGTACTGCCCGAGCCGCCTACACCAGGGCCCGCCGAAGCCGCGCCAATTGGCGTCTCCCTTTCCCCGTCATTAAATCCCCCGCCCGGCAAGGCCACCGCCGGCATCGGCGGAAAGTTCGGCTCCTTGAGCCCGCCCAAATCCTTGACCGCGACCTCGTAGTACGAGTTCACGGTGGTCATCGCTTGGATGGCAGCCTCGTGCTTCTCATCACGGCCGCACGCGTGCTGCACCGGCTTCTGGTCCGTGGAGCAGAGCTCACTGGCAGCAGTCGGCATGTGGCTCTTGCCCTTGCTCAGGCCTTGCCCCGCCGCGCCCATGATGTCGCCGGCGTTCTTGGCGTAGTCGGCCATGGCGTAGGTCTGCAGGACCATGTGGCTGCCCCACTGGCGGAAGGCGTCGCCGCCGTCGCCCTCCCACTTCACGTGCTCGATGTGGGACTTGATCTCCTCGCCGATGCCCTTGATGTCGTCGTGCACCAGCTTCAAGGTCTCGGACGCGTGGAACAGCGGGCTTTCCTTGGCGCTGGCCAGCATGCTCACGAGTTCGTCGAAGCTGTAGCCGTCGAAGGGAGGGCCGTAACCGCCCCCTGGCTTGCCGGTCATGTTGATCCCCTCCCCGGAACCCGGAACCTAGCTTTCCATCTGCTTGCCGCTGCCGCGCTTCGGCTCACCCGGCTTGGGCTGCGTATCGTCGTGGTAGTGATCTCGCACGCGTTGCTGAATGGCGCGCAGCCGGGCCGCCTCTTCCGCGTCGAGGCTGTCGTAGCCGTGCTCGGCGGCCAGGGCGGCGAGGCCCATGCCCTCGATCAGGTCGCCGAATGTCTTCGACATCTCGGCGAGTTGCTGGTGGACCTTGTCGTACACACCGGCCAGTTGCGTTGCCGTCGAGAAGTTGCCGTAGGAATCTCCGGCGATCTTCAGGTCACCGATCGACTTCTGGGATGAGGGCGACTTTTCGAGGTTCTTCAGAACCTCGTCGATCCGGCTCTTGAACTTGGTGAGCGTCTCCGCTTCCTTGACCAGGTTGCTCTTGCCGAACGACGTGTGCGTTCTGTCGCCGCGGTCCACCGGCTGCACTGTGTCCCTCCCCCATACAGTTTCACCACAGCTGCCAGCCAGCAACTGTATCCACACAGCGTGTGGTCACCAACTACTTTCCCGTCAAGGGTCCTTGACAGTTTCGGAACTAGTTTCGATCCGTACCATCGGCCCGGCGCCGTCTCCGGTCGCGCAGCACCACGGCCGTACCCCCGATCACAGCGACCACAACCGCCGTCGCGCCGAGCGCGTACGTGGCTAGGCGTTCCCGTCGTTGCTCGGGGGTCTCCCCCAGGACCAGGGCCGCCGGAGCCGGGGCGCGGACGTCGCGCGCCGAGCTCTTGTCGATCGTCACGCGGTCGACGGGGTGGGCGTCATCCGTGAGGGCGCGGACCGGGTCGACGACGCCCCAGCCGACGTAGGGGTCGTGGCCGTTGGTGGGACGCTCGGCGGTCTGCTCTATCTGTGCGACGACCTGGTTCTGCTTCCAGTCCGGGTGCTTGGCCCGGATCAGGGCGGCGACGCCGGCCACGTACGGGGCGGAGAAGCTGGTGCCGTTGTCGACGCACTGGCCGCCCTTCGGCACGGTGGAGACCATGCCGACGCCGGGAGCGGCGACGCCGACGAAGTCGCCGGACTGGGAGAACGAGGCGCGCTCGTTGTTGCGGTCGGAGGCACCGACCGCGAGGACGCCGGGGTAGGCCGCCGGGTAGGTGCTTTTGACGGATCCGTCCAAGCCGTCGTTGCCTGCCGAGGCGACGACCACGATGTCGCGCGCCAGGGCGTCCTTCACCGCGAGTTCGAGATCCGAATCGGGCTTCAGCGCCTTGGTGGTGTCCTGAGAAATGTTGATGACGTCGGCGCCGTCGTCGATGGCTTTCTTGATGCCTGCGGCCAGGGTCCTGGAAGTTCCGGTTCCCTTTTCGTCGTTCTGGCGGATCGAGATGATGGTGGATTCCGGGGCGAGGCCCACAAAACCCGTTCCCGGGGCGGGGCGGGCGGCGATGATGCCCGCCACCTTGGTGCCGTGGCCGACGGCGTCATGGGTCTGGCCCTTGTCGGGGTCCTTGGGGCCGGAGAGGAGATCGGCCCCCGCCTTGGCGTCCACGGCGCCCTTGAGCTGGGGGTTGGAGATGTCGACGCCGGTGTCGATGACAGCCACGCGGACGGACCGGCCCTTGGCGTTCTTGCCCATCGTGTTCTGCCAGAGCTGGTCGAGCAGCACGCGTTGCAGCGACCAGGGCGTGCCCTTGATCTGCTTGGCCGGGTACGTGCATTCGCCGCTTCCGGCGAGGGAGAGCCGTGCGGCGGGCGAAGGGGCCGCGCCGGTGAGGGCCGCCGTGGTGAGCAGGGTCAGGGCCGCGGCGGTGGTCCTGCGGCGTAGGCGTACGGGTGTGGTCACGTCGTCCCCTACGCGCCCTGCGGCTGCTTGGCGCTGTTGGTGTCCAGGCGGGGTCCGGTCGGCAGGAAGTTGGACCAGTTCGCCGGTACGGGGACGGGGTCCACGTTCTGGTAACCGAGCCTGGTCTGAGCCTCGTTGACCTGCGGCTGGGCAGGGGCCGGGCTCTCCTGCTGGTCCGGGTCGGCCGGGTCGGCGTCAGCGCCGGGGGTCTTCTTGTCGTCGCCGTTGCCGATTTTCGCCTTGCCGGTGCCGCTGTCGTTGTTGGACTGGACCGCGTAGCGCAAGCCGGTGTCGGTGATGAGGAAGACCGAGCCGCTCTTCGTCTGGTGGCCCGTCACCTGCCGGTAGAGGAGTCCGGAACCGGGCGTGACATACGCGCTGCTGGCGCCGTCCGGGATGGTGGCCGGGTAGTCGCCTCCCGCCCAGGTGCCGAGTTCAGGGGTGCCCTGGGAGGTGAGGCCGCCGAAGATGCTGCAGACAGTGTTGTTGGCGGAGCCCCCCGCGGTCGCGTCCACCGAGTTGACCTGCTGCGGTACTTGAGCGGGCCAGTGGTACGCGCCGGAGAACTCCTCGTCGCTCGGGGTGAAGGAGGCGGCGCTGACGCGCGCGGGCGTGCCCGCCTGGCCGAGGGAGGCCAGCTTCTTGCTGCTGAGGAGCAGCTTGGCGACGAACTCGGAAACGCGCTGCACCTTGCCCGGCAGGACGACGTAGTTCTGGGTGCCGGTGCCGGTGGGGGCCTCCAGGACCATGCCGACCTTGTTGGCATTCGGAGGGAGGGTGGGGATCCCGGCGTTGGCTCCGACGGCGCCCGGTACGTCCGGGAAGACGATCGGGGTGCCATCGTTGAAGGTGTTCAGCCAGTCCTTGGTGACGCGCTGCGGCCGGGCGCCGTCCTTGAAGATGGAGCGCAGCAGCAGGTTGTGGTCGGCGGGGCTGGCGCTATCCCAGTCGGGGCCGCCGAGCAAGTACTTGGTGCCCTGAGGGTCGACGAGGTAGCGCGGTCCAGCGTCGTCCGGGCCCTGGACGTAGAGGGCCTGGCTGCCGTGCAGGCGCTGGCTGCCGGTCAGCTTCTTGAGCTTGGGGTCGCGGTCGGCGAAGAGGAAGACGGCCTTCTGCGTGGTCCGGCCGTTGCCGCCGGGCTGTTCGCACACGGCCCACTGCTTCTTCTTGCCGGCCTCGCCGGAGCCGGGCAGGCGGTCCGGCGCGTACGGGATGCCGATCGTCGGGCCGCGCGGGATGTGGCCGTTGTCGAGCTCGGACTCCTTCACCTTGATGACGGAGGAGCTCTCGCCCTTGAGGAGCAGCTTGGCGGAGGCGAAGTTGAGCACGGGGTGGAGCTGCTTCTTGCCGTCCGTCATCAGCACGACGTACCGGGTGGTGGAGTCGCTGCCGACGATGACGTGGGCGGCGACGTCGTCCCAGCCCTTGGGGGCGGTGGGCTTGAACATGCCCCAGGCGCCGAAGCCCGCTACGAGCAGGGCGCCGACGACGATGCCGGGGAGCACCGTCCGGAGCGGACGCGGGGCGCCTTCCTCGGTACCGGTGGACGACGGTTGGAGGAATGCGGCAACCGTCCGTTTTCTCGCAAAGGTGTAGGCGTTGAGCTCATCCCGCCGTGATGCCATCTGTAGCTGTTTCTCCCCGGTTGTCAGCCTTGGTTGAGTCGGTCGGGCAGGCCCTTGCCCTCGGTCCCGTTGTCGTAGGGAGCCTCTACTATGCCGGTAGTCCACATTCGGTTCTTCGAGGGGGTAGCGGCGCGGATGGCTGTCGCAACGCGCGTACGGTCCGGGCGGTCCGGGAATCGTCCGGCGGACCGGCAGGGGCCGGGGCGCCGGGGCGGGCGGTCGCGTACGTCCGCGTCCACGGTGACAGCACAACCTGTGGCGGTTGTGCCGCGGATCGCGGCGGAGCCGGGGCGCGTTGGCCCGGTGCGGTTGCAGCAGTTGGTGCTGGTCGAGGTGGCCGCTGCTGTCGTGCTGGCGGCCTGGGTCGCCGGCGGCCGGATGATGCTGGTGCCAGCGGGAGTGCTGGCCGTGGTGCTGGTGCTGCTCGCCGTGGTGCGGCGGGCGCGGCGTCCGATAGTCGAGTGGCTGGGTGCGTGGGTGGCCCTGCGGCAGCGGAGCCGGCGAGCGGCCAAGGATGCGGCCCCGGTGGGCGTGGATCCCCGGCTGGCGCCGGTCGTGGAGTGCGAACCGGCGCTGCGCGTCGATGCGTTCACCGACCGCGAGGGCCGGCAGGTGGGCGTGGTCGGTGACGGTACGTTCGTCACGGCTGTGCTGCGCATCGAGGCGGTGGACGCGCCGCTGCGTCCGCACCGCGTGGAGAAGGCGCTGCCGCTCGCGCTGCTGCGGGATGTGATGGATGTCGCCGACATCCACCTGGAGTCCATACAGGTGGTGCAGAGCGCCCTGCCCGCGCCCGCGCCGCATCTGCCGAGCCAGGGGCTGGCCGCCCGGAACTACGCGGCGCTGCAGGCCCAGACGGGTTCGCCCGCCGTGCGGCTGACCTGGGTCGCCCTGAAGCTCGACCCCGAGCTGTGCCCGGAGGCCGTCGCGGCCCGCGGCGGCGGGGTGGAGGGTGCCCGGCGCTGTGTGCTGCGCGCGGCCGACCAGTTGGCGAGCCGGCTGAAGGGCGCCGGGTTCACGGCCACGGTGCTGTCCGGCGAGGAGCTGACCTCCGCGGTGTCGGTGGCGGCGAACGTCAACCCGGCCGCGACGGCGCAGGCGAGCCGGGCGGCCACGCCCGGGCGGCGTACGGTCGAGACTTCGCGCACTTGGCGGTGCGACGACCGCTGGCACACGGCCTACTGGGTGGGGCGCTGGCCCCAGTTGGGGCCGGGTGCCGCCTCGCTGCCGCAGTTGGCCGCGCTGCTCACGTCGTTGCCGGCGCTCTCGTCGACCCTGAGCCTGACGCTCAGACGCGGCCGGGCGAACGGCGGGCAGCAGGTGCCGTCCCTGACCGGTCATGTCCGGGTGTGCGGCCGCAGTGCCGATGAACTGGCGGATGTCCGGCGGGAGTTGGAGCGGGCGGCGCGCGGAGTGAAGGTCGGGCTGGTCCGGCTGGACCATGAGCAGGTGCCCGGGGTGCTGGCCACCCTGCCGCTGGGAGGAACGCGCTGATGACCACCCCCACTGTTCCGGCGATGCGCAAGCCGCGGTTCGGCTTCGGCCTGCGCGGGCCCAGGCGCGGGCAGCACGAAGTCGGTCCCGAGCAGCTCGAGATGCTGGGCCTGCCGGTCGGCGACGACGGCGTGGTCATCGGCACGGACGCGCAGGGCGCGCCTGCCGTGCTCGGGCTCTTCCGCCCGGCCCCCTTCGACGTGCTCCTGGTCGGCGGGGCGTGGACGGCACAGGTCCTCGCCCTGCGGACGGTCGGCACGGGTGCGCGGGTCGCGGTGGAGACGGGGCGGCAGCAGCTGTGGAGCGCGCTGGCGCAAGGGGCCAACACCGGGCAGCAGTCCATCACCCTGCACGATGTCGGCCGCGTACCGCCGCAGGGTGCGTCGGTGCACAGCCCCGTGCTGATCGTCCGCGACTGCGGTGTACGCCCGCCGCACGGCCGGGTCGGCCCCGCGCCCTGGCAGGCCGTGGTGACCCTGCTCCCCTATCCGGGCCCGACGACCACACGACTGATGACGCACGCGGGTCTGGTGGGCATCCAGCGGGTGTCCCCGGAGGAGGCACAGCAGATCGGGCGGACGATGGGGCTGTCAGCCGCTGATGTCGAAGCGCTGCCGAACCTTCCGGACGGGGTCACCCTGTGGTGCACGCGCTCCTCGCGGGTGTACGTGACCACGCAACCGACCGACCCCGAGGCGGGATTGCTGGGCACGGCGCGGCGGATGGACTGAGGCTGCGAAGCCACGGGCTCAGAACACGGGCATGACGGTCATGGTGTCGTTCCGCACCAAGTACACACGGTTGTCCGCACCGGACATCACCCAGTCTGATCCTTCTTGCTTATAGGTCCAGGCAGACTTTCCCGAATCCTTGTGTACGGCTGCGACACCCATTTGACCGTTGGAGTCGGGGTCGAACCAGACAGTATTTCCCTGCACTACCGGAGGTGTGAGCGGCGGCATGACGTCTCCGAGTTCCTGCGTCCAAAGCACCTTGCCGTCCTGCTTCCTCCGGCAACTGAGCTGCGCGCCGTTTATGGCGTAAAGCATGTCACCGTCGATGGCCGGCGGGGTCCATCCACCCCAGTACAGATCCGCCTTGTTCTTGGCAGCCGCAGACCATATCTCCTTGCCATCTTTCAGGGAGCGAGCAGTCAGGGTCTTGCCACCCAGGTAAACGACCCCCTCGGACACCACCGGGACCATGCCACGAGCGGCCTTTGATTGTCCGGCCAGCTTCCACACCTGCCGCCCCGTTCCTGCATCAAGGACAACGATGTTGCCATCGACGCCCGACACGACAAGTCGACCGCTGTTGACAGCCCCCAAGGCTGGATCGCTCACGTCACGTCGCACAGGCATGGGACGGGACCATGGGACGGAATGGGACGACAGGTCGAAGGCACCCAGACACCTCGCCTTCGGATCCTTGTCCCAGTACTCGAAATATACGGCCTTGCCGTCGGTCCCGAGGAAGCCATTCAGGTTCTTACCGGAGTTGACCGCCCACCGCTCCTTGCCTGTGGAAATATCGAGACCCATGAACCAGCCAGAGCGATTGGTGGTCACAAGGAGCTTGTCCGACGGCGCGATGAAGGGAGCGCCCCAATCGCCGCCACTCACAGCCCACTTCTTACTGCCATCGGTCACGTGATAGGCCACCACGCCGCGTTCAGCGTTGACCACCACAAGATCGTGGACCGGCAAAGGTGCAGAGGCAGGTGAGGAAGTCACGGTCACCGGCCCCCACAACGGCGCCGGTGCAGCACCGTCCTTGTACTGGCCCACCGTCAGGCGCTCGGCCTCCCAGGGCTTCGCCGACGGGGTGCTCGCGCGCGGGGTCGGCTCCGTGCCCGGTGTGCCATCCTTGCGCACCGCCCACCAGATGCCGGCGCCTCCTGCGACCGTGGCCATGGCTCCACCCGCCACCAGGGCAGTGACGAAGCTCCTTCGCGTCGTGTGGGCGGGCTCTGTATCGGCGGTGAAGATTGCCGCCAACTTCCTCGCTTCTGACTCGCGTTGTGCGATGTCGGCCGCAAGCGCACCCTTGCGCCAGGCATTCTCCGCCCCGTGCGGCGGCGCGAAGGCCGCCGCGATCCGGTCCGGCGTGGGACGGTGGCCCGGTTCCCGCGCCAGGCAGGGCGCGATCAGCGCGCGGAGCGGCTCCGTCAGGTGCTGGAGGTCAGGCTCTCCGTGCACCACGTTGTACTGCACGGCCGCCACGTGAGAACCGTCGTACGCGCGGCGGCCGGTGGCCACATAGACCAGGACCGCACCCAGCGAGAAGACATCGCCTGCCGGGCCGACCCGCTGTCCCAGGACCTGCTCCGGCGCACCGTAGCCCGGCGTGACTGGGGCCTGGCCGGTGGCGGTGAGGGTGAGGCCGTGTTCGGGGCGGGCGATGCCGAAGTCGATGACGCGCGGACCGGTCGAGGTCAGCACGATGTTGGACGGCTTGAGGTCGCGGTGCACGAGCCCGGTGGCGTGGATGTCCCGAAGCGTACGGGCGACGGCTGCGCCCACGGCCCGTACGGCGGCTTCGTCGAGGGGACCGTACCGTTCGACGGCCTGGTCGAGGGTCGGCCCCGCCAGGAACTCGGTCGCGATCCACGGCCGTCCGCCCTCGGTCCACGCCCCGAGCACACGCGCGACGCCTGCGCTCCGGACCACCTGTGCGGCCTGGGCCTCCCGCACGAAGCGCTGGGACATGTGCGGGTCGCCCGCCAGCTCCGGGAGCAGCACCTTGACCGCGACGGTGACACCCGCACCGTCACGGCCGAGATAGACCTTGCCCATGCCGCCCGCGCCGAGGACTCCGATGAGCCGGTAGGGGCCGAGGCGCAACGGATCGCCGGTGCCGAGAGGTTCCATGCTGTGGATGTCTTCCTGCCGAAAGGAGATGGAAAGTGGTGTTATTCGAGAGGGGTGGCACAGACGAAATCGTTGCTTGCCCAGGCGATCACCCTGCCACGCCGATGCGCCACAAGACCCGCGCCAAGGCCGCCCGGAACGTCGATCGTCCATGCGGCCCGACGGGCACGGAGATCGACGGCCGCGATCCTCGGGCGGTTTCCGGTGCCCATCGCCTGGGCATAGACGAAATTCTCACCGACAACGGGAGGCAGGCCGAGGCCCGGTGTCAGACCTTCGAGGCTCGCCACCCACTGCGGTTTTCCGCTGTCGGCCGCGACGGCGACAAGCCCACGCGTTCCCTCGGCCGCATAGACGACACCGTTCCTGACCGCAGGCTTTCCGTACGACCTGGTGCCTTCCTCGATACGGCCCACGTCGCGGCCAGCCCCGACCTCCCAGGCCGTCTTGCCGTCGGCTGCACGGTACGCGCCCAGCCTCTTGCCGCTGACGAAGGCATCCTTGCCTTCCGCCGCCAACTGCCCGGGCAGATTCGTGGCGTCGACGTCACCGAGCACCCGGGGAACAACCGTCTTCCATGCCTCGGCTCCATCGCTCGTCCTGACGGAACCCAGCCAGTCGTCATTCCTGTCCGTGTTGGTCCGCGTGAGCATCAGACGGTCGCCGAGAACCGCCGCAGAAAACTGGTTTCCCTTGTAGGAAAGGTCGAGATGGCCCACGTGATACCGCCACCACTCCTTTCCGGTGCGGGCGTCTACAGCAATGATGTGGTAACTGGTCGTGGACGCCTCGGGTTTGGCATTCAGCTTGCCCTTGCAGGCCAAGAGATAGACCGTCCCGTCAGCCGCGGCCAGAGCCTGGACCTGGACGAAGAAATCAATCGAATAGAAATCTGGGAAGTTCTCGGAGATAACCCGCGTGCTGCCATCCTTCAGATCCAGGGAATAGAGCCCCAGGCTCCCCTGGTCCTTGTCCCTCAGCAGGAACGCATACAGCCGCTCCCCGTCCGTGGTCACCTGGAAGGGACTCGTGACCTTGGTGCTCACCCACCTCTGCTTCCCGCTCTTCACATCAAGTGCCACCAGCCCCTTGCCGGTCAACACCACGACCAGGTCGTCCAGCGCCATTGGCACGAACGCCTCATGGGCCTTGTCGACGGTCGCCCACCACACCGCGCTCTCCGGAATGCCCGCCGGGCGGGGCCGGGCCGAGGACCGCGACGGCGTCGGCTTCGGCGGAGTGCCGCCGCTGCTCTTCCGCCCGAGCCACGCCCACGCTCCCGCCCCTGCCGCGCCGATGCCGAGGACCGAACCCCCGGCAGTGACAAGGAGCTTGCGCCGGGACATACCGGCGGAAGACCGCGGACCGGGCGCCGTCGAGGCGTCCACGAGCTCCGGCGGCATCGGCAATCGGCGGGGCTGGACGCGCCAGACCTCCGTGCTGCGTCGGCCGATGTCCGCCAGTACCGCATCGGTCAGCACCTCGGCGAATTCGCCGTCAGCACCGCCGAGCCATTGCGCCAGCTCGTCCGTGCCAGGACGCCGCGTGGGGTCCTTGGCGAGGCACTGCGACAGCATGGGCAGCAGCCCGGCCGGGGTCCCCGACAGGTCGGGCTCCGCGTACCGCACGCGGTAGAGCAAATCCGCAGGCTGGCCGCCGCCGAACGGGCCGCGTCCCGTGGCCGCGAAGACCAGAACGCCGGCCAGGGCGAATACGTCGCCCGCCGAGGTGTGTTCGAGGCCGGTCGCCTGCTCCGGGGACATGAAGGCCGGGGTGCCGGCTGCGGTGCCGGTGCGGGTGAGCCGGTCATCGCCGATAGCGCGGGCGATGCCGAAGTCGATGACGCGCGGGCCGAAGGCGGAGAGGAGGATGTTGGACGGTTTCAGGTCCCGGTGCACGACGTCCGACCGGTGCAGCTGCCCCAGTCCGCGGGCCAGCGCGGCGCCCAGGGCGCGGACGGATCGTTCCGGCAGAGGGCCGTACGCCTCCACGGCGGTGTCCAGAGGCGGACCGAGGACGTACTCGGTGGCCAGCCAGGGCGTCGTGGCGAACGGATCCGCGTCGACGACCGCGGCACCGTACTGCCCGCCGATGACCCGCGCCGCGTCGATCTCCAGACGGAAGCGGGCACGGAAGGCGTCGTCCGCGGCGAACCGCGCATGCACGGTCTTCAGCGCGACCGTACGGCCGTCGGCGGAGCGGCCGAGGTAGACCGTGCCCATCCCGCCGCCGCCCAGCCGCGCGACGAGCCGGTACGCACCGATTTGCTGCGGGTCGTCATGACGCAGCGGTTCCATGGACGGCAACTCCCCTTCGTAATCTCCCCTACGGGATCTACGAGCACAGGAGCCTACCTACGCGTCAACCAGCCGCTGAAAGCAGCTCAGCGGACTGGCGGGCGATGGCCACGATGACCCGGGCGGGCAGCCACCCCGGCCCGAAGAGCCCGGCCGCGCGGCTCACTTCGCCACCCAGCACGGTCGATTCAGGCTCGAATGCCTGCGGCGCGGCGCCGAATCCGGCGCCGGGGGCCGTGTCGCCGCCCGCCAGTTCGTTCGCCAGCTGCTCCATGGACGGCCGGTCGGCAGGGTCGCGGGCGAGGCAGGTGGAGACGGTGCGGCGCAGGCTTTCCGGCAGTTCGCTCCGTTCCGGGACGGTGTGTCCGGTGGTCGCGTACGCCAGGGTCGCGCCGAGGGCGTAGACGTCGCCCAGCGGTCGCGGGCGTCCGCCGGACAGTTGCTCGGGCGGCACGGTGCCGGAGGCCCAACCGGGCAGCCCTGTACGCGGTTCGCCGTCCGGCGCCGCGGCGCGTACTGCGCCGAAGGACGCCAGCCGGGGGCCTTCGGCGCCCAGCAGGACTGCGGAGGGTGAAACGCCCGCGTGTGTCACGCCCGATGCGTGGAGCGCGGCGAGCGTCTCGGCCAGTGCGGCGCCCATGGCGCGTACGGTGTGCTCCGGCAGCGGTCCGCCGTGTGCGGCGAGCGCGGCGGGCAGTGGCAGGGCGGGGACGTACGGGGAGGCGTACCAAGGGAGTTCGCCCGCCTCGCCAGTCTCGTCGACCGGCGCGAGCCAGGGTCCTGACAGCCGCCGAGCGTCCTCCGCCTCGGCGGCGAAGGCGGCGAGGCGCTGCGGGTCGGCGGTCTCGAGCGGTACGCAGAGCAGCACCGTACGGTCGCCGTTCGCGCCGCGTGCGATGAACCGGCGCTCTGCGCCTGAGGGCTCATAACGGGCCACCACGCCGTACGGGCCGATCCGTCGCGGGTCGTCCTGGCGCAGCGGTTCCATGGGCGGTGTTCTCCTCAGAGCTTTGACGGCAAGATGAGCGTACGTCCCGTTTCTCAGAACACGGGCATCGCGTACAACTTGTCGTCGATGACGACGAATACGCGGTTGTCCGCGCCCGCCATCTGCCAACGGGCGAGGCCCAGGGAGTCGACGGTGCCGTAGGTCCAGGCAGGCCGGCCGGTGTCCTTGTGGACGGTGGTGAATCCGGTCCGTCCCCGGAGGTTGCCGGTCGGTCCCCGGAGGTTGTCGGGGGCGACCCAGACGGTGTTGCCCTGCGCCACCGGTGGCAGTGGCGCCGGCTGGGTGTCCTCGAGGTTCTGCTCCCACACCGCCGTCTTGCCGTCGTGCCGGTTGCGGCAGCTGAGCCGCGAGCCGTCGGTGACGTACAGCAGGTCGCCGTCGATGCCCGGCGGGCCCCAGTCGCCCGACCCGGGCACGGACCACAGTTGCTTGCCCGTCCTCAAGTCCCAGGCCGTCAGGGCCTTGCCGCCCATGTAGAGAGTGCCGCCGGAGACGACCGGGGGCATGCGCTTGCCGGTCTTCGACTCCGGCAGCGGCCATGCCGTCTTCCCCGTACGTGCGTCGAGCACGACGGCGTGGCCGTCGGTGCCGACGGCCACCAGACGCCCCTCGCCTGCCGCACCCAGGACGTATTCCTTCTTGTCGTCCTTGCTGGGCACCGGCTGGGTGATGGACCACGGGAAGGACCGGGAGGGGATCTCGAAGGCACACAGTCTGCCCCCGCCGGTGAAGTACACGGTCGACTGGTCGGCGGCGATGAGAGCCGAGGGTTTGACGGCAGTCCTGACGGACCACACCCGCTTGCCTGTTGAACTGTCGACACCGATGAGATCGCCCTTCGGGGAGACGACCACGACGAGCTTGTCCGACGGCACAGCGAACCCCTCCCCCTTGACCTTCCACATCTCCGTGCCGTCGGTCACGCGGTAGGCGGTGACCTCCCCACCTCCATCGGTCACCACCAGGTCCCGGACCGGAACGGGCCGGGACGTCGCCCCCGGGACGTAACCACTCCACAACTCGGGCGGCGCGGCACCGTCGGTGTACTCGGGCCGCGTCAGACGCTTCGCCACCCAAGTCCTGGCCGTCGGTGCGGTGTTGCCGGGCTGCCGGGCCAGCGAGGAACCCTTCTGCCGCAGCAGCCACCACGCTCCGGTGCCTCCGGTTGCGAGGACCGCTCCTCCGCCCACTGCCAGCGCGGTGATCAAGCCTCTCCGGCTCGGTGGCTTGGAGGCGGGTGCGCTGGTGAACTCCGCGAGCTTGCCGGCGTCCGCTTCGCTCTGTGCGATGTCGTCGGCGATCGGGCCCTTGCGCCAGATCCGTTCGGCGCCGCGTGGTGGGGCGAGATCCGCGGCGAGCTGCGGCGGCAGTGGGCGGCCGTCCGGCTCCTTGGCCAGGCAGGGCTCGATCAGGGCGCGGAGTCGGTCCGGTACGGATGAGAGGTCCGGCTCCTCGTGCACCACCTTGTACTGCACCGCAGCCACGTTGGTGCCGTCGAAGATCCGGCGCCCGCCGGCCGCGAAGGCCAGGAGCGCGCCGAGCGAGAAGACGTCCGCCGCCGGGCCGACGCGCCGCCCCAACACCTGCTCGGGCGCACCGAAGCCCGGTGTGACCGGGACGTGGCCGGTGGCGGTGAGGGTGAAGCCGTGTTCGGGGCGGGCGATACCGAAGTCGATGACGCGCGGGCCGGAGGAGGTCAGCACCACGTTGGACGGTTTGATGTCGCGGTGTACAAGCCCTACCCCGTGGATGTCGTGCAGGGTGCGGGCGAGGGCCGCGCCCAGTGTTCGTATGCCCGTATCGTCGAACGGGCCGTGGTGAGCGACGGCCTGGTCGAGGGTCGGCCCCGCGAGGAACTCGGTGGCGATCCAGGGCCGCCCGCCGTCGGTCCACGCGCCGAGGACACGGGCAACGCCCGCGCTGCGTACGGCCTGTGCGGTGTGGGCTTCGCGGAGGAAGCGCTGGGACATCTGCGGGTCTTGGGCCAGTTCCGTCCGCAGCACCTTGACCGCGGCCGGCCGTCCGGCGTCGTCCCGCCCGAGGTAGACCTTGCCCATGCCGCCTGCGCCCAGCACCCCGATGAGCCGGTAGGGACCGAGCCGGAGAGGGTCGCCGGTACCGAGAGAGCGCATGAGGTTCGGGTCTTTCCAGGGTTGCGGGTCAAGGGGGTTGGCGGGTCAAGGGGTTGGCGGGATGCAGGTGCTCATTCCAGGGGCATGGCACAGACATAGTCGCCGCTCGCCCAGACGATCATCCGGGCCCGCCGGTGAACGCTGAAGCCCCCGCCGAGGCCGCCGGGGATGTCCGTGTCCCAGGCGATCCGGTAGGTACCGCGGTCGAGGGCCACGATCTTCGTGCGGTTGCCTGTCGTGGCCGGGACGTAGAGCAGCTTGTCGCCGATCAGGGGCGGAATGTCGAGACTGGGTACGAGGCCGTTGAGGGTGCCTTCCCACAGCAGTTTCCCGCGGGTGGCGTCCAGAGCGACCAAGCCTGTGAGCCCCTCGGCCGCATAGACAACTCCGTCCTTGACGGCCGGTTTGCCGTAGGGAGAAAGGTCTTTGGTGAATGTGTCGTTGCGTCCTTCGCCGAATTCCCAGACCTTCTTGCCATCGACTGTGCGGCACGCGCTCAACACTCTCCCCGTGAGGCAGCAAACGATCCCGGCGTCCACCGCGAGTTGCCCAGGGAAGAGGGACTGTACGGACATGCTCTTTCCGGGGATGTCCAGGTCCAGCGCCTTGGCACCGTCGCTCGTTCTCATGGCGCCCACCCAGAGCTTGCTCTCCGTGGTGTACTTCCCGGCCCGCTTCACGTAATGGTTGACTTGACGGGCCAGTACCAGTTTGTCGCCGGTGATCCCGGCGTCGAACTGCTCTGCGTTGTACATGAAGTCAAGGCTGAAGTCGCGGCGCCAGCGTCGCTGTCCCGTACGGACGTCGACAGCCAGGACATACCGGTTCCAGGGCGATTGGATATCGTCCTTGCCGGCGGCGACGAACGCCGTCCCACCGACCGCGGCCAACGCCTGCGGCGGCTTGTACTTCTCATCCGCGTAGAACTCGGAGAAATCGGCATCGACGGTGTGAGCGCTGCCGTCCTTCATGTCGAGCGAGGCGAGGACGGGTGCTGTCCGGCCAGTGGTGCCCGGTGGTGTGAACGTATAGAGCCGCTCGCCGTCCGTGGTGACCTGTTGGGGGTTCTTGACCCCCTCGGAAGTCCACCGCCGTTGGCCGGTCCTGGCGTCGAACGCGACCAGTCCCTTGCGGGACATCACCACGACGAGGTCACCGACCGCCATGGGGACGGATTTGGTGTCAGACTTGTCGAGCGTGGCCCACCACACCGCACGGTCCGGGACGTTCGCCGGGCGACGTGGACGGGAGGCGGACGGCGAGGGTTTGGCGGCCGCCCTACCGCCGCTCCCGCCCGCGGACCATGCCCAGGCGACGCCCGCCGCCACCGCGCCCAGGCCGGCCACCGAGCCGCCGACGACGGCCAGCAGGCCGCGCCGTGACAGGCCGGAGGGCGGTGGCGCCGTGGGTACGGGCGGTGGTGCGGGCGCCCGGCGGGGCTGTACGCGCCAGACCTCGGCGCCGCGCCGGGCGATGTCCGCCAGGATCGCGTCGGGCAGTGCGTCGGCGAACTGCGGCTCCTCCGGGCCGAGTTGCGCGGCCAGCTCGGCGGTGGACGGGCGGCTGGCCGGGTCCTTGTCCAGGCAGGCCGCCAGGACGGGCAGCAGCCCGTCCGGCACACCGGTGAGGTCGGGCTCGGCGTAGCGGACGCGGTAGAGGAGGTCGGCGGGGTTGCCCGCGCCGAAGGGGCCGCGTCCCGTTGCCGCGAAGACCAGGACTCCGGCGAGGGCGAACACGTCGCCCGCGGGGGTGTGTTCCTGCCCGGCGGCCTGTTCCGGGGACATGAAGGCCGGAGTTCCGGCGGCGGTGCCGGTCTGCGTCAGCCGGCCGTCGCCGACTGCACGGGCGATGCCGAAGTCGATGAGCTTCGGGCCGAAGGCGGAGACGAGGATGTTGGACGGCTTCAGGTCGCGGTGCACGACGTCGGAAGCGTGGAGTTGTCCCAGTGCTCCGCACAGGACGGTGCCCAGTGCGCGTACCGCTCGCTCCGGGAGCGGGCCCGCCATGGTGACCGCCGCGTCGAGCGACGGGCCGAGGACGTACTCGGTGGCCAGCCAGGGCAGTGGGGCGAGGGGGTCTGCGTCGAAGACCTCGGCGCCGTAGCGGCCGCCCATGACGCGTGCGGCGTCGGCCTCGAGCCGGAACCGGGTGCGCAGGGTGAGGTCGTCGTCCTGCCGGTGAGCCGTCTTCAGCGCGACCGTACGGCCGCGGGCGGAGCGGGCGAGGTAGACGGTGCCCATGCCGCCGCTGCCCAGCCTGGCCAGCAGCCGGTGGCCGCCGAGTTCCGCGGGGTCTTCGTGGGTGAGAGGGAAGAACACGTGGGTCAGTCCGTCCCGGTTTCCATGGCAAGCAGTGCGGACGACTGCCGGGTCAGCTCGGCGATGACCCGGGGCGGCAGCCAGCCCGGCCCGAACAGCGCGGCCGCGTGCCCGCCGTTCGGCATGGTCGCGTGCGGGGCGTACGGCTGCGGTGCGGGACCGAAGCCGCCGACGGGGGCGGTCAATTCCTGGAGGATTTGGGTAATTTGAGGGCGGCTATGCGGATTACTGGCCGTGCATGCGGAGATGAGGGCGCGGAGGCGTTCCGGGAGCGTGCGTCCTGCCGTCGCATGGGCCAGCACTCTGCCCAGCGCGTGGACGTCGTCCGTCGGCTGCGGCTGCGGGTGCGGTCCGTCGGGTGCCGCTGCGCGCGTCGCGCCGAAAGCGGTGAGCCGGGGGCCGTCGGCGGCCAGGAGGAGCGCCGACGGGGAGATGCCCGCGTGGGTGATGCCCGCGTGGTGCAGGGTGACGAGCGTCTCGGCGAGTGCGGCACCCAGGGCGACGACCGTGCGCTCGGGAAGCGGTCCGCCGTGCGCGGTGAGCGCGGCGGGCAACGGCACGGCGGGGACGTACGGTCCGGCGTGCCAGCCCGGCGCCACTTCGTCCACGGCGGCGAGCCAGGGAGCGGGCAGCCTCCGGGCGGCCTCCGCCTCCGCGGCGGCGCGGTGTACGTCCACACCGTCCTGCGGGGTGCGGATCAGGACCGTACGGTCGCTGTTCGCGCTGCGCGCAATGAAGCGGTGTTCGGCGGGCGGGGCATCGCTCAACCATGCGTCCAGCCGGGCCAGCACCCGATAGGGGCCGATCTGTTCCGGGTCGCCCAGGCGGAGCGGTTCCATGCGTTGTGTCCCCCCAAGTCGGTATTGCGGAGACAGGAGCCTACTCATACGTCAATCCGGGATTGACGGCACCCATGGTCTCCACGGCACCCTGGGAAGCAGTGACACACCGCGCGGGCGGATGAGGTCAGCGGGCCTGCCGCAGTGTCACTAATGACGATTAGTCTTGATGACTGTACGCACTTGAGAAGTCGGCGCCGGAGCCGGACCGCAGCGTGGTCAGCGACAGGGTTCCGGGGCCGTCGGACCACGGGAACGGCCCGCTCCCGACAAGTGATTTCACGGGGTGCCGGGCCATACCAGCAGGAGGCAATGTGAGCAGCGATCGGGACGAGATCCGCGCGGCCGGGGTCAATGGCGGCGAGAACCGGTCCGACGCCGGTCACGAGCGGGACGCGGAGCAGGAGCACGAACGGACCGGCGAGTTCACCATCGACTACACGCCGCCCGCCTGGTACATGCAGACCACGCCGTCCAGCGGGGCGCCGGGTCCGGCTGCCGCGCCGCCGCCCCCGCCGCCTGCACCGTCCGTACCACCGGTCGCACCGATCGCACCAGTCGCGCCGGTCGATGCGGCTCCTGCTCCGGCTCCGGCCGATGCCGCCCCGGTGGCGGACGCGACGCCCGAGGGTGCGCGCGTCCGGCGTGACGGGACGCTCCGGCTGTCCGCTTCCGAGCTGCTGAACGAGATCACGGAGCGCATGGGCAAGACGGACGAACCGGATAAGTCTGATGCTCCGGTGGATAGTTCGCGTCCCGATGCCAGTGCCGACGCTGGTGCGGACGTTGTCCCCGAGGTGACGGACGGCAGTCTGCGCAGCGAGGGCACGATGCGGTTCTCCGCGGCGGCGCTGCGGAGCAAGGTCGCCGCGGAGAGCGGAGCGGAGGAGGCGAAGGCCGAGGAGCCGCCGGTCTCACTGCCGGACGAGCCGAACGCCTCGACGGAGTCGTGGACTCCGCCGTCCGTTCCGCAGGCTTCCCTGCCCCCGCTCCCGCCGGACTTCCAGCCCGCGTCCCCGGTTCCGCCCGCGCCGCTGCCGGTGCCGCCTCCGGCGCCGGATGCCTCGGCGCCCGCGCCGCAGCCCGCGCCCCCGGCCGAGCCGGACGGCGTCGCACCGGCGCCTTGGACCCCGCCCGCTCCTGCGCCAATGGCGCCGCCCGCCGCGAACTCCGGCGCGCCGCAGGGTGTCCCTGCGGTGCCGCCTCCGCCGGTCGGTTACGGGCAGCCGGGGCCGTATGCGCAGGGGCCTGTCGTGCCGCCCTCTGTGCCGGAGGGGTACGGGCTTCCGCAGCCTGCCGCGCCGGCGGCCTACAACCTGCCTGCGCCGAAAACCGGTTACGGTCAGCCGCCGCAGGTGGCCCCGCCGCAGGGCGTGCCGCCTCAGCTCGCGGTGCAGCAAGCCGCACCGCAACCCGCGCTCCCGGCCGCACCGGAGAGCGCCGCACCGGCGGCATGGACCCCGCCTGCGCCCGCGCCTGCGCCGCAGCCCGCGCCTCCGGCCGAGCCGGATGGCGTCGCACCGGCGCCTTGGGCGCTGCCCGCCCCCAACCCCGGTCCGCAGCAGGGTGGTTACGGCTATCCGCGCCCGGAGGCCGATCCGAACGGTGCCGTCGCGCCGGCGCCGCCGGCCGAGCCGCAGCCCGCTCCCGCTCCCGCTCCCGTGCAGGATCCCCGGGCCGCCGCGGAGCAGCCCGTTCCGCCTGCCGCGCCCGCCGACCCGCGTACCGGCGGCTGGCCCACCGTGACGCCCGAGCAGCGTCAGCGGTCCGTGCACGGTGCGCCGTTGGGCTTCACCGCGGCGGTGGAGCTGTCGTCGGAGCGTCTGCTCAAGAGCAAGCCCAAGCCGAAGAAGCAGAGCGGCGGCGGCCTGTTCAAGTTCGGCGGCAAGAAGGAGGAGGCCGAGCGGCAGCGCAAGCTGGAGCTGATCCGTACGCCCGTCCTTTCCTGCTACCGCATCGCGGTCATCAGCCTCAAGGGCGGCGTCGGCAAGACGACCACGACCACGGCGCTCGGTTCGACGCTCGCCAGCGAGCGTCAGGACAAGATCCTCGCGATCGACGCCAACCCGGACGCGGGCACGCTCGGCCGCCGTGTGCGGCGCGAGACGGGTGCGACGATCCGTGACCTCGTGTCGGAGATCCCCCGGCTCAACAGCTACATGGACATCCGCCGTTACACGTCGCAGGCGCCGTCCGGGCTGGAGATCATCGCCAACGACGTGGACCCGGCGGTCTCGACGACGTTCAACGACGAGGACTACCGGCGGGCGATAGACGTTCTGGGCAGGCAGTACCCGATCATCCTCACCGACTCGGGTACCGGTCTCCTCTACAGCGCGATGCGCGGGGTCCTCGATCTCGCCGACCAGTTGATCATCGTCTCGACTCCGTCGGTGGATGGCGCGAGCAGCGCCAGCACCACGCTGGACTGGCTTTCCGCGCACGGCTACAGCGAGCTCGTCGCGCGGAGCCTCACGGTCATCTCGGGGGTCCGCGAGACCGGAAAGATGATCAAGGTCGAGGACATCGTGTCCCACTTCGAGACCCGTTGCCGGGGTGTCATCGTGGTGCCGTTCGATGAACACCTGGCGGCGGGTGCGGAGTTGGATCTCGACATGATGCGGCCGAAGACGCGTGAGGCGTACTTCACGCTTGCGTCGATGGTCGCGGAGGACTTTGTGCGGGCGCAGCAGGGGCTGTGGGGTGGGGGTGGGCAGCCGATGGCTGCGCCTGCGCCGCAGCAGCCGCAGCCTCAGCCGCCGGTGCAGGGTGGGTATGCGGCGCCGGAGCAGCCGGGGCCGTACAACCCGTACGGGGCGCCTCCGGCGGGGTACCCGCAGCAGCCTCAGCCTCAGCCGCCGGTGCAGGGTGGGTGGCCTCAGCAGCCGCAGCCGCCTCAGCCGGGTGGGTACGGGTATCCGCAGCAGTAGTGGTGGCGGGTGGGGGTGGGGCGGGGTGGGGAGTTGTGCCCCTGCCCCGCCCTTTCACCGTTTCTTCCGGGGCTCCGCCCCGGGCCCCGAAACCGCGCTCCGCGCGGTTGTCCTCAAACGCCGGACGGGCTGACTTGTAGCCCGGCCGGCGCTTGAGGCCGAGCGGCGAAGCCGCGACAAGGGGGCCAGGGGGCGAAGCCCCCGAAACGGGGTCCGGGGGCGCAGCCCCGGGAAACGGCGAAAGGGTGGGGCCGGGGCGACCACCCCCACCCCCGCAGCCTCAGGCGTCGAGCCGGTCGGCGGTCAGGGCGCGGGCCTGGTTGACGTCTTCCGCCATGCGCTCGAGCAACGCCTCGATGGAGTCGAACTTCTCCATGCCGCGCAGGTACGCGAGGAAGTCGACGGCCACGTGCAGGCCGTACAGGTCGAGGTCGACCCGGTCGATCGCATACGCCTCGACCGTCCGCTCGGTCGCGTCGAACTGCACGTTCGTACCGACCGAGATCGCCGCCGGCATCGACTCGCCGCCGACGACCAGCCAGCCCGCGTAGACCCCGTCCGCCGGGATCGCCGTGTGCGGGAGGGTCTCGACATTCGCGGTCGGGAAGCCCAGCTCGCGGCCGCGCTGTGCGCCGCGGACCACGATGCCCTCGACGCGGTGCGGGTGGCCGAGGATCTCCCGGGCGCCCGCGACGTCGCCCTCGGCGACCAGGCCCCGGACCAGCGTGGACGAGAACGGCTGCCCGATGTCCCCCTCGCCCCTGACCTCGAGGTCGATCACCTCGACGTCGTAGTCGTAGGTGGCGCCGAGCTCCTCGAGGAAGCCGACCGTGCCCGCCGCCCGGTGGCCGAAGCGGAAGTTGGGGCCCTCGACGACCAGCTTGGCGTGCAGCTTGTCGACCAGGACCTTCACCACGAAGTCGGCGGGCGACAGCTTCGAGAACTCCGCCGTGAACGGCAGGATCAGCACCGCGTCCACACCGAGTTGCTCGATCAGCTCCGCGCGGCGGTGGTGCGGGGCCAGCAGCGGCGGGTGGCTGCCGGGCCGGACGACCTCGCTGGGGTGCGGGTCGAAGGTCACCACGACCGAGGGCACCCCGAGCTCACGCGCCCGTTCCACGGCACGACCGATGATCACCTGGTGCCCGCGGTGCACCCCGTCGTACGAGCCGATGGTGACGACGCTGCGCCCCCAGTCCTGGGGGATGTCCTCCAAGCCACGCCAGCGCTGCACTGTGCCCGCTCCTCGCCGAACCCGAAACCCGAACTCTTGTCTGTTGAATAACGCAGGTCTAAGAGTGCCATGCCGGTTGTCGGCGGTCCGCATCGGCCGGTGCCCCCTCGGTCCCCTCCCCCGTCTCCTCCTTCCCGTCGGCCTCGTCGGCGGCGGCCCCGTGCTCGGCTTCCGGCTCGGCGACCCCGGCGGTGAGCCGGATCCGGGCACGCGCGCCCACCACTTCCTCCCACTGCGCGGGCGCCGATTTCAGCCACCGGCGCACCTGCGCGCCGAACACCGGGACCTCCCGGGCGAGCTGCAGCAGCCTGCGGTCGAAGCAGGCGGAGCCCTCCGGGGTGCGGACCATGAGCTCCCCGGTACGGCGCACGAGCTCGCGCGTACGCGCCTCGGCACGCTCCGGGGCGCCCTCGGCCAGGGCGCGCAGCAGGGCGTCGAGCACGCCCTCCTCGTACGGTCCCTTCTCCTCGCGTTCCAGCAGCACCTCGAGCAGTTCCTGGCGCATCGCGCGCGAGCGCGCGGTGCCGGGGGCGGCGAGGACGGGCGCGAGGGCGCGGCGGACCTGGGCGGGGCGGGTGCGCAGCAGGTCGGTGACGAGCGGGAGGAGGACGGCGCGGGCGCCGGGGCCGTACTCCAGGCGCCGTTCGACGAACTCCGCGGCGTGCCCGGCGCCCTCGGGGCAGTGCTCGAGGTGCTCCCTGACCAGGGCAGCCGCCCGGCGGGCAAGGCCGGGCGTGGTGGCCTCGGCGAGGGTGCGCAGGATGGCGGCGGGGCCGTCGCCCGGCTCGTAGAGGCGGGCGCGGAAGGCGGCGAGGACGGGTTCGGAGTGGGTCGGGAAGGCGACGGCCAGGGCGGCGGGCGGCAGGTGGGGGTCGCCCGCCGCGAAGCGGACGACGGCCTGCGGGAGGTACTTGGCGCGGGTGGCGCGGTCGCGCAGCAGGACGGCGAGCGCGGTGCCGTGCAGGGCCTCCGCGGAGGACCGCTCCAGCAGGGCGAGAGCGGCGTAGCGCAGGAGCTCGCGGTCGGCGTCGGTGGTGACGTGGGGGGCCGCCTTGATGCCGTACGCGGCGGCGGCGACGTGCAGTTCGACGCGGTCGTCGTGGGCCCAGCGGTCCACGGCGCGGCAGAGCGCGGAGGTCTCGTCCTCGGCGAGGGCGGCCAGCAGTTCGTCCGCGCGGGGGTGGGCGGTGGCGACGAGCGCGTCGGCGAGGTCGTCCACGGCGCGCCGGCGGTGGGTGTGCAGGAGGGCCTGGGCCGCGGCGGCGACGGTGAGCGGTTCGACGTCGGTGCCGTCGCCAGGGGCGGTGAGCAGCGGGCGGTCGTCGGTGAACCAGCGGCAGACGAGGGTCTGCGCGGCGCACGGGTCCTCGAGGAGCAGGGAGACGGCCGAGGGCAGGAAGCGGTCGCAGCGGTTCGCCGGGGGGCCGCCGGAGGGCGGGCGGTCGGCGGGGATCAGGCGGCGCAGCAGGTCGAGGCGGTCGGCGAGGCCGAGGCGCAGCCGCAGCCAGAAGGCGGGCCCGAACTCGGTGAGGCCGCCGAGGGTGTCGGTCGCTCCGCTGTCGAAGCCGCCGACGAGCCGGGCGCAGGCGGTGAGGCGGTCGGCGAGGAGCCGCAGGACGCCCAGGTAGGGGGTGGCGTCGGGGACGCGCAGCAGGGTCTCGGCGAGCAGGTGCGCCGCCCACCAGGCGGGGTCGGTGAGCGCGTGCCCGTACCCCTCGCGGTCGTCCTTCTTCGGCACGAGGGTCTCCACCGCGTGGACCAGGGCGGTGAGGCGGCGGGAGAGCTCGGCGGGGCCGGAGCGCCGGGCGAGCATGATGAGCGCCTGGAGGACGGGGCCGATGCGGTGCCGGGGCACGGGCAGGGCTCTGGGCGCCTCCCGCGTCTCCGTCCCGCCGCGGCGGCCCTTGCGGCGCCCCGTACGGCCGGAGCGGCCGGAGCCGGGCGGGGGCGGCACATGGCCGCCGGGTCCGGGGGCGGGCCCGCCGCCGCGGCGGGACGGGAGCCGTACGACCGCCTCGGCGGGCGGGGCGGACGCCGAGGCGGCCTCGTACCAGCGGTGGACCAGGGCCTGCAGGGCAGCGTCGAGGTCGAGATGGGTGCCGTGCAGCCAGTCCGCGAACTCCTCGTGGGCGAAGCGGTAGCCGGAGCCCGCCGGGACGAGCAGGCCCTCGGTGAGCACCGCCGAGGCCCAGCCCGTGCGCCAGGGGAACAGCTCCTCGAAGGCGTCGCGCTCCAGCTCGCCCTGGCCCGGGCCCAGGCACAGCCGGGCCGCCTCGTGCACCTGTCCGGCGACCCGCGCGGCGAGCCTGCGCACCGCGGTGCCGCGCAGCTGCGGCCTGCGGGCCGCGGCGAGCCGTACGGCGATGCGCAGGCAGATCAGGTCGAGGTGGGCGGAGAAGATGTCCCAGCGGTCGGGGAGGCCCCGGTCGGCGGCCCGGCCGGCACCGGCCGGGAGCGCGGCGCGGACCTCGGTGAGCAGGCGCAGCGCCAGGGGGTGGCAGGCGTCGGCGGGGTCGACGGCGTCCGCGGGGAGGGCGTAGCCGCCGCGGGCGGCGGCGGCCTGGCCGGGCGTGAGGTCGCCGAGGCGGACGCACGCCGGGAGGGCGGGCGAGGACGGTGCGCCGGCTCCGGTGTCCGCGGCGCCGAGGGTGGCGGCGGGGGTGTACAGGAGGGCGGGCGGGAAGAGGTCGCCGGCCGTCTCCCAGTGCTCCGGCCGGCAGGCGACGACGAGCCGGGCGCCGGCCTTCTCCAGCCACGCGGCCGTCGCCTCCGTCCAGGCGGGCAGGGCGTGGGCGAGGAGGGGCGGCATCTCCTCGGGGCTGTCGAGGAGGACGAGCAGGGGCCGCCCGGCCCGGTGCGCGAGCTCGGCGACGGCGTCGGGGGTGGCGGCGGAGATGTCCGCCACCGTGACCGTGGACCCGGCGGAGGCGGCGACGATCCGGCCGGCGGCGCGCAGCGCGCGGGCGATGGCGTCGCGCATGCTCTCGTCGTCCGCGCGGAGGTCCGCGCCGCGCAGCCAGAGCGTGGGCGCGGGCTCCGCGCCGCGCGCCCGCCGCCCGGCGAGTGCGCCGAGCTCGGTGGTCCGGCCCGTGCCGGGTTCGCCGACGAGGCCGAGGACGCGGGGTGCGCCGTCCTCCCGGCCGTCCAGGAAGGCGGTGAACTCCCGCTCCGTTTCCGGGCGTTCGACCGGGTCGCGCCAGACGCGGGGGGTGACGACGGACCCCAGGGAGGTGGCCGTGAGCTGGAGGGCGCCCGCGAGGTTGAGGTCGGGGCCGTAGGCGGGGACGGTCGCGGCGTTGCGCTCGAGGATCTCCGCGAGCGTGCCGCCCGCCCGGGCGGCGGTGGCGTGCAGGGGGATCGCGAATCCGGCGGCCTCGCGGTCGGCCTGGAGCGCGGTACCGAGGACAGCGACCACGGATCCGGATTTCGCGTCGAGCACGGGCCCGCCGGTGGCCTCGTCGCCGAGGCGGAGCGCGGCGCGTTCGGTGATCGACAACTCGAGCGCGGTGCCGAGCAGATGGAAGCGGTCGGTCGCCGTGTAGGTCACCACGGCGCTGCCGACGACCTGCGCCTGGTGCCAGCGTCCGGCACGCAGCCGGACCTTGGTGCCGCACGCGACGGGCTTCGCCGCCGCGACGGCCAGCGGCGGCATGTCGAGCCCCTCGGTACGGATGAGGGCGAGGTCGCACTCCGGCAGCGGGGTCACGGCGTCGGAGCCGACGACCACGGTGCGCTCACCGGGTGCGTGCAGGACCAGGCAGGCGAGGCCGTCGACGGCTTCGTGGCTGGTCATCAGGGTGGAGCGGTCGTCGACGGGAAAACCCGTGCCACGCGGCCGCCCGGCCAGATCGGTGATACGCACCAGTGATTCGTCCGCATCGGTCCGCCGACCGCTCATCCGCCGAACCTCCCCGCCATGTCGTACGCCCGTACGTGCGTGCGTTCCGACGGTAGGCAGCGGTTGATCCGCGGGACAGATCGCGGGCCGAACGCGCCCCCTTCCACCCCCCTGGTTCACTCCGAGCGCCTGCCCGTTGGGGTGAATCCTGCGTATCAGATGGATAGACAGCGAGTGAGGGGGGTCGTCGGGCGGGGAACGCGGTGGACCGCGGTCCCCGCCCGACGGTGGTTCAGCCCCGGTTCAGCCCCGGTTCAGCCCCGGTTCAGCCGAAGACCGCGAGGCTCTTCGCCCGGCCGCCCTGGTTCTCGACCAGGGCCAGGAAGGTGCCGTCCGGGCCGAAGACCGCGACCGCTCCGGGCCGGTCGAAGAGCGGCATCCGGATCCGTACGCCGTTGCCCAGCAGCCGCGCCTGCTCCTCGGTCACGTCCCAGCGCTGGAACGCCGCGGTGGCCGCGTCCGCCACCGGCATCACGGTGAGCTCCTCCTGGAGCGCCTCGAGCGTGCGGGCCTCGCCGATCCCGTACGGGCCGACGCGGGTGCGCCGCAGCGCCGTGAGGTGGCCGCCCACGCCCGTGTCGGCACCGAGGTCGCGCGCGAGGGCGCGCACATAGGTGCCGGACGAGCAGACGACGGAGACCAGCAGGTCCTGCACCGGGGTGCCGTCCTCGGCCTCGGCCGGGTGCACGGCGTGCACGGCGAAGGAGGACACCGTCACCGGGCGGGCGGGGATCTCGAATTCCTCGCCCTCGCGCGCCCGCTTGTACGAGCGCTTCCCGTCGATCTTGATCGCGCTGACCTTCGACGGGACCTGCATGATCGCGCCGGTGAGCTTGGCGACACCGGCGTCGATGGCCTCGCGGGTGACCCCGGAGGCGTCCGCGGAGGAGGTGATCTCCCCCTCCGCGTCGTCCGTCACGGTGTTCTGGCCGAGACGGATCGTGGCCACGTACTCCTTCTCGGTCAGCGCGAGGTGACCGAGCAGCTTGGTGGCCCGCTCGACGCCGAGGACGAGCACGCCGGTCGCCATCGGGTCGAGCGTTCCCGCATGGCCGACGCGCCGGGTACGGGCGATGCCGCGCATCTTGGCGACGACGTCGTGCGAGGTGAAGCCGGCCGACTTGTCGACGATGATCAAGCCGTCCGGCGTGGTGGACTTGCGGTTCATTCGGCGGTCGTGTCCCCGTCCTCGGCGGCCCCGGCCTCTTCCGGCTTCCGGTAGGGGTCGGCCTCACCGGCGAACGTCTTGCCGGAGGACGCCTCGCGCACCTGCGCGTCGGAGGAGCGCGCCCGGTCGAGGAGGTCCTCGATGGTCCGGGCGTTCTCCGGCAGCGCGTCCGCCACGAACGTCAGCGTCGGGGTGAACTTGGTGCCCGCCGCCTTGCCCACCGCGGAACGCAGCATGCCCTTGGCGCTCTCCAGCCCGGCGGCAGCGCTCGCGCGCTCCTCGTCGTCGCCGTAGACCGTGTAGAAGACCGTCGCCTCCCGCAGGTCGCCGGTGACCCGGGTGTCCGTGATGGTCACGTGCGTGCCGAGGCGCGGGTCCTTGATACCGCGCTGCAGCTTCTGGGCGACCACCTCCCGGATGAGGTCCGCCAGCTTCTTCGCCCGCGCATTGTCGGCCACTGGTCCGTCTCCTTACTTGTTTCAGTCGTCGTGCTCGCCGTGGAACCGCCGCCGCACCGACAGCAGCTCCACTTCAGGACGTGCGGCGACCCAGCGCTCGCAGCGGTCCAGTATGTCCGTGAGGTGCACCGCGTCCCCGGAGACCGCCGCCAGGCCGATGACGGCTCTGCGGTACAGGTCCTGGTCTCCGACCTCCGCCACGCTCACCGCGTATTTGCGGTGCAGCTCGGCGACGATCGGACGGACGACGGAGCGCTTCTCCTTCAGCGACCGGACGTCGCCGAGGAGGAGGTCGAAGGACAGCGTCCCTACGTACATGCAATGCGGGTTCATGCCACCCGTGGGGCCTCAGGTATCCGTGATTCGCACGGCTCATTCGAACCGTACACGCAACGGCCGGGGCCGATCGACGGATTTCCCGCCGACCGGCCCCGGATACGGTCAGTGCGATCAGCCGCGCGGCTTCTCGCGCATCTCGTACGTCGCGATGACGTCGTCGATCTTGATGTCGTTGAAGTTTCCGAGGTTGATACCGCCCTCGAAGCCTTCGCGGATCTCGGTGACGTCGTCCTTGAAGCGACGCAGACCGACGATGGTGAGGTCCTCGGCCACGACCTTGCCGTCGCGGATGAGGCGCGCCTTGGTGTTGCGCTTGACCTCGCCGGAGCGGATGAGGACACCCGCGATGTTGCCCAGCTTGGACGAGCGGAAGACCTCGCGGATCTCCGCCGTACCGAGCTCGACCTCTTCGTACTCCGGCTTCAGCATGCCCTTCAGGGCCGCCTCGATCTCCTCGATCGCCTGGTAGATGACCGAGTAGTACCGGACGTCGACGCCCTCGCGCTCGGCCATCTGCGTGGCACGGCCCTCGGCGCGGACGTTGAAGCCGATGACGATGGCGTCGGAGCCGGTCGCCAGGTTGATGTCCGACTCGGTGACCGCACCCACGCCACGGTGCAGCACGCGGATGTCGACCTCCTCGCCCACATCGAGCTGGAGCAGCGAGGACTCAAGAGCCTCGACCGAACCGGACGCGTCGCCCTTGATGATGATGTTGAGGTCCTGGACCAGACCGGCCTTGAGCACCTTGTCGAGGTCCTCGAGGGACACCCGGCGGGTGCGCTTGGCGAAGGCGGCGTTGCGCTCGCGCGCAGCGCGCTTCTCGGCGATCTGGCGTGCCGTACGGTCCTCGTCGACGACGAGGAAGTTGTCGCCGGCGCCCGGGACGTTGGTCAGACCCAGGACGAGGACGGGGGTCGACGGACCCGCTTCCTCGACGTTCTGGCCCTTGTCGTCGAGCATCGCGCGGACACGACCGTAGGCGTCACCGGCGACCATCGTGTCACCGACGCGGAGGGTACCGCGCTGGACGAGCACGGTGGCCACGGCGCCGCGGCCACGGTCGAGGTGGGCCTCGATCGCGATGCCCTGCGCGTCCTGCTCCGCGTTGGCGCGCAGGTCGAGCGAGGCGTCCGCGGTGAGGACCACGGCCTCCAGCAGGCTGTCGATGTTCAGGCCCTGCTTGGCGGAGATGTCGACGAACATCGTGTCGCCGCCGTACTCCTCGGCCACCAGACCGAACTCGGTGAGCTGACCGCGCACCTTGGTCGGGTCGGCACCCTCGACGTCGATCTTGTTGACCGCGACCACGATCGGCACGTCGGCCGCCTTGGCGTGGTTCAGGGCCTCGATCGTCTGCGGCATGACACCGTCGTTGGCCGCCACCACGAGGATCGCGATGTCGGTCGACTTCGCACCACGGGCACGCATGGCGGTGAACGCCTCGTGACCCGGGGTGTCGATGAAGGTGATCGCGCGCTCTTCGCCGTTGACCTCGGTGGCGACCTGGTAGGCACCGATGTGCTGGGTGATGCCACCGGCCTCGCCCGCGACGACGTTCGTCTTGCGGATCGCGTCGAGCAGTCGGGTCTTACCGTGGTCGACGTGACCCATGACGGTCACGACCGGCGGACGGGAGACGAGCATTTCCTCGCCGCCCTCGTTCTCACCGAACTCGATGGAGAACGACTCGAGCAGCTCGCGGTCCTCCTCCTCCGGGCTGACGATCTGAACGGTGTAGTTCATCTCGCCGCCGAGCAGCTCGAGCGTCTCGTCCGAGACCGACTGCGTGGCGGTGACCATCTCGCCGAGGTTCATCATCACGGCGACGAGCGACGCCGGGTTGGCGCCGATCTTCTCCGCGAAGTCGGTGAGGGAGGCACCACGGGAGAGACGGATGGTCTCGCCGCCGCCGCGCGGCAGCATCACGCCGCCCACGGACGGGGCCTGCATGGCCTCGTACTCCTGGCGCCGCTGACGCTTGGACTTGCGGCCACGACGGGCCGGACCGCCGGGACGGCCGAAGGCACCCTGCGTGCCACCACGGGCACCCGGACCACCGGGACGACCGCCGAAGCCGCCGGGACGACCGCCGCCGAAGCCGCCGCCACCACCGGGGCCACCGCCACCGGGACGACCGGCGAAGCCGCCGCCGCCACCGGGACGACCGCCGCCGCCGGGGCCGGCCGGACGGCCGGCGAAGCCCGGACGACCGGCACCGCCGCCGGGACGACCGGCACCGCCGCCGCCACCGGGACCACGACCGCCGCCACCGGGGCCCGGACGCGGGCCGGCAGCCGGACGCTGCGGCATCATGCCCGGGTTCGGACGGTTACCCGCCGGGGCGCCGGGGCGCGGAGCGCCGCCCGGAGCCTGCGGACGGGGCATGCCGCCCGGAGTCGGACGCGGGGCACCGCCCTGCGGACGCGGAGCGCCGCCGGGACCGCCCTGCGGACGCGGACCGCCGGGGCCGGCCTGGCCGCCGCCGGGACGCGGCCCCTGCGGGCGCGGGGCCTGCGGACGGGCCATGCCGGTGGAGCCACCGGAGGTGAAGGGGTTGTTGCCCGGACGCGGACCGGCCGGACGGGCACCCGGACGCGGACCGCCCTGGCCCTGGCCGGGACGCTGACCACGACGGTCGCCGCCCTGCTGGCCGGACGGACCCGGACGGGCACCACCCGGACGCGGGCCGGGGGCACCACCGGGACGCGGCGCGGACGGGGCCGCGGGCTGCGCCGGGGGCGCGGAGAACTCGGCCGCCGGCACCGGGGTGACCGGAGCGGGCTTGGCCGGAGCCGGAGCCGCGGGGGCGGGCTTGGGACCCGGACGCGGGCCGGGCGCCGGGGCGGCGCCTGCGGGCTTGGGGGTGGTGGGGGCTGCCGCCGGCTTGGGCGCCGGGGCGGCGGGCCGAGGGGCGCCCGGAGTGGGCGCGCCCGGCTTCGGGGCCGCGGCCTTGCGCGGCGCCGCGGGCTTGGCGCCACCGGACTTGCCGGCGTTGCCACCGGGTCCCTGCAGCGCGTCAGTCAACTTACGGACGACCGGCGCCTCAATCGTCGAGGACGCCGAACGGACAAACTCACCAAGTTCTTGGAGCTTGGCCATGACGACCTTGCTCTCCACTCCGAACTCCTTGGCGAGTTCGTATACCCGGACCTTAGCCACTTCGCTCCTTCTAGGTCCGGGTTGTCAACCGGACCGTCGCTACTTCATGGGCGTACTCATCGCGTACTCATCGAGTGCTCATCGCAATCTCGACCTACTTCCAACTCGCGAGGTACCTGACGTGGACCATCCCCACCTGCGGCGGGGCCGAACATTGCTGTTCGATCTATTGCTGTTCGATCCGCTCGACGAACCGGTGCAGTTCCGCGGTGTCGAACGGCCCCGGGCTTTTGAAGGCCCGGGAGAACGCCCGGCGGCGGACCGCCTGCTCGAGACAGACCAGTGTGGGGTGCACAGAGGCACCCCGGCCGGGCAGCGTACCGCGAGGATCGGGGACACAGGTTCCCTCGATCATCACGATCCGCAGCAGATCACCCTTGGCCGCTCGCTCCCGGCACCCCACACAGGTGCGCTCAGGGCATGCGCGGGCATGCGTCCGGCCAGACACTGCTTAAGTCTACCTCCCCGCGCCAACCTCACCCCTTTGGGGCACAGATCGGCAGCGCTTCCGCTTCAACCATGATCCCGGTCCCGGGACCGGATGTCACACGGCTTTTCCGTCACCGTCGGGGGGACCGCTTCCGCGCGCCCCCCGACCGCTCCGGCACGCCGTGACCGTTCCCGTCCGCTACGCCTGGTCCGAGGGCTCGGTGTCCGGACGGATGTCGATCCGCCAGCCGGTGAGCCGGGCGGCGAGACGGGCGTTCTGTCCCTCCTTGCCGATGGCGAGGGAGAGCTGGTAGTCGGGCACGGTCACCCGGGCCGAGCGCGCGGCGAGGTCGACGACCTCGACCTTGCTCACCCGCGCGGGCGACAGGGCGTGCGCCACCAGGTCGGCGGGGTCGTCCGACCAGTCGACGATGTCGATCTTCTCGCCGTTGAGCTCGGCCATCACCGCGCGGACCCGGCCGCCCATCGGGCCGATGCAGGCGCCCTTGGCGTTCAGCCCGGACCGGGTGGACCGGACGGCGATCTTGGTGCGGTGACCGGCCTCGCGGGCGATGGCGGCGATCTCCACCGAACCGTCGGCGATCTCCGGGACCTCCATGGCGAAGAGCTTCTTCACCAGGTTCGGGTGGGTGCGCGAGAGCGTCACGGACGGGCCGCGGACACCCTTGGCCACCCGGACGACGTACGTCCGCAGGCGCGTGCCGTGCTTGTACTCCTCGCCGGGCACCTGCTCCTGCACCGGCAGGATGGCCTCGAGCTTGCCGATGTCGACCAGGACGTTCTTGGGGTCCTTGCCCTGCTGGACGACGCCCGCGACGACGTCGCCCTCGCGGCCCGCGAACTCACCGAAAGTGATCTCGTCCTCGGCGTCGCGCAGACGCTGGAGGATGACCTGCTTCGCGGTGGTCGCGGCGATCCGGCCGAAACCGGACGGGGTGTCGTCGAACTCGCGGGGCTCCTCGCCCTCCTCGAGATCCTGCGGGTCCTCCTTGGCCCAGACCGTCACATGGCCGGACTGGCGGTCCAGCACCACGCGGGCCCGCCGGCGGCTTCCCTCGGTGCGGTGGTAGGCGATGAGGAGGGCCGACTCGATCGCCTCGACCAGCAGGTCGAAGGAGATCTCCTTCTCTCGCACCAGACCCCGCAGGGCACTCATGTCGATGTCCACGGCTACGCCTCCTCTTGGCTCTCGTCGCCCGCGCTCTGCGCGGGCTTGCGGTTGAACTCGATCTCCACCCGGGCCTTGGCGATCTCGTCGAAGGCCAGTCGGCGGGCGGTGGGCTTGCGGCCCTTGACTCCGGGCACCTCGAGGTCGAGTCCCTCGTCGTCCACGGCCGTGATCCGCGCGACCAGCTCACCGCCCTCGGTGAGCTGTGCCTTGATCAGCCGGCCGGTCGCCCGGACGTAGTGGCGGTGGTGGGTCAGCGGGCGGTCCGCGCCGGGGGAGGTGACCTCCAGGACATACGGGGCTCCGCCCATCGTGTCCGTCTCGTCGAGCAGCTGCGAGACCTCGCGGCTCAGCTCGGCGCACTCGTCCAGCTGGACGCCCTCGTCGGAATCCACGACGACACGCAGCACACGGCGCTTGCCCGCCGGTGTCACGTCGACCTCTTCCAGATCCAGCTCCCGTGCGCTGACGAGAGGGGCGAGCAGCTCGCGCAGCCGCTCGCTCTGGGTGGTGCTCATCCGGGTGACTCCTCGGCCGCGTGTGCTGTTGTGGGAAAGTCGCGTGTCAGGTCAAAGCCTATCTGTTCCGACAGCCGACTGACGATTCGGTGCAGCGCCCACGGGGTACACCGGCACCCTCCCGCACGCCGGTACGCTCACCTGCGGTGATCAACTGAGGCTCGGCGGAAAGAGGATCGTGCCGTTCACGACGACGACGCGGGGCGGCGACGGCCCGCGCAGACGCGGGGTTCTGGCAGGGGGTGCGGCGGCCCTGCTGCTGTCCGGATGCTCCACGGGCCCGCACGACGCAGCAGACGAACGCGCCACCGCCGACCGGCGGCTGCGCGCCCGCGCCACCGCGGACTCGGCGGCGCTGCTGGACCACTACGACGCGACCCTCGCCGCCCACTCCGGTCTCGCCCCCCGGCTGCGCCCGCTGCGGGCCGAAGTGGCCCGGCACGCCGAGGCGTTCGGGCCGCGGGCCTCGGCGTCACCGGCTCCCCGTACCGCCGTCCCCGCGGACGAGAAGGCGGCTCTCGCCGCCCTCGCGGACGCCGAGCGGCGCACCGCCGACACCCGTACCGCCGCCCTCGGCTCCGCCTCGCCCGAGCTCGCCCGGCTCCTGGCCTCCGTCGCTGCGGCGGGCGCGGCCCACATCTGGCTGCTGGGAGAGGACTCATGACGGACGGTGCCCTCGCGGCGGCCCAGGCGGCGCTCGCCGCCGAGCACGCCGCCGTGTACGGATACGGGGTCGCCGGCGCCCACTTGGCCGGGGCCCGGGCCAAGGAGGCGCGCGAGGCGTACGACGCGCACCGGGCGCGGCGGGACGCGATGTCGCGCACCGTACGGGACCTGGGCGGGCGGCCCGAGGCCGCGGCTCCCGCGTACGCGCTGCCGTTCCCGGTGCCGGACGCGGACGCCGCGCTGCGGCTCGCGGCGGAGCTGGAGAGCCGGGTGGCGGGCGTCTACGCCGATCTCGTGCGCGCCGCCGAGGGCTCGGTGCGCGGCGACGCGGCGGCGGCGCTGCGCGAGGCGGCGGTGCGGGCGGTGCGCTGGCGAGGTGGCAGCGTAGCCTTCCCAGGGCTCGCCGAACGGGCCTGACCAGTGACAACGAAAGGGACAGCACGGGGATGGGCAACGCGAACGACCGCCTCGAACCGCCGGAGCGGCTGGTACGCGCCCTGGGCTGTGACCCCGCCCACGGGGACGCCGCACGGCAGTGGCTCGCGGCACTGCCGGCCACCGCTGAGGAGTACCTGGAGCGCTGGGAGCTGACACCCGAACGAGTGCAGACTCCGGGCGGGCGCAACAGCATGGTCGTCCTCGTACGGCAGGCGGACGGCACCCCGGCCGCCCTCAAACTCACCCCGCCGGGTGATACGGCAGCACTCGAGTGCGCGGCACTGGCGCACTGGGGCGGCCTGGGCGCGGTACGGACGCTGCGCGCCGAGCCGGAGGCGGGCGCGCTGCTCCTGGAGCGGCTGCACGGCGATGTGAACCTGCGGTCCCTGCCGGAGCCGAAGGCCGTCCTGGAGGCCTCGGCGACCCTGCAGCGGCTGTGGGTACAGCCTCCCCCGGGGCACCGCTTCCCGACGGTGGCCGACCACACCGCGGCGGCGGCCGACGTGCTGCGCGAGCACCGCGAGCAGCCGTGGGCGGCGGACGCGCGGACGCTGATCGACGAGGCGCTGGAGCTGCGGGACGCGCTGACCGCCGGGGCGGCCGAGCCGCCCCGGCTGCTGCACGGCGACTACCACCAGGGCAAGGTGCTGGCGGGCGAGCGCACCCCATGGCTGGCCGTCGGCCCGCGCCCGCTCGTGGGCGAGCGGGCGTACGACCTCGCCCGGCCGGTCCGGGACCGGCTCGACACGCTGCTGGCCCTGCCCGGTGCGACGGCCACCGCCCGGCGGCGGGTGACGAAGCTGGCCGACTCGCTGGACGTCGACCGCGACCGGCTGCGCGGCTGGGCGGTCTTCCGGGCCACCGAAGCGGGCGTGCGCGAGCTCGCGCTCGGCGCCCGCCCGGCGGGCGAACTCCTGCTGGAATTCGCCGGGTTGGTCAGCTGACAGGGGTTCAACCGACGGGGTTCAGCCGACGAGCCGTCCGACGGCCTCGTCGACGGTCAGCTCCTCGCGCTCCCCGGTGCGGCGGTCCTTCAGCTCGACCACGCCCTCGGCAGCTCGGCGGCCCACGACGAGGATGGCCGGCACACCGATGAGCTCGGCATCGGTGAACTTCACGCCCGGCGACACCCCGGCGCGGTCGTCGACCAACACCCGGACGCCCGCCCGGCCCAGCTTCTCCGCGATCTCCAGGGCGAGTTCGGTCTGCAGTGCCTTGCCCGCCGCGACGACGTGGACGTCCGCCGGGGCGGCCTCCCGGGGCCAGCACAGGCCGGCCTCGTCGTGGGTCTGCTCGGCGAGGGCGGCGACCAGGCGGGAGATGCCGATGCCGTAACAGCCCATCGTGACCCGTACGGGCCTGCCCTCCGGGCCCAGTACGTCGAGCCCGAAGACGTCGGCGTACTTGCGGCCCAGCTGGAAGATGTGGCCGATCTCGATCGCCCGGTCCAGCTCCAGCCCCTCGCCGCACCGGGGGCAGGGGTCGCCCGGCTCGACCACCACGACGTCGAGGTGGCGGTCGACCGTGAAGTCGCGCCCGCACACCACGTTGCGCGCGTGCGTGTCCGGCTTGTTGGCGCCGGTGACCCAGGCGGTGCCGGGTGCGACGCGCGGGTCGGCGATGTAGGGCAGGTCCAGGCCCTGCGGGCCCACGTAGCCGCGTACGAGCTCGGGCCGGTCCGCGAAGTCCTCGGCCGTGACCAGCTCCACGACGGCGGGTGCCAGGTGCTCGGCGAGCTTGCCGAGGTCGACCTCGCGGTCGCCCGGCACGCCGACGGCCGTGATCTTGCCGTCGACCTTGACGAGGAGGTTCTTGAGCGTGGCCGAGGCGGGGATGCCCAGGTGCGCGGCGAGCGTCTCGATGGTGGGGGTGTCCGGCGTGGCCAGTTCCTCGACGGGGCCGTGCTCCTCGGCGGCCGGAGGTGTCACGACCGCGGTGACGGCCTCGGTGTTGGCCGCGTAGCCACAGGCCGGGCAGTTGGCGAAGGTGTCCTCCCCCGCCGCTGCCGGGGCCAGGAACTCCTCGGACGCCGAGCCTCCCATCGCGCCCGACACGGCGGACACGATGCGGTGGTCCAGCCCGAGGCGCTCGAAGATCCGGACGTACGCCTCGCGGTGCAGCCGGTAGGACTCGGCGAGGCCCTCGTCGGTGGTGTCGAAGGAGTACGAGTCCTTCATCTGGAACTCGCGCCCGCGCAGCACGCCCGAGCGGGGCCGCGCCTCGTCACGGTACTTCGTGTGGATCTGATAGAGGATCACGGGCAGGTCCTTGTAGGACGTGCACTGGTCCTTGACCGTGAGGGTGGCGATCTCCTCGTGCGTGGGCCCGAGCAGATACTCCGCGCCCTTGCGGTCCCGCAGCCGGAAGAGGAGGTCGCCGTACTCCTCCCAGCGCCCGCTCGCCTCGTACGGCTCCCTGGGGAGCAGCATGGGCAGCAGGACCTCCTGGCCGCCGATGGCGTCCATCTCCTCCCGCACCACGCGCGCGACGTTGTCCAGCACCCGCTTGCCGAGCGGCAGCCAGGTCCAGAGCCCCGCGGACGTACGGCGGATGTAGCCGGCGCGGACCAGCAGCTTGTGACTGGCGGTCTCCGCGTCGGCCGGGTCGTCGCGCAGCGTCTTGAGCATCGTCGCGGACATGCGCTGGACTCGGGCCATGGTGGGTCTCCTGCGGGAAAGGTACGAAGTGCCAGGAGAGTAGCCGCGGCCGACGGCGGCGAGGTACCGCTTTTTTGTCAGCGGAGCAGCGGCAGCTGCGCGCCCATCACCGCATAAGGACTCGCCGCGCTCGGACCGCATCACCCGGGGGCAACCCCCGGACCCCCGGCCGACGCACCGTCACCGCAGCAACGGCAACTGCGCGCCCATCACCGCGTAAGGACTCGCCGCGCTCGGGAAGCTCACCTGCCGGGCCAGGTCGCGGTAGCCGAGCTTGCGGTAGAGCGCCCGCGCCGGGCTCTCGATGTCGAGGGCGGAGAGGATCGAGCGGGGCTCGCGCGCGTCCGCGGTGAGCTCCGTGATGAGCGTGCGGCCGATCCGCCGGTTCTGGAAGGCGGGGTGGACGTGCAGTTCGGTGATGACGAAGGAGTCGTCGAGCCACTCCTCGCACCCCGTGGCCCGCAGATACGGTTCGACGACCGTGGACCACCAGTGGGTGCGGTCGTTCGGCATGCCGTAGACGAAGCCGACGAGGCGTCCCGTTTCCGTCGTCGCACCGAGGGCGCGGGCACCTGGGCTGGTGAGGTGTCGCAGCACGATGTGCCGCCGGACGCCGACCTCCTCCGCGGTGAGCCCGAAGGCGAGTGCCTGCACGGCCAGCGCGTCGTCCACCCGCGCGGCGAGGTCGAGCGGCCCGACCACGATGTCATCCATGCCGGGAGGCTACCTGGCGGGATGCCGGGTCCGTGGGCCGGAACGGGTCAGAACAGCACGCTCATGAACGCGCCGACTTCCTCGAAGCCGACGCGGCGGTAGGCCGCGCGCGCGGCGGCGTTGTAGTCGTTGACGTAGAGGCTGGCGACCGGGGCGACCTCGCGCAGGGCATAGCGCAGCACGGCGGCCATGCCGGTGACGGACAGGCCGCGGCCCCGGTGTTCGGGGGCGACCCAGACGCCCTGGATCTGGCAGGCCCGGTCGGTGGCGGCGCCGATCTCCGCCTTGAAGACGACGCGGCCGTTCTCGACGCGCGCGAACGAGCGTCCGGAACCGACGAGTTCGGCGACGCGGGCCTGGTAGAGGAGTCCGCCGTCACCGGCGAGCGGCGAGACGCCGACCTCCTCGGTGAACATGGCCACGCACGCGGGGAGGACGACGTCCATCTCGTCCTTGCGGACGCGGCGGACGAGCGGGTCGGGCTCGATGTCCGGGGGCATGGCGCGGGCGACCATGAGCGGCTGGTGCGCGCGGACCTCGCGGGCGGGGCCCCAGTGGGGTTCGAGGAGCGACCAGAGGGCGGCGGTGGAGGGGGCGGGGCCGACGATGGAGGAGCAGCGGCGGCCGGAGCGGCGTGCGCGGTCGGCGAAGGCCCGTACGGCCTCGGGGCCCGCGCAGATGGGGACGAGGTTGGCACCGGCGTAGCAGAGCGATTCGAGGCGCCCGCCCGCGTACCAGCCCCACATCTCGCCGCCGAGCCGCCACGGGTCGAGACCGGCGATGCGCACGCGTGCGGTGACGAAGGCGTTGGCGACGGGGTCACGGTCGAGGACGGCCAGAGCGGCGTCGAGTTCGCCGGGTTCCAGGACCTTGGTGGTGGTCGTCGTCAACACGTGTCGGGTTGCCTCACCGTCGCGGGCCGGAGGCCAAGGGGGAACAGGTCCTGGAACTGTACCTGCTCGGTTCCCGCGCGTACCCCCCTTGAGGTGGGAAGACGACGGTGCTCCGCCGCTGCGGGCGGAGCACTGCCGTACGCGGGGCGCGTCAGCTGGCGCCGGCCTCGTCCTCGCCGGAGGCGATGACCGTCGGAGTGCCGGAGGGGACGCCGTCCTTCTCCATCTGCTCGGCGAGTTTCATGGCTTCCTCGATGAGGGTCTCGACGATCTTCGACTCGGGCACCGTCTTGATCACCTCGCCCTTGACGAAGATCTGCCCCTTGCCGTTGCCGGAGGCGACACCGAGGTCGGCCTCACGAGCCTCACCCGGACCATTGACCACACAGCCCATCACCGCCACCCGCAGCGGGACCTCCATGCCCTCGAGCCCCGCGGTCACCTCGTCGGCCAGCT